>JAGRPC010000081.1 GCA_020439925.1 Verrucomicrobiia bacterium | reverse complement strand
GTCGGGTCGAAGTTCGAACTCGGAGCCAGGAGCGGGACTGCGCGACCGGCCGAAAGGCCGCCCCATCGGAGCCGTGAGCGAAGCGAACTGGCGTGAGATAAATGAAATGGCGGAGGGAGTGGGATTCGAACCCACGGTAGGTTTCCCTACACTCGATTTCGAGTCGCTCCAGAAAGCGTTTCAAGGTGATTCAGTGTGATTCACAATGTATTGGTTGTCAATATGTTGTGGAACATTGGAAAATCTTGATGCATTCTGAAACACCTCAACGGGGGCCCAAACGGGGCCCAAATTTTCATGCCAAAACAGACTCCAACCGAAGCCCGAACCCGCCGTGGAAACCGCATTTACAGGAACCAGTTTCAGGTCCAGGGAGACACTCGGTACTCTGATGACTTCCTCTTCGCAGTGAAGAAGGAGGGAGAGCGCCATCGCCTCAATCTTGGTGGCGAGCTTGAGAAGGCCAAGAAGCTCGCAGACCAGATCAGCGCTTTTCTGATGGTTCCGAGCCATTCGTTTTCGGACCTCTTCGAACATCCGGACTTCCAGCAACTCAAGAAACCCCGGGCCTACCAACGACGACTGCGAGCAAGCTATCGCGCCGAGCCCAACGACCTGGTGGGAGCGAAACACGCCCCGCTGGTCGGCGAGGTGGTCCGACGTTATGAATCGAACGCCGTGCACCTCAGCAAGACGACGGTCTCAGAGGCGGTGAACGCTCTGCGACACCTTGCCGCCGCCATTTCCGGCCTCTCCCTGATGCGCAGAAACTCAACGAAGCGGCAGCGCGATCAGTGGAGGAAGAAGACCGATGCGGTTCCTTTGAACGAACTCACCCTCTCCGCCCTCGAAGAATACCGGACCGCGACACTCCGCAAGGTCGGCGAGGATCAACTCGACAGGGGGCGCCGCATCACCACACTCAACTCCTATTTCCGCTGCGCGCGGAGCGTCTTTTCGGAGAGGATGATGGCCTTCTACGGCGACTTCGACCTGCCGGATCCCCTGCCCCTTCGCCAGGTCCGGCCGATGCGTGAGCCGTCGCGACGATACGTTTCCAAGATCAACGTCGCCGATATCATGGCCAAGGCGAAAAAGCGCTTCTGGCTGCGGGAGCTGAGTGACGAGGACAAGGCTGACCTCCCGCCGACCAACCGCAGCGAAGACGACTTGGTGCGTGAGGACAAGGCCCGGTTCATCATCCTGCTCCTGACCATCGCCTGCGGACTACGTCCGAAGGAGGTGTCACGACTCACCTGGGAGCAGGTGGACTTACAAAGGCGCCAGATCCACGTGGCAGTGACTTCTTACGACACGCCGAAAGCACGGAGTTCCGAGTGCTCTGTCGACGTCACCCACACCGTCATGGCCTATCTTGAGGAGTTCCAGCCCTACAGCATCTTTCCTCCCTTCGTGATCCCCGCCCCGCGCTATGGGGACAAGGAACCTGCCAAGCCCGGGCAGATCTTCTTTCGGCAACTCTACCTGTGGCTCCGGAAACAGGGAGTGGGATCCCAGAACCCTCTCTACATTTTCCGCAAGGAAGCCGGCTCGATCATCTACGACCAGACCGACTCCTACGACCTTGCGGCGGACTTCCTGCGGAATGACCCCCGCATCGCGCGAGAGCACTATGTGGGAAGGAGGAAGCGACTCGAGATCGAAGTGCCGGGACTCGAGTCCTGAGGTCGACTTCGGGATAACCTACCCCTCCGGAACCAACACCAAAAGAGGCGGCAGCGGCTTCATGCTGTCGGTTGGCAGGCGAAGATGCATCAGGGTGTAGTTGCGCATCGCGCGCCTCACCTTGAGTCGCAGCACGCCGTTGTTCATGCCAAAGTCCCAAGCTATCGATGCCCTTGTGGATTCCGGCAGGTCGGGACTCGGGGCGAGAACAAGCTCGTCGAAAGATTCCCATTCGACGTCGTCTGGCAGATCCGGTGGAGCGCTCTCGTTGGGCCAGGTCGCTTCACGGACTCGGCTGAGGACGAAGTCGCGGAATTCTCCGTTCTCCTCACACCATGCCCGGAGATGCCAGCGATAACCGTCGTGGGCGAAGGCCCTCGGCACGAGTTGTCTCCACCCGGGTTCACGCCGGCCCGAGAGGGAGCCGTAATCCACGCGCAGACGCAGGTTTTCACAGACCGCATAGAAGGCGGCGCGCTCGACTGTCGGCGTCGCCCTCCGGACCGGCAGGGACACTCCCGCGACCCGGGCTTCAGGACGATGGCTGGGGGATCCCGACAGCGGAGGTCTGCCAAAAACGCCGTCGCCGTGACCCGGCAGGAAGAGGGAGAGGGCGTCCTCCAACTGCGGCGTGTGGAAAACGCAGGCCATTCCCGGTTCTCCACGATACGTCTTCGCCCTGAGATCGTAGCGCGCCGCCGTCGGATTGCTCTCGAGGTAACGCTGCAGGTCGGAACTGGCCTGGGCCAGGGAGATGCCGAAAAGCTCACGCAGGTCCTTCCGCTTCACCTGTCCCCGCCACCACAGGGAGCGCTCGATGAAGCGCAGACGCTCTTGGGCGGCCCAGGCTTCGGGGTTGGTGGTGTTGGCCATGTATTTGCGGAGGATTGGTGGAATATCAGGGAGGTCGAAGGAATTGACAAGCGGTCGGAACAAAATTTTGTGTTAGTCGTGTTTTTTGATTGACGCGTTATTCTAATCGATATAGCTCTGTTCCACTGGAAGCCCCCCCATGAACCGACGTGCCATTTTCAAAAACCTCGTCGCGCTGCTTGGGCTTCCAAGCGGATTGGCCGGAGGTGCTCTTTCGGCGCCCGCAACCAGCCCGGCCCATTACCAAGCCAAGGCGAACGCGAGCGGGAGCACTTCTCAGCCGTGGCTGGAAGAGTGGTTCCGTCTTCCCATGCAACCGGTGATTTCCCCGAGGGATCTTGAGAGTTGCCGAGATGAGCGCGTCCGGGATCTGGCGAAAACGATCCTCGCACATCCCGGTGGCGGCGTTCCGCTGGTCTTTCATTACCACGGCGGTAGCGATCCAGGCAGCCTGCGGTCCGTCTTTCCCGTGCTGCTCTTTCGCAAGTTCGATCCCGACTTGCCTGCATCGGAGGGGATCGAAGACGTGGCCTCTGACCCGATCTACCTCCTCGCCCATTGCCAGGTCCGCGGGGCGGCGAGAACCTTCCGGTTGGATCGGATGGGGCCAGTAGGAGTGCCCTGGATTTTCAACTGAACGCCCGGCTGGACACCTAATCAATGGACCCCGATCTCACCGAATTCGCTTCCATCCCCGGCCGCTACGTCCAGCGCAGCAGAACCACAGGGTTAGACGCCATGCTTATGGGATCGTGCGCGAGGAGGACGGGTCGGGAAGGAGGAAGTAGGCAGCCGCTCTTGTTCTCGAGCATACTGACTGAAACTCTTGCCCGAAGCACTTCATGAATCGCCGTGAACTCCTACGAACCCTCGCTGCCCTGGCCACGGGAGTCCCAATCACCGCCAAGTTCGCAACCGCGATGGAAGAGCCCCGTTTATGCTACGAGATCGAAACGGGACAAGGCCTCAAAATACACCATCCCAGTCTGGCTCAGAATGGTGAGAGAGCTTCCAGAGACTCAGTGTCTACGGAAGCAAAGATTGAAGCCAGCCCGATGGAAAGTCTCGGGTTCTCTCGTCATGAACCGCCTGATTTTATGCTTCAATGAGACCACCGGGCGGGCCTAATCTAAGAGGTGATTTCGAAGTTTCAATACAATTATAACCTCCTTTTAAACCTCCTAATTTTATCACATAAACATTGACCAAAACGATCGAGTTGATCAAAAATCAATTTCACGCCGATGAAATCCCAATGAATCACACTGACCTCCATCAAGCCGTGCAGTCCGCCGCCGGGCTGCGTCTCCGTCTTCGCCTCCAGCCGCTCTACGGACCGGGAGAGGTGATCTTTCCCTGCACTGTCGCGGGCGGAAAATACCAGAGTTCCAAGCGCCGCATCCGGGGCCACGTTGAGTCGGTAGATTGCACGATTATCGACAGCGTCCAGAGTCAGGCGAACCGCATGGAGGATGCGTTGCTTGACGAGATTCGATCAGGGGCCCTCCATCTCCCTCACGTCGCCACGGACTTCGGCGGGATCGAGGGATTGGAAAAGCCAGTCGGCACGATCACCTGCTTCGAGGCACCCCACCGGATCTTCGATGCCATTCTGAGGGATTCCGTCGATGAAACGGGGAAGCATTTTCCCCTGACTGCGATTGGGAAGTCCGTCATCAGCGCCAACGCGAAGGACGCTTCGGCGATCTTCGGCGTGTCGCCCGCAAGCCTGCTCTTCGGGAGTTGGGATTCCACCGGGGTTTCCGGCGGATTGGGCGAGAAATACACCCGGTGTGTGGTGAGCGAGTTGGTGGCCGTGAATGTTGAGCAGGCGACTCGGGCTGGTACGAGGATCGACCCGCTGAATACTGCAGGAGCCATCGACCCAACGACCATTCTCAAGGATACCAAAGACGAGATGTGGCAGGAGATCGCCAAGAATCGCAAGAATCTTAAAAAACCTTCGGAACTCAATCACAGCAGTGTGCCGTGGGATAATGAGATGCACGGTGGCGTCACCTGCGATTACATCCAGCAGTCCACTACGATCTCCTTTCCTGCCCTGCGCCGTCTTCAATTCGGTTCGCAGGAGCGATCCGCCGCCGCTCAGACCGTGCTGGCCGCCATCGCTCTCCATGCTGCCGCGCTCAATATCGCGAAGGGCTGGCATCTGCGCTCGCGCTGCGACCTGATCCTCGACGACGGAGCTTCTGTCGAGTGGGAGATTCTGGGCGGTAGCGGGGCGAAAAGCGAGATCCTGTCCGCTGATACGACGCGGGGGCTGCTCAATGAGGCCGTCGCGAAGGCCAAAGAAACCGGGTTGCCCTGGAACGATCAGCCGATCCACCTGACGCCCTCCGAAGCACTTAAGAAATTGGTCATCGACTCCCAGAAAGCTCATCGCAGTTCTTCACCCGAATAAGCCATGTCTCTGACAATCTCGCTGCAATTCCCAGCGGGGCGCTATGTGGCGGCGGCCTGGGGCGACAAGGACGCCGTCGAGTGGCCGCCGCATCCCGCGCGCCTATGCCTGGGCTTGCTGGACGCGCTGCATCGCGTCGGCGAACCATGCGACATGCGCGAAGCTTTGGAATGGCTCAGCGCACAGACTCCTCCGCTGATCGTGGTGCCCGACGAGAAGGGTGCCAACCTACGAGTGCTCGATGGCATCTTCGTCCCCCAGAATCCGTCCGCGGCCGAGGGCGTGAAGCCCCCCCGAAAACAGCGCTCTTTTCCCGCCATCTTCCTTGATCCTGACAACCCGACTGTATTCCTGCATTGGCCTGATGTGGTTCTGCCTGCGGCTTTGGACGCGCCCATGCAAGCCTTGTTCGCAAGTCTGCCCCGCCTTGGGCATTCCTCCTCGCTGGTGATGGCCAAGGTGTCCTCCGATGGACCTCCCTCTGGCAACGGTTGGCGCGTGATTCGCCCCATGTCCCAGGAAGAGTCTGGATCTCCGGAATTCCGCCTCCGGGTGGCTTGGGACGGCTTGCTCCAGTCAGCCGAAGGTGCCTTCGATTTGGAAGGGCGTACCGCTGAGATGGAGGTACTCGTCAAAGCCGCCGCGCGTTCTGCCAAGCCGGACAAATCCCTCAAACCCGCCGCGTCTCCCCGAGGCCGTCACGATCCCCGCCACCGCTGGCACGGATATTTGGAGGAAATGGACGCGCCACCCCATGCCTCACCGTGGGACGAGCGCATCCTCGTCCTTTCCCAAGTTGACGGTGACCGCATGGGATTACAAAGCGTCTGGCAGTTGACCGAGGCCTTTCACAAGGCCCTGCTTGATCGTTGGAGCCGCGACCCATCGCGTGGGCCGGTGCCGACTTGGCTCAGTGGCCATCGATCCGGCGTTCCGGGATCAGACACTGCTCCTACCGCGGAAAACCATCTGGCCGTCTTCCCGCTCCCTTTTGGTGGTGGAAGACACGCCACGGGCCATTTGCTCGGACTGGGCCTCGCCTTTCCCCGTCCCGAAACCGCAGGAGTCGATTCCGCGACACTCCGATTTCAGTGGCGGCAGGCTCTCTCGGCGCTCCTTGGAGAGAGCGAGGAAGGCATGCTCGAACTAAGTCCGCGGGACAAGGCGTGGAGTGTCCGCTTGCGGCCCGACGATTCGCCCCATCCGAAGGAGGCACTACGCCCCGGTCGCTGGACCCGTCCGTCTACTATCTGGACCAGCGTCACCCCCGTCATTCTCGACCGGCATCCCAAGCCGCACTTCAAGAAGGATCCGGCTGGTTGGAGCAAAAGTTGCTCCCGCATCGTTGAGGAGGCCTGCCGCCGCATCGGTTTGCCAAGGCCGGAGGAAATCCACGTCTCGCCCCACTCGCCTCTCCAGGGGGTGCCGCCCGCCTTCTCGTTTGCAGCGCCTGTCGCCCGTCCGGGGCGGCCGCCACGATTTCACGTCCATGTCTCGATGCGCTTTTCGGAGGAGATCCAAGGTCCGCTGCTCCTCGGTGCCGGGCGTTTCCGCGGCTACGGGCTGTTCCTCCCTCCGACACCGAAAGACCTTCCTTCCGATGAGTGACTTCCCCGATTTCGCCACGTTCTTCAGGAGCCTCTGGGGCTACGCCCCCTTCCCCTGGCAGATCCGGCTTGCCGAGAAGGTTTCGCGGGAACCGTGGCCCGCTTGGATCACGCTGCCCACCGGCACCGGCAAGACTACGGCCATCGACATCGCGGTCTATGACCTCGCGAGGCAAGCACAGTTCCCTGCCGATCAACGAACTGCCCCCGTGCGTATCGTCTTCGCCGTCAATCGCCGCATCGTCGTCGACGAGGCCTTCGAACGAGCGAAGACCATCGCCACCCATCTGAAAGAGGCTCTCGAGGATCCTATTGGAGTCCTTCACCCCGTTGCCTCGGCCTTGCAGATGCTCTCCGGGGTCGAAAACGGTAGTCCCCTCGAGACCTATCCGCTGCGCGGAGCCACCTTCACCGATCATTCCTGGGCTCGTACGCCGACGCAACCGCTGGTCATCACCACCACCCTCGACCAGCTCGGATCGCGCCTTCTCTTCCGGGGTTATGGAGTCTCCGAGTTCGCCCGTCCGGTGCAGGCGGCCCTGCTCGGCAACGACTCCCTTCTTATCCTCGACGAGGCCCATACTGCCAAGGCGTTTTCCCAGACGCTCGGATGGATCGCGAAACTCCGCCAGCAGGCCACGGAACGCTTGGAACGCCCCTTCCACGCCGTCCAGCTCACTGCTACTCCTCCTGGCGAAGTGACGGATCCCTTCCGGCTCGACACTGAGGATGAGGCCGATCCCGTCATCCGCTCGCGGCTCAATGCCCCGAAGCCTACGGAACTCGTGTCCGTCGCCGATGCCAAGGGGGCGGGTCGGCACAAGAAACTCGCCGATGCGATGGCTGAGAAAGCCATCGCCTTTCTTTCGCAGGGGCATCGACGCGTGCTGATCGTCGTCAATCGTATCGCCACCGCCGAGGCTCTGAAAACGAGGCTCGATCCGGCAAAAGGCGACCGGGCACACGAGGCCGCGGTCCATCTCCTTACGGGGAGGCTCCGTCCGCTGGACCGCGAAGCGCTGATCGAAGGTCTGAACGGACACCATCAACTGAAGGCTAAGGTTCCCTCTCCCGATGTTCCTCCGCTGATCCTCATCGCCACTCAATGCATCGAGGTCGGCGCGGATTACGATTTCGACGCCCTCCTGACCGAACTCGCCCCGCTCGACAGCCTGAGGCAGCGCTTCGGTCGCCTCAATCGGCAGGGCCGTGACATTCCGGCCCCCGCTGCGATCTTTTCTCCGGGGGAGGCATTGGATCGCACGAAGCCGGATCCGTTGTACGGCCCTTGCCTTCCCGCCGTCTGGGACTGGCTTTCGTCCGTCCCCGCTCTCGATTTCGGGTTGGCGGCGATGAGTGCCATTCTACCTCGGAGAGACGCGCTCGACCTGCTCCTCGCTCCGGCGGCCGATGCGCCGATCCTGTTGGCGCCTCATCTCGATCTCCTGTGCCAAACCTCACCCGAACCCTGTTACTCTCCCGACCCAACCCTCTACATACATGGGCCCGGCAAGAATTTCCCTGAAGTCTCCATCGTCCTTCGAGCCGACCTGATCGACGCGGGCGATGGATTGAAGATGCTTGAGGCCGCACCGCCTCTCGGCACCGAAGCCGCGATCGTTCCCCTCCACCTCGCACGCGCTTGGCTGGAGAATCCCTCCAAGGCGATGGATGCCGGCGGCGACAGTCCGGACGACCAAGTGCCAGAGGAGTGGTCGCGGGAACAGGTTGCTGCGGAACTGCAAGCCTACCGATGGCAGGCGGGAGAAGGAAGCCGCTTGTCCGGCAGTAACGAACTGCGACCCGGCGATGTACTGGTCCTGCCTGCGCAGACTCCGGTCGAGCACCTCGAGCGCTTGTTTCCTTGCCGGGATAAGGAGCCGTGGGGGCTGGACCAGTTCGAGATGGCCCATCTTCACTCGCGCGATCGACTCGCGATCCGGTTCCACAAAACCATCGTGAACGAACTCGAGGCGGCACTTCCCGAAAATGAGGACAGAGTGAGCTTCCAGAAAATCGTCTCTCCGCTCTTCGCCAAGGACGAGGAGGACAACTCCTGGGCCTTTCGCCCATCGGCTTGGTCAGAGGCCGTTCCTGAGCTCTCCGCTCTTCTGGCTGAGAAATTGCCTGAGGGAAATAGGCAAAAGGCGATTTGGGAACACGCCACAACCAAACAGGACTGGAAAGTCGCGCCCTATCCCGAAGGTGCCGTAACCGGTGCAATCTTCTTCAACCGCTCCCGCATCGGAGCGACCCCGTGGCCACTGGACCCGGCCGATCTCGGACGGCAGGATAATGCGGGTGCCGTGGCGTACCCTCTCGACCGCCATTCCGCCGACGTTTCCCGTCGCGCCGCAGCCAATGCGAGCGGACTCTCCTCCCGTCTCGTTGAGGCGCTGCACGATGCCGGGCTCTGGCACGATCTGGGTAAACTCGATCCTCGATTCCAAGCCCTTCTACATGGTTGCTCCCTGTGGGCTGTCGCGACGAAGGAAACTCTGGCCAAAAGCGGACGCCGTCTCCAGTCCCTTGAGTCGCTTTATCGCAAACGCTCCGGCTTGCCCGAAGGATTCCGCCATGAACTCCTCTCCGTCCTCGTCGTCGCGCAATCCGACGCCGGGCGGAGTCATCCCGAACGCGATCTCTTGCTCCACCTCGTCGCCAGCCACCATGGGCGGTGTCGCGCCCTCGCCCCGGTGGTTCCCGACCCGAGTCCCGAGGTCTTCGAAGTCGAAGTGCTCGGCCAGACCTTTCGCTTCAATGGCCAGGACTGCCCGCTCGCCCATCTCTCCCATGGGGTGGCCTCCCGGTTCTGGAAACTGAACCGCCGATTCGGCTGGTGGGGCCTGCCCTATCTCGAAGCCATGCTCCGCCTCGCCGACCAGTACGAAAGCGCCAATCCTGACACATCTGCCAAATCATGAGTGTCACCGAAAACCCGTATGAACTTCCACTCCGCGGACTGCGCGAGGACAACCCTCGCGATTTTCTGGCCGCTCTGGGGCTGCTTCGGATCTTTGATCTGCTGTGGCCGGACCTCGATGCCAAGCTGTTCTGGGCTGGAAATCCGTGCGCGCCGGTCTTGTCCACTCTGCATCCACCGTGTGGGGACTGGAACAGAGTTTTGGTTGAGAAGGTTCAGCAATTCGCCGACCACCCCACAAAACCGATGGCCCACGGCGACATCATCAAGACGAGCCACTCGCAATATCGCGAAGCCGTGGAAAATGCCTGCCACTTCAAAGAATCGGAGCATCCGCTCGCTGGATTGCCGTTGCTCCTGTACGCGTGCTATTCTTCCCAACTCGGAGAGGATGGCGGAGATGTCGAGCCAACTGGGTTTTCCTTCGCCAATGGCCAGAGCGGAAAGAAGCTATTGCTGGATGTGGTTCAGTTGATCCATTCCATCGACGCAGAAACGCTTCTGCAAACCCTGGAGGGAGAGGCGATTCCAGTGGCTGCGAAATCCCTCCGCTGGAATCCCTCAGAGTTCCGGCCTGCCGCCTACCGTAGCCATGATCCTGGCAGCAAATTGAAAGGAGACGAAACCAAAGACCATCCGGCTCTGAACGTTCTGGCATTCTTCGGACTGACATTTTTCCCGACATCTCCCACGAGATTTGGAGGAAAGACATCAGGAATGCACGACGAGCGACCGAACCGTTATTTCCAATGGCCCATCTGGGCCACGCCGCTCTGCGTCGATGAAATCGCGACCTTGATATGCGCTTCGAGCACGCACCTCAACACTGCATACGGAATCGACCGGGTCTGGAGATCCCGCCGGTTCTCTTCCGACAAGAGCCTGTACTTCGCGCCAGCAGAGATCGCCCGTTGACCCCCGCATCCCAACTGATCTCCCATGCCCGCCCCACCCCTGACCCTCACCGCCCGCCTCGTCGATCTGGTCGCCCGGATCGGCGAAGCCCTGGGACGCTGGGAGGGTTCCGGGCGTTCTCCCTCCCCTCAGCTTCGACGGGAAAACCGCATTCGTAGCATCCAAGCTTCGCTCGCCATCGAGAATAACAGCCTGAGCCTCGGCCAGGTCACCGACATCATTGACGGCAAGCGGGTCTTGGGTCTGCCTCGCGAAATCAAGGAAGTCTGGAACGCCCTGAAGGCATACGAGATGCTGGAGAATCTCGACGCTGGCTCGGTGGTGGACTTTCTGAAAGCGCATGCGGCTTTGATGTCGGGACTCGTCGATGACGCGGGACGGTTTCGGAAGTCCGGAGTGGGAATCTACCGCGGCACGGATTTGGTTCACATGGCGCCCCCTGCGGACCGCGTGCCGCACCAGATCAAGGACCTTCTCGACTGGCTGGGACACACCGATACGCATCCTCTCCTCGCGAGTGCCGTCGTGCACTACGAAATCGAATTCATCCATCCATTTTCTGACGGGAACGGCCGCATCGGACGCCTCTGGCAGACCCTCGCCCTGTGCCGATGGCGTCCCGAGTTCGCATGGCTGCCCGTCGAGACCGTCGTCCATGATCACCAGGCCGAATACTACGAAGCCCTTGCCGCCTCCGACAAACAGGCGGACGCCGCACCTTTTGCAGAATTCATTCTCAATACTCTGCTGGAGACCCTCGCGAACCACGCGGCGGGCGACCAAGTAAGCGACCATCTAAGCGACCATGTAAAACGTCTTCTTTCCGTCTTTGTGAGGGGTGAGATCCTCGCCGCGTCCGAGATCCGGAAACGCCTCGGGATCAAGCACCCTCCCACCTTCCGCAGCAACTACCTTCGCCCCGCACTGGCCGCCGGATGGATCGCCATGACCCAACCCGAGTCTCCACGTAGCCCCACCCAAGGCTACCGGCTTACATCTGCGGGTGAGCAAATCCGTACCTGATCTGGGTTATCTCTCTGATGGGCAACGCCATTTCCAGCACGCTTCCAGAAGATTGGGCCACGGTGGACATGGTGGCCCAACATGCCTATTGCCCCCGCCGATTCCACCTCATGTACATCGAAGGACGTTGGGAAGACAACGAACACACCGAGGAAGGCAAGGACGCGCATCGCCGCGTCGATCGCATCGACCATCTCTTGCCCGAGGCCAAAATCTCGAGATCGAGGGATGAAGAGGAGGAGCCCGTTCCGAACGAACTTTCCGGGGAAGCAAGCGAAAGTGACCCGCCTCCCGAAATCGCCCGAAGCGTGTCCCTCGGCTGCGATGAACTTGGGTTGATGGGGAAGCTCGATCTGGTTTCGGCGGATCCCGAGGGCGGCGAAGCTGTTCCTGTCGAGACGAAGAAGGGGCGAGTTCCGAACACGCCCGAACGCAGCTATCCGACCGAGCGCATCCAGCTGATGGCGCAAGGCCTCCTCCTGCGTGCCCACGGCTACCGCAGCGACCACGGCTACCTCTACTTCGCCGGGAGCCGCCAACGTGTGAGAGTGGAGTTCACCGCCGAACTGGAGGCCGAAACCCGCACGACCATTGCCGCCGTTCGCATCGGGAGGAGCGCGACGACGATGCCTCCGCCGCTGGAGGATAGCCCAAAGTGCTGGGGCTGCTCCCTGTGCGGCATCTGCCTACCGGACGAAACCAATGCACTGTGGAGCGACGAAGCGGCCATGGCCGACTTCTCCGACAATCCGCCCAGGATGCCCGAAATGATCGCCGGGGGCTTCGACGACGTAATTCAACCCTCGAGTTCCTCGTCTATGCAGGATCATGGGGAAGCAGGTCCCGACGTGCGGCGCCTTTTTCCCGCCCGGGACCGGGCCATGCCCTTCTATGTGCAGGAGCAGGGGGCACGGATCGGCAAAAGCGGCGAACGGCTCAACGTCATCAAGGAAGGTGAAACGGTGGGCGGAGCTCGCCTGCGAGAAGTGAGCCAGCTTGTCCTGATGGGCAATGTGCAGGTCAGCGCGCAGGCTCTGCATCTGATGATGGAAAAGGGAATCCCCGTCGTGCATTTCTCCACCGGGGGCTGGTTTCACGGGATCAGCCACGGGATCGGGATCGAAAACGCCTATGCCCGCGCCGCCCAATACGAGGCGGCAGCGGACCCGCAACGGTGCGTGAGATTCGCCCGTGGTCTGGTACGGGCCAAGGCGGGGAATCAACGAGCTCTCCTTATGCGCAATGGATCGGGGCGCGAGCGCGATCTGGCGGTCTCCTCACTGGCCGACGCACTCAAACGAAAGCATGAAATGCCCGATGCGCTGCCCGGACTACTCGGGTGGGAGGGGCGAGCCGCAGCGCTCTACTTTTCGGCCTTTTCCTCGATGCTGAAGACCGGAGCCTTGCCCGACTTCCAGTTCTGTGCCCGCAACCGTCGGCCACCCAAGGATCCGGTGAACGCCCTCTTGTCTTTCGCTTATGCACTGCTCGCCAAGGAGTGCCTCGTCGCACTGTGGGGCGAGGGTCTCGATCCGTGGTGGGGACTTTACCACCAGGCCCGTCACGGTCGCCCGGCTCTCGCTCTGGACGTGATGGAACCCTTCCGCCCTGTCATCGCCGACAGTGTCGTCCTCACCGCGATCAACACGGGCATGGTCGGACCGCGTGATTTCATCACGAACGGGAACGGCTGTGCGATGAAGCCGAACGGGCGGAAGGCATTTCTTCGGGCTTGGGAGCAGCGACTCGACCAGCTCTACACCCACCCGGAGTTCGACTATCGCTGTTCTTGGCGCACCATCCTGCGTATCCAAGCCCGTCTCCTCGCGCGCTGGCTGAGGAACGACATCCCCCGAGTGCCATGGCCCGTCGTTCGATGAACCCGACGCGGAGACTCTATCTCTGCACCTACGACGTGCTCGCCACAAAGGAAGGCGACAAGCGCAGGACGAAGCTCTACGAGCTGCTTCTCGACCACGGCGAGCATGTGCAATACAGCGTCTTCCTCTGCGAACTGTCTCCTACCGAAAGAGTCCGGCTCGTCGGCGACGCACGTCGCATCCTCAATGAGGGCGAAGATCAGCTCCTTGTCCTCGACATCGGCCCGGAGACCTTCGAGTGGTCAGCGAGGCTGGATTGCCTGGGAAAAACATGGACGCCGCAGGTGCGTTCCTTTATCGTCTGAAGGGTCCGGAAAGACGGTCCCCGGTTTCGCGAAATGGTCCGCGAGCACCCCAGTGGTCGCGGAATTCCCGGAACCACTCGCGGTCTTTGAAATTGAATGAGTTTTGAAATGGATAGAAGCGTTTTATTTGTATGTTTGGGCGAAGGAAAACACCATCGCTCGCAAAGTGATCTCCGAGACCTTGCTAATCATGGATTGGAGGAGGTCGACACTTCCGCACCTTCACGGGTGC
>JAGRPC010000580.1 GCA_020439925.1 Verrucomicrobiia bacterium | reverse complement strand
AGCGCGCGTCGTTCGGGACGACGAGGTCGCAGGTTCGAATCCTGTCACCCCGACCATTTTCGCAGCGCGAAAATGCTCGAAGAAGAATGCAGGATGAGAACCGTCGCCGCCAGGCAGGTTCGAGCCGCAGGGAGCGAAGCGAACGGAGTCAGGCGGAGAGTAGCGTAGCCAATCCTGTCACCCCGACCACTTTCCCAAGGTAGTCAGGCCCATCTCAGGAAACCCTCGCAAGGAAGGCGTTCCAGCCTCACTCTCCCCGCAAGGCCCGACCGAAGTCTCCGGGTTCGTAACCGTAGAGATCGTCGGGAAGATCCGCCTGGTCGACTTTCACGAGTCGCCAACTCCCCGGCAAAAAACTCTGTCGCTCCCAGGTAAAAACAAAAGGATGCTCCAACTGGTTGATGCGGCGCATCACTTCCTGCCCGATCGGACCGACCGGCTTGCCTCCGAGCCTCAGCCGGGCGCTGATGACCGCGCGGGATCCCTCGATCTCTACGGACTCGTCCTCCGGAGTGACGACGAGGGCAAGAAACTGCCCGCCGGCGTCGACCATGGATGCGGCAAGATCCTCTCCACTGAAACCCCAGCGATCCTTGTATTGGTCAGCCGTGAGGCGCTGGATCCGGGCGGGACTTCGTCGCTCGATCCCGTCGAGGAGCGACGCATGGCGCTTGGCCAGCATGACGGAAGGTCGCAATTGCAGACCCACAAAAACGGAGAGAATGACGAGCCCCGCCAACCCAGCCAGTCCGAAAAGAAAGGCACGCGGAATCCTTGCTCGCTCCCCTGTTCGATGAATTTCCCGTTGCGAAACTCTCATGTCCGCTATGTTCCTCGAAATACTTCGGAATTGTAAAGCATTTCCGGGAATTCATCCTCTTCGCGGGATTTCGATCCGGTAACCACCTTTTCCCGACCATGGCCACCTACCGCCCCAATGTCGCAGCGATCTTGCGGGATCCGGCCTCAGGTAAAATCTTCATCGGCGAACGTGTCGATCACCCGGGAAGCTGGCAGTTTCCCCAGGGGGGCGTTGACCGCGGCGAAGACCTCATCGCCGCCCTCTATCGTGAAGTGGAGGAGGAAATCGGAGTCGGGCGGAGTTTCTACGATCTGGTGGCCTGTCGCACGGACTACCGATACAAGTTTCCGAAGGGCAAACTGAAGAAAGGGAAATACTGCGGCCAGACGCAGACTTACTTTTTGTGCGACTACCGCGGCCGGGACGAGGACATCAACCTGACGGCCCACGTTCAGGAGTTCTCGCGGTTTCTCTGGATCGACCCGTCGGACTTCACCCTCGCCTGGGTACCACGCTTCAAGCGACCGGTCTTCGCCCGCGTCTTTCAGGATTTCTTCGGCATCAAGCGCATGGACAAGGCCCCGAAGAAACTCTGATTCACCCGCCCCCGGTTGGCGAGCGGACTCCATTTCGGCATTGACTGAAAAGGGGCCGAGACATTAAACCTTCCATGACGGGAGCCTCCATCGCGCCCTCTTTCACCATGAAACCGATCCTTGTCCTCGCCTACCAACCGGTTCGCCTCGCACTTGCTGCCCTGATGCTTGCCGCCCCGCTGGCCATCACCTCCTGCACCACCACCGATGTGTCCGAGGACTCCACCATCTATCCGACTCCCGCGGAAAAGAATCATCAGTTGCAGGAACAGATGAGCCAGATGACTCGGTCCTATCTGTGAATCTCCTGCAGCCGAGAAGGGTCCCGGCGTAACCGAGCCCGGATAGGGGGCGGCTTTTCGTGAATCGATGGGGAGTCTCATCCGTCGTCCTCCGGGAACGTTCATGTCCTTTGGTATCCAGGGAAAAGTCGCTTTGCTGGTAATCGCGGCGACGGCCGCTTCCGCCTTGCTCGTGGCCAAGGTGCTGACCGATCGTGCCGCGGAGGTCCTGCGTGAACACGAACTCGTCGACCTCGGAGACGAGGCTTCACTCCGAGGCTGGACCATCATCGACCAGGTCGACGGTCTCCG
>JAGRPC010000579.1 GCA_020439925.1 Verrucomicrobiia bacterium | reverse complement strand
TACCTGCATCGCTACGAAGTGGGTGGCTTGCGCGAGGAGTCGCTCATCCTTTCCCTGCCCGAGACCCGTGCGGAACGGATGCGCCTGCGAATCGAGAACGGCAGGAACACCCCCGTGAACATCACGGAAGTCCACGGCATCGGACCGGCCTACGAAGTGTTTTTCCTCGCCGATGCCGGAGAAGAAGTCTCCCTCTTTCTCGGAAATCCCGACCCATCCGTTGCCGCCGCGAGCCTCGACACCGCGGCGATCCAGGCCGCACTGAATCGCAAGGTCCCCCCGGCAACCCTCATTCCCGGAACACTCCTCGCCAATCCCGCCCACCTTCCCGTGAAGGAGAAACCCGAGGGACCCGGACCTCTCGACTCGAAGCCCGCTCTCTGGGTCATCATCGCCCTCGCCGTGGCTGTTCTCATCGGCGTGCTTTACCAGGCACTCTGGAAGATCGAGGAGAATACCGAAAGGGAGGATTGAAACAATTTCCCATCAAGGTGACGATGACAGGATGCGCAGCTGGACGGGAAAGATCCTCATCGGCCTTGCGGGATGCCTTCTCGCCTACGGACTGATCGCCCAATTCGCCTATTACGACTTCAAGGATTTCGGCAGCATTGTGATCGCCACCTTTTTCCTCGGCCTGGCCGGTTGGCTGATCGGAGACTTTTAGTCGTTGCCCCTCTCACGCCTCGAGACGCGCGAGGAGATCGTCCGTCGACACGGCGTCGCCCTTCTTCACGAGGATCTCGGTGACGGTGCCGTCGGTGTTCGCGGAAATGGTCGTGAGCATCTTCATCGCCTCGAGGGTGATGACGGGATCTCCCGCCTTTACCTTCGTCCCGACGCCGACGGCGAGATCGGTGACCATCCCGGGCATCGGGGCGACGACCTGGAGAGGGTCCTTTGAATCCCCTTTCGGTTTGGTGACCGCGTTTTTCGGCGCGAGGGCCTTGTCGAGGATCTGGGACTCGCGCGGCATGCCGTTGAGTTCGTAGAAGACGTTGCGTCGTCCCTCGTCGTCCGGTTCGCTGATGCCGATGAGCTTGATGAAGAGCAGCTTGCCGTGGTCGATCTGCACCTCGATCTCCTCCCCGACGGAGAGGCCGTAGAAGAAGGCCGTGGTCGGCAGTCCCGAAACGTCGCCGTAGTTCGCGAGGAACTGGTCGAAGTCCGCGTAGACCTGGGGATACATGAGATGGCTGTAGAGGTCGTCGTCGGTGGCGGCACGCTCGAGCCGCTCGGTGAGCGCTGCCCGGGTCGCCTCGAGATCGACGGGTTCGGCGAGTTCGCCGGGGCGCTTTGTCGTGGGGACGCGATCGCCGAGAACGACCTTCTGCACGTCCTTCGGCCAGCCTCCGTCGGGTTGCCCGAGCCCTCCCGAGAGCATGTCGATGACCGACTCGGGGAAGTCGTGCGATCCGGGAGCGAGCCCCGGGACATCCTTCGGACGGATTCCGCGGGTGATGAGATACATGCACATGTCGCCGACGACCTTCGAGCTCGGGGTGACCTTGATGATGTCCCCGAAGAGCTGGTTCACCTCGGCGTAGGTGCGCGCGATTTCGGGCCAGCGGTGGCCGAG
>JAGRPC010000080.1:438-1573 GCA_020439925.1 Verrucomicrobiia bacterium | reverse complement strand
GAGGTGTATGAAGATCTCGTCTGGAGCCTGATCAACGATCGTGAGTTCGTCTGGATTCCCTGACACGTGTACAATTCCTTCCGATGAAAACCGTTTCCTCCCCGAGTCGCCGGCGTTTCCTCGAAACGGCCACTGCCGTCGCGGGAAGTGCGATCTTTTCACGCGAGCTTTTTGCCGACGGGGAGCCGCCGCTCATCCAGGGCAAGGCCGAGCATGTCATCTCCATCTGGCTCGGAGGCGGCATGGCGCAGACCGATACCTTCGACCCGAAACGGCGCGGCGATCCAAAGGCGAAAAAGGCGGGATCCTACTACGACGCCATCGACACCGCCGTGCCCGGCGTGCGGTTGTGTGAGCACCTGAAACAGCTCGCGCCCCTCATGGAGCGCGTCACGGCGGTGCGCACGGTGAATCACGATGTCATCGACGAGCACGCCGCCGCGACCAACCGCATGCACACCGGACGGCCCATCAGCGGCACGATCAGCTATCCCTCGATCGGGTCCATCATCGCTCATCAGCGTGGTTCCGCCTCCGACGAGGCTCCTCCCTACGTGCTGATCGGCTATCCGAACGTCACCCGTGGCCCCGGTTTTCTCGGGGCGCAGTCGGGTTACCTCTACCTCACCGACACCAGCCGAGGTCCCGCCGGTCTCTCCCGTCCGCCCGGGGTCAGCATGGATCGCCAGCAGCGGCGGGGGCAGTTCCTTGCCGCCCTTCAGGCCGGTGCCAGGCCCACCGACGATCCGCTCTTGAAAAGTTATGACGCCGCCATCGAGCAGAGCCTGAAGTTCAGCGGGCCCGAGTTCAACCGGGTCTTCCAGCTCGACGAGGAACCCGGTGCGCTCCGGCAGCGTTACGGTGGCGAATTCGGCCAGCGCTGCCTCCTCAGCCGGAGGCTCGTCGAGCAGGGCGTGCGTTTCGTGGAGGTTTCCCACAATCTCAACTTCCTCAACGGCACCGGCTGGGACACCCACAACGAGGGCATCCTGAAACAGCACGAGTTGATCCGGGAACTGGATACCGCCGTCGCCGCGCTCATCACCGATCTGGAATCCCGTCGCCTTCTCGACAAGACTCTCATCGTCATCACGACGGAGTTTGGTCGGCCTCCCGAATTCGACGGTGGGGGAGG
>JAGRPC010000080.1:0-354 GCA_020439925.1 Verrucomicrobiia bacterium | reverse complement strand
GATCGTCGCGAATCCCGTCAGCGTGCCCGACTTTTTTGCCACGATCTGCGCCGCCGTCGGCGTCGATTACCGGGCCAATCTCCACGATGGCGACAGGCCGGTGCCGATCACGGACCGCGGAATTCCGATAGGCGAGCTGTTCGGCTGAGGCAAAGCAGAGGTGACCTGCCCTCCTGCAGAGAGCGGTGAGAAATGGTTTTTCGAACCATGCCGCGTGTTTTGTATCCGCGCTGGCCGGTCAAGGTTCCGGACCTTGACGACCCCTGCGAATGACCGTTTCCTTCCGACCATGAAGATCCCCCGAGTCCTCTCCCTCGTCGTCGCCTTTGCCGGCCTCTTCTCCTTCATCAGGGC
>JAGRPC010000578.1 GCA_020439925.1 Verrucomicrobiia bacterium | reverse complement strand
CACCGACGGCCAGATCTACCTCGAGACCGACCTCTTCTACCAGGGGATCCGCCCGGCGATTTCGGTGGGTCTCTCGGTGAGCCGTGTCGGCTCGGCCGCCCAGACCAAGGCGATCAAGAAGGTATCCGGCACGACCAAGCTCGACCTCGCCCAGTTCCGCGAACTTCAGGCCTTCGCCCAGTTTGGTTCCGATCTCGACGAAAAGACCAAGGCCCAGATCGAGCGCGGTCAGCGCATTGTCGAACTCTTCAAGCAGACCCAGTATCAGCCGCTTCCGGTGGAAGTTGAGGTGTCGATCCTCTGGGCGATGCAGAACGGACACTTCGACGATGTCCCTGTCGCGAAGATCAAGGATTGCCAGGCGAAAATGGAGGAATTCCTCACCACCCGCAAGGAATCCACTCTCGCCAAGATTCGTGACGAGAAGGCTCTTTCCGACGAAATCGTCGCCGAACTGAAGCAGGCCATCGCCGACTTCAAGTCCAGCTACAAAGCCTGATCCCGCGAGCCGAATCCGTAGTCCGCTCAAGCCATGGCCAACCTCCGCGACATCCGCCGACGCATCAAGTCGGTCAAGAACACGGCCCAGATCACCAAGGCCATGCAGCTGGTCGCGGCTTCGAAGATGAAGAAGGCGCAGGATCAGGCCACGTCCGGTCGACCCTACGCCGAGCTTCTCAATCGCGTCCTCAACAACCTCAGCGAGCGAACCACCGCCGAGGATCACCCCCTCCTCCGCGACGAGGACGGAGGTCCCGAACTCGTCATCCTCATTACGACCGACAAGGGGCTCTGCGGACCGCTCAACACCAACCTGCTCCGCCTGGTCATGGAGCAGGTCCCGAAGGACTCCACCTTCATCACCATCGGCAACAAGGGGCGGCAGGCGGTCGTGCGGCAGAAGCGTGGACTCCTTGCGGACTTCTCCGTCAAGGATCCCGTCTCCTTCGTCGAGACAAAGCCGGTCTCCGATTTCGTGATGGAGCGATTCCTTTCCGGCGAGTTCAACCGCGTGCGCGTCGCTTTCACAAATTTCGTCAACACCATCAAGCAGGAGCCCCTCCTCGAGACCCTCCTCCCGATCTGCCCGATCGAACTCGGCAAGAAGAAGGACTTCGAGGGCATGGGCGAAGACACCGTGCCTTGCATTCCCGAAGGACCCGAATACGGAGGTTACCTCTTCGAACCGAGCACCCGCGACGTTCTCGATGTCGCGGTGCCGCAATACGTCGGTTACCAGTTCTACCAGATGATGCTCGAGTCCCGCGCCTCCGAGCACAGTGCGCGGATGGTGGCGATGAAATCTGCGACCGACAATGCGAAGCAGATGATCAAGGATCTCACCCTCGAGTACAACAAGCAGCGCCAGGCGGCGATCACTGCCGAGCTTCTCGAGATCACCACTGCGATGCGAGCCCTCGAGTGATCCGGTCTATTTGTTATTTATTTATCTTAATCCTTTCAAACCCAGCAAACGCAATCCCTCAACGAGCAGGAGCATTCCAAGATGAGCAACGTAGGAACCATCGTCCAGATTATCGGGCCTGTCGTCGACGCCGACTTTTCCAATTCTGAAAAGCTTCCCGAGATTTACAACGCCCTCGAGGTGATGTACGACCTCAACGGAGAAAGCAGCAAGCTCGTGCTCGAAGTCCAGCAGCACCTCGGTGACGGATGGGTCCGTGCCGTGGCCATGTCGACGACGGAGGGTCTCAAGCGTGGACTCAAGATCAACGATACCGGTCTTCCGATTTCCGTCCCGGTCGGAGAAGGGGTGCTTGGCCGTATCTTCAACGTCACCGGCACCCCGGTCGACGAGCGTGGCCCCGTCAATGCGGTCAAGACCTATCCGATTCACCGCCCTGCGCCGAGCCTCGTCGAGCAGGCGACTTCGGCCGAGATCCTCGAGACCGGGATCAAGGTCATCG
>JAGRPC010000577.1 GCA_020439925.1 Verrucomicrobiia bacterium | reverse complement strand
CCTGACCCCCCTCCTGTTTGTCCGTATACATCCACAGCCTCGAAACGCTCGTTCCCGAGCCGTGCCATTCCCAGGAGGACCTCTCCCGCCAGTTGCAGGAACGTTTCACCGATCCCAGGATCCGGCGTCTCGTGAGCCAGGCTTTTCGCCATTCGGGAATCGAACAGCGTCATATGGTCGTCGACGGGTTTTTCGACTGCCCGCCCTTCGATTCCGAGGGACAGGCCACCACCGCGGACCGGAATGCGGTCTACGGGACCGAATCCCGCCGCCTCGCCGTCGCGCTGGGAGAAAAGATCCTCTCGCAGGAAGGCGCGCCCGGACGTGATGAAATCACCCACCTCGTCTTCGCGACCTGCACCGGGTTCGTGAATCCAGGCCCCGACTTTTACCTCGTCCGCGATCTTGGACTCCGCGAATCGGTGGAACGTTACACTTTCGGTTTCATGGGATGTTACGCGGCCATCCCCGGCCTGAAGTTCGCCGCCCAGGTCTGCGAGGCCGATCCCGACGCCGTCGTCCTTGTCATCGCCCTCGAACTCTGCAGCCTCCACATGCAGATCGACGAGGCTCCCGACACCATCCTCGGAAACACCGTCTTCGCCGACGGTGCCGCTGCCGCCCTCGTCGCCTCCAACCCGCACCCGTCGCGTCCCTCCTACCGCATTGACGGGTTCCGCGGCGGGACCCTTCCCGAAGGAGAATCGTCCATGGCCTGGTCGATCGGAAACCGGGGTTTCGACCTCGTCCTTTCCAGTTACGTGCCCAAGGTGATCGGCGCGGAAATCGGCACGATGCTCCAACGCATCGGCGTCGAAACCGAAACGATCGACCGCTTTGCGGTGCACCCCGGGGGCAAATCCATCCTCGATCGGGTCATCGGCGCCCTCGGTCTCGACGAGGACGCCCTCGACGCTTCCCGCGAGGTGTTGCGCCGCCACGGAAACATGAGCAGCGCCACGATTCTGTTCGTGCTCAAGGAGATGATGGGAAGAACGAAGGCCGGCGAACGAGTCCTCGCGCTGGCTTTCGGACCCGGCCTGACCATCGAGACCGCCGTCCTCACCCTTTCGGGAATCGCCTGAGCTGGGAAACGTTCCCGTTCACTTCCGTTTCAGGGAGAGGCTCGCTTTCACGAGGATCTCGTCCTTCACCTTCACGACGCCAAGCACGCTGGGCGGCTTGATGCCGGCGGCTTTCAGCGAAACGGGGAAGGAGACCGTGAACGAAACTCCCTCGTCGGAATAAGACCAGTCCGAAACCCGCCCGGTCAGTTCGTGGGTTTTCCCCATGAGCGTCATCTTGAACGGAACCACGGTCGGTCGCGGCACCGGACCGTCGGCAGCCGGCTTTGTGTCCGCGACCGCGAGGTGATCGACCTCGACGACGATCTCCGGATGCGTGGTGACATCCATGCACTTGTGCATCTCGACATCGCGCTTCTCGTTGTCGGTATTCATCGAGGCCGCCTTGACCACCACGCGCGAGGTGGCGGTGGCGCGGGAGGGCTCGGTCATGTCCGAGACGCTGACAGTGAAGGGTTCCGTCGCGACGGTGCCCTCGAAGTCGTGCAGGGTCGATTCGCCGCTGAAATGCACCTTGCAGGTGCCGGTCCATTCCGCCTCCCCGGCCTGGAGGAAGCCTGAGAGGAGAACGAGCGCTGGGAGGAGGTGGATTCTTTTCATCATTCCTGGGGGTTTGGGTGATTTGTCAGGGAGAGCGGCGGAGGAGATGAAGACGCATCATCCCCCCGAAAAGGGGTCTCGCCGACTCCTCGCGAAAACCGTGCGCCTCGAAAACGCCGGCGATCGAACCCTCGTCGGGATAGTCGCGAAGACTGGCGGAAATGTAGCCGTGGATCCGGGGATTGCAGTGCAGGACGAGCCCCCAGAAACCTCCCCAGAGACGGAGAAGGTGATACTGCATGGCCTGGGCGATGAGCCCGCGTGGTTTCGAGAAGTCGAGGAATGCGGCAACGCCTCCGGGCTTGAGGACACGGGCGAACTCGTCGAGCGTTGCACCCAGGTCGGGCGCGTTGCGGATCGCGTAGCTGCCGGTGACCAGGTCGAGGGAGGCGTTCGGGAAATCGAGCCGGCTCATGTCGCCGACGGCGAATTGCACACGCCCCCCGGAGTCCCGTTGCTGCGCGATCTCGATCATCCCGGGTGTCAGGTCGATGGCGTGAACCGCACCCCCGGGGAAGCGATCGGCGAGGAGAAAGGCGACATCCCCGGTACCGCAGGCCACGTCGAGGCAGGCCGGATCGGCGAGGTCGGGCAGCGAGGACACGAGGATCCGCTTCCAGGCGGCGTCGCGTCCGAGGGAGAGCCCCCGTGTGGCGAGGTCGTAGCGGGGAGCGGACTCGGCGAAGTGGACCGCGTTGAAATTTCGCTTTCCTTCGCTCGTCCCGAGGTGTTCCCCGGCTTTGAGGGTCATTCGTTCGCTCATGTGGTGCGTGGTTCCCAGCGATTGCAGGCAAGTTTCAAACAGGAGGGAAGAACAACGAGGTCGAAGGCCAGGGCCAGCCACATCGTGATTCCCGAGAGCAGGGCAAAATACACCGTCGGTTGGAAACTGCCGAAAACCGCCACCCAGAACCCCAGGGAAAGGGCCAGCGTCGTGGCGAAGAGGGAGAGTCCGGTCGAACGGAGCGTCTCCCGGATCGCCTCGTCTCCACAGCCCCGGTAGTTGCGCCGGAAGGCGGAGAGGAAGTGAATGGTGTCGTCGACGGCGATCCCGATCATGACGCTGGCGATCATCGAGGTGCCGGCACTCAGGTCGATTCCTCCGTAACCCATGATCGCCGCCGCAATGAGGAGCGGCGCCACGTTCGGCAGGAAGGCGAGGGCCGTGTATCGCAGCGACCGGAAGACGAGTCCGATCGAGAGGAGGATGAACACGAGGGCGACGCCGAAACTCTTCACCTGCGAAGCGGTGAGCCGGTTCGACTCCGCCACGATGCGGTGAAAGGCGCCCGTCTGTGTGACCTCGAACCCGTCTCCCAGTTTCTCACTGGCCGCGTCGCGAATCGCCGAAACGAGCGCTTCCCCTTCCCGGGTTCCCACCGATTCGGCGGCGACGGTGATTCGCAGGGTGCGACGGTCATCGCTCACGAGGGAACCGTCGGAGGTGCCTCCCCCTGACAAACCAACCTGGGGAATATCGACGAGACCGAGCGCGTGTTTCACGTGCGGAAGATCCCGCACCTTGTTCTCGAAGTCGGAAATCCGGGCGAATTCCTCGAGTCCGTCAAAGGCCTCTCCATCGGTCCGTTTCACGAGCAGTTCGATCACCCCGGTGCCGGTGAGATGTTCGTCGATGTAGCGGGTGTCCTTCACGAGTGAGGACTTCTCCCCGAGAAAGGTCAACAGGTCGGTGTTGCTTTCCACCCGTAGCGCTCCGCTGATTCCGAGGACGCAGAGCGCAAGGGTGACCGCCACGACCTTTCCCGGGTGACGGATGGCGAGTTCCGCCGACAGCCCGAGGAGCCGGACCAGCTTTCTTCCCACGAATCCCTCGCGATGATGTTCTTCCTCCGGAACACGACAATAGGACAGGATCGCCGCCATGCCCCCGAGCCCGATGACAAAGGCAACGGCCACTCCGAGGGCGGCGAAAAGACCGAAGGATCTCACCGCGGGAGTATCGCTGAGGAGGAGGCTGAGGAAACCGATCATCGTGGTGCCGGAGGCAAAAAAGCAGGGCACGAACAGTTTCCGAAGCGCTCCCACGACCCTTTCCACCTTTCCCGTCTCCTCGCCGTGACGCCACTCCATGTAAAGATGGATCGTCGTCGAGGCCGAAAGCGTCATGATCACCGGCGGCAGCAGCGAGGTGATCATGTTGAGGGTGCGGCCGGAAAGGGCATAGAGGCCGAGTGTCCAGAGGATCGTGATGCCGGCAAAAGCGAGCGGCAGGAGCATCCCGGCGAGATGCCTCGTCACGAAGAGCAGCACCACACCCAGCACGACAAAACAGAGCGGGGAAAAAATCCGCTGGTCCCGCAGGACGAGCCTCGACGACTCCCGCTTTTCGAGGGGGATGCCTGCCACGGCGATGCGGGTGCCATCCTCCCGGTTTTCATCGATCAGGGCATCCAGTCCGTCGACAAAACGATCGAGTCCGCCGGGATCCGCGCCAAAATCCGTGAGCTGGAGATGAATGCCCGCCGTCTTTTGATCCTCCGAGACAAGCAGCCCGACGAGGTGGGGCGGAACCACGAAGTTCGAATCGGCGAGACTCCTCACTTCGGCAACCCCCTCGAGCTTGGAGAGGTTTGCGACCAGTTTGGTCAGATAGGCCTTTCCCCGTTCTTCGAACAAGTCGGACCGGGTGACCGCCACGAGCACCGTCTCTCTCGAACCGAACAGTTCCTTGAAACGGGTTTCGCCCGCCTCGATTTCCGCGAGGTCGGCGCTCATGGAGCGATTGTCGCGGTCCACTTGCAAGGTAAGACATTGCCAGCCGAAGCCGCAGGTCAGAATTCCCAGCAGAAGCAAAAACGGCAGACGCCCTCGTTCGAGGAATCTTTCCATGAGGATCGGGTCCGGTCAGGCGCCGATGAGGGCGAGGATCAGGTGCAGGGCCATGGCAAGGGAAGGTTCTCCCCGCCCCCTGACGTGCAGGGCGGTTCTTACCACCTCCGGCAGCCGAGCAAAGGAAAGAACGGGGACAAGAGCGGACCTGAGCGGGCTCCTCAGGAGCGAGGCCGTCAGCTGGGTGAACCCACGATAGGGCCGGGAAAGTTTCTCGGCCGCGGCTGCGTAGCCCGCAAGCGCCTCCTCTCGCGAACAGAGCCCCCGCCACTCCGCCGCGAGATGCCTCGCGGCACACTCCGCCGTGAGGATACCGTGGGTCATGCCCATTCCGGCGATCGGGTCGAGACTCTCCGCCGCATCGCCGATGAGGTAGATTCCGTCGTGGGTGTAAGGCCGACGCACCGAGCCGACCGGGCCGATCTGGAGCGGCTTGCCCATCGGCTCACCGGAGAATCCGGTCTTTTCCATCGCCTCATCCAGGAGCTCCGCACGCCATGATGGATCCTGCAGCGGCAGGACACGGTGGCGTTCCGCGAGGAAAGCCACGTTGAGGTGCCGCGGTCCCACCGGGGTACAGTTGATCTCGAAACCGTCCTTCAGGATCACGAGCACTTCTCCCGACTCCCTCCGGTAGCACCCCTCGAGCATGAAGCTGATCCCCCAGAGTTCCTTACCCTTGATCGTCTTGGGCACCGCCAATCTCGCGGCGTTGCCGGAATTCGCCCCATCGGCGAGCACGAGACGGCGCGCACGGA
>JAGRPC010000576.1 GCA_020439925.1 Verrucomicrobiia bacterium | reverse complement strand
AAGCGCAGCTCTTCAAGAAGAAGACCACACCCGAGCTGCCCTTGACCCAGGTCCCGGCAGTGGCTGAATCCAATCCTTACCTGAATCCGGTTTCCAGTCAGCCCCTGAACCAGACGATTCCTCTTTCGCTGCCTGCAACAACGGTTTACCAGCAGTCTTCCTATCGTCCTGCCTACGCTTTGCCCTTTGAAGGCTATCGCTACGATCGCAAGGACGGCCGCCCCCGATATGGGCTTTTCGGCTCGAATAAACCATCAGAAGAGATGCTTCGACTTCTCGATGTGATCCGGGAGAGAGCGGAAACGATTTCCCGCTTCGGACTCCCCTATGTCTTCGGGGGCGACCACCCCAACGAAGGCGGACTGGACTGTTCCGGAGCGATGAAATTTCTTCTCTCCGACATCGGCTTCACCGATATGCCGCGCACCAGCTATGATCAGTATGCGTGGCTTCGCAAGGCGCGAACCCTTCGGCACACCAAGACGATTCCCGATCAGATGGGCGGGAGAAAAGGAATCAAGCCGGGGGACCTGATCTTCTGGGGAGGCACTTACGACTCCGGGCACAAGGTCTCGCACGTGATGATTTACCTCGGACAAGGTCGCGATGGCACCCACTACATGTTCGGCGCGCGGGGCACCAAAAAGACGGGACTGAACGGCAGCGGAGTCGACATCTTCAAACTGGAATCGGGATACCAGAAGAGCCTCGTCGGCTTTGGATCCCTGCCTGGAGTATTCTGACCGCCTTCGGGCTCCGCCAGAGGCGATTCCGGCTTCTTTGACAAGGCCTTCCCTTGGGTCAAGGGTGCAGGAATGGTAGACTCCGAAAACGGGCCTCCGGATAAGTTGGAGGAAATTGCGATCGTGGGAATGGCGTGCCGCTTCCCCGGGGGAATAGGCGATGCTGACTCGTTCTGGAAGTTCCTTCTCGCCCGCGGGGACGCCATCGGTGAGGTCCCCGCAGACCGTTGGGATCGGGATCGTTTTTATGCCTCCACCCCAGGTGCTGCCAGCCGAATTGTTTCCCGCAGGGGCGGGTTCCTGGGTGATCCCAGCGCCTTCGATGCGGCCTTTTTCGGCATCTCCCCTCGAGAAGCGATCCGAACCGACCCCCAGCATCGTTGGCTCCTCGAGCTCTCGTGGGAAGCGCTGGAAGATGCCGGCATTCCGGCCGCCACACTGCGGGGTAGTGACACCGGAGTTTTCCTTGGGATTTCCCACAGCGATTATGGAACCCTGCAGGAGGACTTTCCGGAACAGGTCGACAGTCACTCGAACAGCGGAAACTCCCTCAGCATCGCCTCAAACCGCATTGCATTCTGGTATGACTGGAAGGGCCCGGCACTCTCCATCGATACGGCATGCTCTTCCGGCCTGGTTGCGGTGGACCGAGCATGCCGAAGCCTGAGAAGCGGAGAATGCGGAGTGGCTCTGGCCGGAGCGGTCAGTGCGATCCTGCTGCCCGATGGATCAATTGGATTCAGCAAAGCCGGAATGTTGTCTCCCGATGGAGAGTGCCGAGCCTTTGATGCGCGAGCCAATGGATATGTCAGGGGTGAAGGAGCGGCCTGGGTCCTACTCAAACCCCTCTCCAGGGCCGTCGCCGATGGCGACCGGATCCACGCGACCATCGTCGCCAGCAAGACCAATCAGGACGGGCGCACCTCCTCGATGCCCGTGCCTTCAATCGCCGCACAGAGTTCGCTGCTCGATTCGGCCCTCCGATCAGCGGGCATCGCACCTTCGCAGGTCGTCTATGTCGAAGCTCACGGCACCGGCACACCGGTCGGAGATCCTGTAGAAGCGAGGGCAATGGGAGAAATTCTCTCTCGGAACCGTTCTGCGGACCAGCCCTGTCTCATCGGCTCGGTGAAAACCAATATCGGCCACCTTGAGCCCGTCTCCGGACTGGCAGGTTTGATCAAAGCCGCTCTCGTGGTGAGGGAAGGTCGAATCCCCGCCAGCCTCCACTTCCGCTTCCCCAGTCCACAGATCGACTTCGAATCCCTTTGTCTCGAGGTCGTTCGCGAAGAAGTCGACCTCCCTCACCCCCGCTCGGGACCGCCCATCGTTGTCGTAAATTCTTTCGGCTTCGGGGGCACCAACGCCCAGTGCCTTCTTGCTCCTCCCCCACTCGTCCCTAAATCCACGCCTCCACTCTCCCCGCCAACCGGGCGCCCTCTTATTCTCCCTCTTTCGGCGGCGGACAATTCCGCACTCAGGGAGCTAGCCAGACTCTGCAGCGAGAAACCAGAAACCGACCTTACACCAGCCTATTGCGAAGGGCTTGCCCGTTATCGGGAGGGTCTGCCAAGGCGCGCTGTCGTTTTCGGCTCTGACGCGGGGATCCTGAAACAACACCTCTCAGCTTGGGCGAAAGGCGAGGCGCCGAGGGATGATGTCGTGCAGGGCACACCATCTCCACTGGCAGGCGCCGGGGTAGCGATGGTGTTCACCGGGCAAGGCTCCCAGTATCCTGGAATGGCTTGCGAACTGCTCGAGCTCGAGCCCGCATTCGCCGAAGCCTTTGACGAGGCAGCCTCCATCTTCGCCTCACTCTCCGGGGTTCACTTGCGCGAAGAACTCCTCCATCTCCCGGAAAGATCCAGGATCGACAAGACGGAGGTGGCCCAGCCTGCCATTTTCGCCATCCAGTATGGTCTGCTCCGACTTTGGGAATCCTGGGGAGTGACTCCTCGTGCCGTTGCCGGACACAGCCTTGGCGAGGTTGCGGCCGCGGTCGCGGCAGGAATTCTCGATTTACCTGATGCCATCAAGCTGATCTGGCATCGGAGCCGTCTTCAGGGACAGTGTCGTGGCGGGGGCATGGCGGTCGTGGCACGGACATCGTCGGAGATGGAATCGCGCTTGGCCCCCTTGGCGGACCGCCTCTCCATCTCCGCGTGGAACAGCCCTTCTCTTGTCACCGTCGCGGGAGACGCCGATGCCATAGACGCACTCGTTCAAGAGGAGAGCTCGCTTGGCTTCTTTGCACGGAAACTCCCGGGAGATTGTGCCTTTCACACGGCAGCGATGGACGAGATTGAGCGTGAGTTGCGAGAGTCACTGACTGGCCT
>JAGRPC010000575.1 GCA_020439925.1 Verrucomicrobiia bacterium | reverse complement strand
GCGAGCCGCACGGCCCTACCTTTTCCCGCGCGGGCCGCACGGCCCTACCCTTCACTTCGGACGGTTCTTCACGAGCGAAACGACGCGGTCGACCTGCGAGTCCGTGGTCGAGGTGGCCTGGAGCCAGGCGCGCACCGTGGCACGACTCTTCCTTTTGCTTCCCTTGGGTCGAATCTCGTGGTGATAAACCCGCACCGATCCCGGCGTGAGGGAATCGGTCTGGTGCGAACCCGCCTTCACAGAGGCGGTCAGATTGCGTCGTCCTCCGGTCACGACAAACACCGAAATCGTGAAGCGGGAGTTGCTCCCGAGCCCCTTGAGGGAACAGGTCTCGTCGACGTTGCCGTCATTCTCTAGTCGGGCGAAAAGACGGGCTTTTTTCCCGTTCCGGATCTTGTAGGACTGGGTCTGCCCCGAACCGCCGGCGTTGTAGACATTGTTCCCCCGCGAGGCTCCGGCATTGAGCCCGATCCGCATGTCGGGGAAGTGGCGGTCCTGGTTGAAGGCGAGGACGCGGTGGTTGCCCGAGTCGGCCACCCAGACCCGATTATCGGGTCCCGAACCGACTCCGAAGGAACTGTCGAGACTGGTCATGGCATCGAAGTCGGCGTAGGCGAGGTCGCTCTGGCTCGTTCCCGTTCCGCGGTCATCGAAGGTCTCCTGTCCGATGAGCAGGTCGGCGGATGGAAAACCGGGCAGGGTGGCTGCTCCGGAGAATCCGAGGACGCGGCTGTTGAGCTGATCGGCCACCCAGAGGCGCCCTTCCCCGTCGACGGCGACGTCGAAAGGGCGCCAAAAGCGGTTTTCGGAAGTTGCGAAGGTGGAGCTGGTGAAATTCGACTGTCCGAAGGCCGAACTGGCGAGGGCCCCGTTCGCCAGGGCTCCCACGCCGTCGAAGCGAAGGACCCGATTGTTGAAGGCATCGGCGACAAAGAGATTCCCCAGAGCGTCGACCGCGATTCCCCTTGGACCGTCCATGCCATCGCGGGTGGTCCGGCTGGTGACGTCGGTGAAGTTCGGCTGACCGAGCACGAAGGAGGCGTTGGCTCCGTTGGCCAGCGCGGCCGCGTTTTGAAAGGCGAGAACGCGGTGGGCGAGCGCCTCGGACACATAGAGGGTTCCGTCGGCATCGACGGTGACGCCAAAGGGCGAGGTCATGACGGATCGCGAGGAGGGGGAATCCTCGGTCACAAAGTCGACCTGACCGAGGACGCCATCGGCCGAAGCGCCGCTGCTTTTCGAGGAAGCTCCGTCAAAACGCAGGACCCTCCCGTTGAAGGTATCCGCCACCCAGAGACGGCCCTCGGCATCGACCGTCGCCTGCCGCGGATTCGAGAATTTGGTGGCGGATCGTCCCGGCGTGTTCGTGTTGAAATTGGGTTGCCCGAGGACCACTTCGGGGTCGGTGCCATTTTCGAGTTCGGCAAAGGCGGCGAACCGCAGGACGCGATGGTTCGCGTAATCGACCACGAAGACTTTTCCGGTAGTCGGATCGACGGCGACATCCGCGGGTCGATGCATCCCGGAAAGACCGGACCCTTCGGTATTGGAGGTGAAATCGGACTGACCGAGGACGAGGCGTGCCGAGGGATCGATCCGCCAGGATTCCCCGGCTTCGAGAGACGGACGCAGGAGAAAGAAGACAAAACCAACGATCAGGACAAGAAGCAGATCTTTCATGACCCGGGATTCACCGCATCCGGGTCGTTCTTACACAAAACCGCCCGCTTTTTTTTCGAGCCGCGACCGAAGCTCCCCGAACCCTCCGACTGGCCGCGCTAGCCGCACGGCCCTACCCTTTCGAA
>JAGRPC010000079.1 GCA_020439925.1 Verrucomicrobiia bacterium | reverse complement strand
TGAGGCGTTGAGGATTTGAAGAATCCGCCTGAATCCCTCAAGACCTCAATCGCTCAACACCTACCGTCTTTGCGAAAAATAGGTAAACAGCGCCTCTGTCACCGGCGTCTTGGTGTTCACGGGGACGTAGTCGGCCTGCATCTGGCCGCAAGCCAGTTCGATGGATTTGAGGTGGGTCTTGACGCGGTCGAGGTAGGAAGCCCGGATCGTCGAGGGATCGATGTTGAGGCGGCGACCTTCGACCTCGAGGCAGCGGAAGTCGTCGAACTTGTCGAAGGGGAAGGTCAGCTCCTCCTCGGCCATGAGGTGGAAGACAACGAGTTCGTGGTTCTTGAAGCGGAAATGGTGAAGGGCGTTCTTGATCGCCTCGGCGTCGTCGAAGAGGTCGCTGATGATGATGACGAGTCCCCGGGAGGGAATGCGCTCGGCGATCTCGTGGAAGGTGGCGGCGCAGCGGGTGTCCTTTCCGGGTTCGGTGCGGGCGAGTTCCTCGAGGACGGTGCGGACCTGGCTTGGCTTCGCGGTCGGCCGCAGGTAGGTCCGGATGGCCTCATCGAAGGTGACGAGACCGACCGCGTCCTGCTGTCGGATCAGCAGGTATCCGAGAGCCGAGGCGAGGTAGCGGGCGTACTCGAATTTCGAGAGGTGGGCCTTGCCTCCGAGCGAGGAGGCGGACTCCCCCGCGTAGGCCATCGAACCCGATGCGTCGACGAGAAGGGTGGCGCGCAGGTTTGTCTCTTCGATGTATTGCTTGATGTAATAGCGGTCGCTCTTGCCGTAGACCCGCCAGTCGAGATTGCGCAGGTCGTCGCCGGTGACGTACTGGCGGTGCTCGGCGAACTCCACCGAGAAGCCCTTGTGCGGACTGGTGTGGCGCCCGCTGATGGTGCCTTCCTTGGCCGAGCGCGCCAGGAATTCCAGCCGTCCGATCATGTTGATGATCTCGGACGGTAGCAACTCGCTGAACTGGGGAGAGGCTTCGGTCATGCGACGCGAAAAGCTGACAGGCAAGAGGTCATCCGCTCAAGCGATCGGGTTCTCAAAGGTCGAGCTCGGCGGAAGGCGCGAAATGTTCGACGAGCCGGGCGACGATATCGTCGCTCGAGATCCCCGCGGCTTCGGCATTGAAAGTGGTGAGGACACGGTGCCTGAGCACGGGAAGGGCCACGGCGCGGACGTCGGCGGTGGTGGTGTGGTAACGCCCCTGGAGAATGGCCCTGGCCTTGGCCGCGAGGATGAGATAGATGCCGGCGCGGGGCCCGGCGCCCCAGGCCACCATTTCGCGGACAAAGTCCGGAGCCTCGGCTTCCTTCGGGCGCGAGGCACGGGCGATCTGGGCGGCATAGGTGACGACGTGGTCGGCCACGGGGACGCGTCGCACGACCTGCTGGAGCTTCAGCACCGACTCGCCGGAGAGCTGCTTCTCGATCCTGGCCTTGTAGGTGCCGGTGACGCGCTTGATAATGGCCTCCTCCTCGCTGGCGGTGGGATAGTTGACCCGGATGTTGAACATGA
>JAGRPC010000574.1 GCA_020439925.1 Verrucomicrobiia bacterium | reverse complement strand
ATCCCGGTTTTCGAACACACCCTAGTTCATCATGATCCGTCGCATCACCCGCCGCCTCAGCCTCAAGTGGTTTTCCTCGCTCGCCGTTCTCGGCCTTTCCTCCCGACGCGAGAGCCACGCCCAGGAATCCGCCGATTCCCCCGACCGGCTCGACCGGTGGCACCGCACCGAGAACCGGGTTTTCCTTGGCGGTGAGTTCTGGGCGAATCCCATGGAGGACTGGCAGGTCCGCGACGGCTGGGCCGAATGCCTCGTCAGTTCGGGAAATCGCAGCATCCATTCCCTCGAGCGAGCCCTGCGCAACCCCGGGGGATCCTTCACCATGAGCGTCCGCGTCGCCCGGCCCGCGACCCTCTCGAAAGACGCGGGTGCCGGATTCCGCATCGGGGTGCGCAGCGATATCGACGAGTTCCGCAGCAACTGCTTTGCGAGCGGGGGAATCGACGCCGGCCTCGTCGGCGACCAGCTCGTCCTCGGACGCGAGACCGCTCCCCTCGAACACCCGCTCAACGGATCCGAATTCCGCCTCATCCTCAATGGCAAACCCGGTGAGGGGCCCCGCTATCAGCTCGAGCTCATCGCCGCCGCGGCCGACGGCACCAAGCTCGGCTCCGTCACCCTCGACGCCCAGAAGCAGTTCGTCACCGGGAACCTCGCCCTCGTCAGCCAGTTCCAGCAGGCCGGACGCGGCCGCAAGGAAGAGCCCGCCTGGCGTTTCACCGAATGGCATGCCTCCGGCGACGCGCTCGAGACCACGCCCGAGCACCGCTTTGGCCCCATCCTCTGGACCATGTACACCCTCAGCGACTCGCGCGGCGACGAGGGATGGGTCATGAAACTCAGCGCCCTCACCGGCCCCCTCGCGAAATCCGCGCCCCAGGAGATCGAGCTCCTCGTCGAGAAAGGCGGCGCCTGGCAATCCCTCGGGAAAGAGGTCCTCGATCCCGATGCCTGGGTTTCCATCTTCCGCATCCCGCAATGGGACGAGAAAAACGCCGTTCCCTACAAGGTCGTCTACCGCGAGAAACTCGCCGGAGGCGGCGAGGCCGTCGACGAGTGGAGCGGCATCATCAAGGCCAATCCCTCCGGCCGTCCCCTCCGCCTCGGCGCCCTCACCTGCCAGAATGACTACGGCTTCCCCTACGAACCCGTCGCGCAGAACCTCCTCCGCCTCGATCCCGATCTCTTCTACTTCTCCGGCGATCAGCTTTACGAAAACCACGGCGGCTTCGGCATCATCCGCGCCCCCGCCGACCCTGCCATTCTCAACTACCTCCGCAAGTTCTACCAGCACGGCTGGGCCTTCCGCGAGGCCATGCGCAACGCGCCCACCCTCTGCATCCCCGACGACCACGACGTCTTCCAGGGGAACTACTGGGGCGAGGGAGGAAAGGCCATGGTCGTGACCCCCGAGGACCCCGGAGCCTCCTCCAAGGGTGGCTACATCCAGCCCGTGAAGATGGTCAACGTCGTGCACAAGACCAACGCCGGGCATCACCCCGACCCCTACGACGCCACCGCCATCGAGCAGGGCATGAGCGTCTACTATGGCGAACTCGTCTACGGAGGCGTCGGCTTCGCCATCCTCGGCGACCGCCAGTTCAAGAGCGGGCCCGAACACGTGAAAGTCGACGGACCCCGCGCCGACCATGTCAAAGGCCCCGACTTCGACACCCGCGCCCTCGACCAGCCGGGGCTCATCCTTCTCGGCGAGAGGCAGGAGCGTTTCCTCTCGGAGTGGGGCGACGACTGGCGCGGGCACACCATGAAGGTGCTCCTCAGTCAGACCCTCTTCGCCAACGCCGCCACCCACCACGGGGGATTCGACGGTTACCTCCAGGCCGACCTCGATTCCGGAGGCTGGCCGCAGACCCCGCGCGACCGGGCCGTCTCCCTCCTGAGGAAGTCCATGGCCCTGCACGTCAACGGCGACCAGCACCTCACCACCATGATCCAGTACGGGGTGGAAAAGCAGCGCGACAGCAACTGGTCCTTCTGCACCCCCGCCATCGCCGTCGGTTATCCCCGCTGGTGGCGCGCCGACGACCTAGGCATGCCCCACGCCAACCGGCCCGCCCATGGCCTGCCCGACACCGGGGAATACTTCGACGGCTTCGGCAACGAGGTCTACGTCTACGCCGTCGGCAACCCCGTCGTTCCCACCGCGAAGAACCGTTACGAGAAAGCCCACGAGAAAGGGAGCGGCTTCGGCCTCGTTACCGTCGACACCGAGGCCAGGACCTACCTCTGCGAGTCCTTCCGTTTCCTCGTCGACGCCACCGATGGAAAAGCCGCGAACCAGTTCCCCGGCTGGCCCGTCACCATCCACCAGGAAGAAAACCGCGGCGAAAACCGGCTCGGCTAGGCGGGGCGGGGGAGGTGGTAGGGGACCGGCGGTTTTGCCGGTCGGTTTCCGCGCCCCCGGAGCAGATCAAAGAGGGTCAAGTGACCCGCTTGACCCTGTTGCCTCACCCTCCCGGCCGCACTCCGAGTCCCCACGACGCCTCTCGCACCCGTCACGACGCCTCTTACAGCGCCCTCGACGCCACTTGCACCGTCCTCGACGCCACTGACACCGTCCTCGACGCTTCTTACACCCGTCACGACCTCTCTTACACCCGTCACGTCGGGTCTTACATTCGTCGCGACGAACCTCGCACCCACCGCGCCCCTTCACAGATCCAGAGGACTCCGCACCCCCATCCCGCCCCCGTTCGTGACGTGCGTGTAGATTTGCGTCGTCTCCACGCTTTGATGTCCGAGCAGATCTTGCAGCGAGCGGATGTCCGCACCCGCCTCGAGGAGGTGCGTCGCGAAACTATGGCGCAAGGTGTGACACCCCACCTTCTTGTGAATGCCCGCCCGCTCCTTGGCGACCCGCAACGCGTAGGCCACGCTGTTTTCGTGAAGGTGATGACGTCGCACGAGTTTCGCCACCGGATCCTCGCTCAGCTGGCTCGAAGGGAACAACCATTGCCAGTCCAGCGTCTTTCCGAGATTCGGAGACTTCAAATCGAGCGCCTCGGGCATCCAGACGCCTTCGACGCCATCATTGCGATCGCGCCGCCACAAGATCTCGACCCATTCGAGATGGCGCGTGATTTCCGGAACGAGAATCTCGGGCAACATGACCCGTCGGTCTTTTCCACCCTTACCGCTCCGCACCATCACCGTCCGCCGCTCCACGCACACATCCTTGACGCGGAGACGCAACCCCTCCATCTGCCGCATCCCCGTCCCGTAGAGGAGGCGCAGGTAGAGACCCGTCATCCCCTCCGTGGCCCCGAGGAGCCGTTTCACCTCCTCACGGCTCAATACCTCCGGGAGATGACGCGAGCGTTTTGCCCTCACCGCATCGAGATCACCAAGTTCCCCGCCCATGACCTTTTCCACGAGGAATAGCAACGCGCTCAGCGCCTGATTCTGGGTGGCGGCACTCACCTTTCGCTCCAGTGCCAGGCTATCGAGAAACGACCTCACCGCCCCTCCCTCCTCCGGGCGCAGATTTCGGTCGGCGATCCACGAGAGGTAACGCCGGATCCAGCCCAGATAGGTCTCCGCGGTACGCCGGGCATAGCGCCTCACCCTCAATTCACGCTCCGCCATGGCCACGAGCGCCTCCGCGTCCGTGCTCAGGACAGCAGGAGGCAGGGCGGAGCGAATCCCTTCCCCACCCGATCCACCGGCTCCCCGGGTGCGGACTCGGAAGTTGACCTCGACCGGTTCCGCTCCCTCCGCCCCTTCCCCTTCCTTCGGGAGCGCTGCCCGGATCGACCAGTTTTCGATGCCCTTCCGGAAACAGCGCAAGGCCTCCCGCGCCTGATCGAGGCGCCAATCGGCCGGTGCCGGATCCGAAGACTTCAAAAAGCGTCCATATCCCTCCAAAGCAGCGGGGAGTTCCGTCCCGGCAGGCAAGCGGCGGCAGAAGGCGAGAAACCGGCTCATTTCCACACCCCACCAGCCGAGCGTGACCTCGCCACGGTCGCTTGGCGGCATTTTCACCCCCGAGGCCTCGACCACCCGGCGAACCCAAGGCTTGACTTCCGGAGCGGATTTCGAAGAATCGGGAGCGTTCATGAGAAAGAGACTTGAAACAACTCAGTTGAACACTTAACTTCCGATTCGTCCACAAGAATTTGTGTACGAATCGGATTCGTACACAAATTT
>JAGRPC010000573.1 GCA_020439925.1 Verrucomicrobiia bacterium | reverse complement strand
GCATGAAAGGCGTCGTGCCCCGCGTGGAGGAGATGATGCCGGATGTCGGAGATGAAATCGACGGCTCGGTCCTGCTTCTCGCTGAGCAGAAGGGCGATGCGAAGGGATGCCGACCGTTCCGTGGCGAGATCGGCGATGCGACGGCTGCGTCCCTTTTCTGAAGCAAGGAGCAGGCCCTCGGTTTCAAGTTGCCGCAGGGCGGATTCCACGGTCTTGGCGTTCACTCCCAGTTCTTCGGCAAGCCGATCCCGGCCTGGCAGGAATCGAGGCCATTTTCCCCGGATTACCTCTTCTCGGAGAAAAGCGGCGACCTGCCCGGCAACGCTTTTCGGAGCGAACGACATGGGCGCATCCTGCCCATTTTCTGGTCAGGTTGTCGAGGACAAAAGGGCTGTCAATCGGGTCTGAATCATTCAGGATCGCACGACCGTGCCTACATTTTTCCTTACTATTTCCCGCGCAACGTCCCTCTTTGCCGCGATTTTCATGTCAACCACCCTCGCCCCCGCATCGGAACCCACCTCGCTCGAATCCTTGCTCGGATCTGCGAAAAAGGGTGATGCCGACGCCCAGTTGGCGCTGGCGATCCGGCTTCGAGATGGCAAAGGCGTCGACAAGGATGAGAAACAAGCTCTGCATTGGGCGCGGCAGGCGGCCGATCAGGGCAATCCCGACGCGATGGACTATGTGGGATTCGTCTACCTCCGCGGTAGCCTCGTCCAGCGACAGCCGAGCATCGCCTTCGGATATTTCAAAGCGGCGGCGGATCAGTCAGCCCAGGCCGCGTTCAACCTCGGGCAATGCTACTTCGGTGCCCAAGGAGTCGAGCAGGATTGTGCGACCGGGCTGATGTGGTGGGAAAAAGCGGCCGAGCGAGGCCACGGGCGGGCCGCAGCCTGTGCCGCGATGGCCTCTTTCTCGGGGGAAGGCGTGCCACGCGATGAAGCCAAGGCCCGCAAGCTGGCGGAACGCGCGGTGGAGTTGAACGATCCCTCCGGTCTCGTGTTCTTCGGCGAACTACGCTTCCGCGATGGAGACATCGACGCCGCAAAAGATCTCTGGACCCGCGCCGCGGCTCTCGCGGAAACCGGCGCTACCGGTCATCCAGCCCAACCCTCGGCCTCGGCCTCCGCCCAGCAGGGAGCCGACTTGCTGCGGCTCATTCCATACCGTCAGGGAAAAAGGAACGAGCCGGGAAAAGCCGCTTTCATCGAAATCCCGCACGTCCATCAGGGCTACAACAACTGCGGCTCGAGCGCCTGCGCCGCTTTTGCCCGGTTCCAGGGAAGCGACATCAGCGGATGGGACTTCAAGAAGCTCTGCCCGAGTCCTCTCGGCACGGGCACCGACTGGTGGCACCTGCTCGAAGCCTCTTCGAAGATCGGCCAGAAGTGGAAACTGGTCACCTACACGCCGGACGATGCTGGATTCGAAGAGGCCACGGCGATGCTGAGGCGCGAACTCGACGCCGGGCGGCCCGTGGTCGTCGATTTCAAATACATCGGCCCGCAATATCCGGGAGGCTTCGCAGGCCATACGCTCGGCGTCTGTGGCTACCTCGCGGAGGAGGACCTCTACATCCTCTGTAATCCCGCGGTCGCCTCGCCGGGAATCCAACTCATCACATCGGCGGACCTCAAGGACTTCTGGCGATCGGACTACTACGGCGCCAAAGCCAACGCCATCCTCTCGCGACCGGCTTTTGTCATCGACGTCCCCTGAATGGCCATGAAAGGAGCCCGCCCCGCCTCTGCCGCGCTGTTCCTGTCCCTGACCTCGGGACTCGTCGCAATCGGTGCGGAAAACTCCCACCCGAACATCCTCCTCATCCTCGCCGACGATCTCGGATACGGCGATGTGAGTTGCTACAACGGCGAGTCGAAAGTGCCCACGCCGCATCTCGATCGTCTCGCCGCCGAGGGAATGCGCTTCACCGACGCCCACAGTCCGGCCACGGTCTGCACGCCAACCCGCTACAGCCTCATGACTGGTCAGATGGCGTT
>JAGRPC010000572.1 GCA_020439925.1 Verrucomicrobiia bacterium | reverse complement strand
TTCCCCTCGAAGCGACACCGGATGACGGCACGAAGAGTCAGGGAACGAGTTTTGAGTTCTCCCGGGGCGTGCGTGGCGAGGCGGCGAAGTTCGATGCGACTCGACACCTCGAACATTCCTCGACCGGCTTCGATCCCGACGGTCCCTGGACCCTGGGGCTCTGGCTCCAGGCCGATGGGTCCCTGAGTTGCCCACTCTCCCTCATCGAACCGGAAGGAGACCGGCGCGGCTTCGAACTGATTTGGCAAAAAGGCCGGCTCCAGGTGAATCTCGTGCATCGCTGGGGAGCCAGTGCTCTCGAGGTCGCCACGGTCGAAGCCATGACCGCGAAAGCCTGGCATCACGTCGTCGTCCGCTACGACGGCTCGAGGAAGGCCGATGGCCTCCGGATTTTCTTCGACGGAAAACCGACGACCCTCGAGGTGCGGCGCGACACCCTCGACGGCACCCTCGCCAACGGAGAACCGATCCGCATCGGCCGACGAGACTCCGGCCTCGGCTTTTACGGACTCATCGACGAGGTGCGCCTTTTTCCCACCGCGCTCGCGACGGATGCGATCCCGGCATGGTCGCAAGGCGAACGTCTTCGCGGCATTCTCGAAATCCCGGTCGAAAAGCGCAACCCCACCGAATCGGACCTGCTCCTCGATGATTACCTCTCCCGTTTTGGAGATGCCGGGGCCAAGGCCGCCCGGCGGGAACTCATCGAATCCCGCGAGGCGCGGAAAGCGTTGCAGGCGGAGATTCCCGTCACCCTCGTGATGGAGGAAATGAAGGAGCCCCGCCCGGCCTACGTTCTCGAGCGCGGCCAGTACGACCACCCCGGAGAACGCGTCTATCCCGGCGTACCAGAAAAGATCGCGCCCTGGCCCGGAGGTCTCTCGCCAAACCGGCTCGGGTTCGCCCGTTGGCTTTTTACCCCGGACAATCCACTGACCGCACGCGTCGCGGTGAACCGGCTCTGGGCGCAGTGCTTCGGCGAGGGACTCGTGCGAACGCCGAACGATTTCGGCTCGCAGGGAGAAGCCCCAACTCATCCCGAACTTCTCGATCACCTCGCCGCCGGCTTCCGCGAAGGGGGCTGGGATGTGAAGGCGCTGCTCCGGTCCATCGTCCTCTCCCGCACCTACCGCCAGGCTTCCCGACAGGTTCATCCCGGAGATCCCGAAAACCGCTGGCTCGCACGCGGTCCGGGTGGCCGGCTTCCCGCCGAGACGCTTCGTGACCAGGCCCTCGCCCTCTCCGGCCTGCTCGTACCGAAAATCGGAGGCCCCAGCGTGAAGCCTTTCCAGCCAGCCGGACTCTGGGAGGCGGTCAGCTACAACGGGGAGGAGACCTATGTGCCGGACACCGGGGACGGCCTCTGGCGCCGCAGTCTCTACACCTATGTGAAGCGCCAGTCGCCCCACCCTCTTCTCCTTACCTTCGACGGCCCCACCCGCGAGAAATGCACCGCCCGCCGGGCCCGCACCAATACACCCCTGCAGGCCCTGCTGCTCCTCAACGACGAGACGTTTCTGAAGGCGGCGGAGTCGTTCGCGGAGCGTTCTGCGGGCCGTAAAAACCGCATCGCCTGGATGTTCCGCACCGCGACCGGTCGGGAACCCGAGGCGGATGAATCAGATCTCCTGAAGGGTCTTCTCGAGCGGCACAATTCCTGGACACTCGTAGCCCACACCATCCTCAATCTCGACGAGGTGATTACAAAACGATGAGCTTCGGACCGACACGGCGCCAGTTCCTTCAGAGCAGCGGCCTCAGCCTCGGCTCCATGGCTCTCGCTTCGCTCTCGGCGCCCTCCGAGACTCGCGCCGCCAAGGGAGTGTTTCCGCACCTTCCTCACCTCGCCCCGAAAGCGAAGCGGGTCATCTATCTCTTCATGCACGGCGGGCCCTCCCAGCTCGACCTCTTCGATCACAAGCCGGAACTGGCAAAGTGGCATGGAACGGAGATCCCGGCCTCCGTCATCGGTGACCAGCGCCTCACCGGCATGACGAGCGGCCAGGCTTCCAAACCGGTGACTGCCTCGCTCTTTCGTTTCGACCGGCACGGACAGTCCGGGGCGTGGGTGAGCGAGTTGCTTCCACACACCGCGAACAAGATCGACGAGCTCTGTCTCATCCGCTCGATGCACACCGAGGCGATCAATCACGACCCGGCCGTGACCTACCTGCAAACCGGTCATCAGCAGCCCGGGCGTCCCAGCTTCGGTGCCTGGCTGAGTTACGGACTCGGCCAGGAGAGCAGCGACCTGCCGGCCTTCGTCGTCATGGTTTCCCGGGGGAGCGCGGCACGGCCCGCCGATCCTCTCTACGCCCGGCTCTGGGGTTCCGGCTTTCTGCCCTCGAATCACCAGGGAGTCTCCCTCCGTTCCAGTGGCGACCCGGTCCTCTACCTCTCGAATCCCGCAGGTATCGACCGGGCCACCCGGCGCGACCAGCTGGATGTCCT
>JAGRPC010000571.1 GCA_020439925.1 Verrucomicrobiia bacterium | reverse complement strand
TTCGAGCGGACGGAATCTCACGACCAGTTCGCCCTTGCCCGGTTTGGCCGCTTCAAACTCGACCCAATCCTTCCACTTCGCGAAGACCCCGGCGACCTTCTCCGCGGTTCCGCCCTCGGCATATCCGGGGACAAGGAGCCTCATCGTGGCGACGTAGGGTGCGCCGTGAAGGGGAAAGGCATCGGTCACCGCCTGGGCGATCTGGTGGGCGCTGACTTTCCGCGGATCGAAGGTGACGTTGATGAAATTCGCGTTGTTCTGGCCGTCGATGACCTCCTCGACCCCATCGAGGCGGCGGACGGAATCGTTCACCGAAAAAACGCAGGCCGGGCACTCGACACCGGAAACATAGAAAGTCAGGGTCGACTCAGCCGGCTTGGATGGAGCGGGATCGGCAGCCACTCGGGATGCCGGAACGAAGAAAAGGCAGATCAAAGCAAAGGGGAGGAATCTCATGGGTTATCGGGTCAGGGACGATAGGCCAGGCGATAGGAGGCCGTCACGGGAGGAATCTCAAAGCGGAGGATCCGAGTGTTTTCTTTCGAAACCATGGAAGAGGCAATTTCATCACCCTCGCTGGTCTCAACCTTCACGAATTGCCGCTCCGCGGGAAAGCGCCCCTCGATCTCCAGGGGAACCTTGTAGAGGTCGGGATTCGTCGAGGTCTCGACGCGAAACTCCATTCCCTCGACTCCGGACTCGAGGAGCGTGAGACGCGCGCCATCGCGCGCCGTCTGATAAGCGTGGATCTCGGCCATGCCCGCATTCCAGATCCGGTCCCAATGTTCCGCCGCGATGGCCAATGCGGCGCGGAAATTCGCCTCGGACGCCCCCTCGCCTTCACCGATCCCATGGTAGTGGACACGAGCCCAGAGCCCACGTTCGAGGTGGGTCTCAAGGTGCCTGCGAAAGGCCTCGATTCGGCCTCCGTAAACATCGTCCATGCCGAGCGAACCGGAGATATCAAACTGGCGGTGCTTCTCGAGATAATACCGGAGCGTTTGGGTCGTCGTCCAGGTGGTGCCTCCACCAAGGTTCAGCGCCATGATCCCGCGCTGGTGCGGAGCGACCTGACGGATGATCTCCGCGGCAAGCCCGATCTCGGCATCCATTTCCTCGTCGCTGCCCGCTCCCCGATGATGGGCGGTGTGATTCGCGAGTTCGTGGTCGCCGCGCCCGGCGAGCGCCTTCCAGTCATCCAAACGTTCCTGAAAAGCGGAACGGCGGCGACTGCCGGGTTCGTCGGGGCCGGGATTGACCATGAACGTGCCGCGGAAGCCGTGTTCCCTCAAGAGAGGGTCAACCAGGTCGAGGTGACTCGGGCCAGAGTCGTCGAATCGAAAACTGAGGGCGGCGTCCCTGCCTCCCGGCCAGGCCGAAATCCGCACGCTTGCACCACTCGCTTGATCCTCGATCAGGCGATCCCGGGCCGAGGTCCGCACCGGCCAGCCTCCTTCCGGTTCCAGTGCCTCGACGACGATTCCCCCGATCCCGGAAGCCAGGGGAATGGTGAGCTTCCCCCATTCGATCCCGGGACGCCGGACCGCGAGCGGATCGCCGTCCATATCGACAACCCTTACATCGGCGATCGGCCAGGTCTTTGGCCCGCTTTCGGGAAGATCGACACGGAGAACCCGTTGGCTGCCGGAGGATGGTTCAAATCCGAGACGCAGTCGATAAGCTCCCAGGCGCTCCGCCGTGATGACGCCCGAACCTTCCTCGAACCCATATTTCACTCCTTCAAATTCCTCCGCAGACGCCAGCCCGACCCCGAAGATCATCAGGAGATTCCCGAAAAGGACTCGCAAGGGAAGTTCCATGAACCGGTGCTTTTGACTGCCTCAATCAGCGTGTTTTCTTCTCGATGGTTTGCTCATCGAGAATCCGCCCGTCCAGCGCCTTCACCGTGACCTTCATGCGCCCGGAGGCCCGGTCCAGAGTGAGGAGCAGGTAACCTCCGGCAGGGTCGATGAAATCGTGCTCCGGATCGACGCCGAAGGTTCCATTGCCACGCACCGAGGTGTTGTAGTAGGGCAGGCCGTCGACCATGGTCCGCTCGGCATGGTAGGCCTCGCCCGAGATGGCCATCGTGCCCTTGGCGATGAGCCGCTTCCACTCGCCTCCGGCATGATTGCGGACGCGGCTGCCGGTTTCTCCGAAAAGGGTGACGACTTGACCGGCCTTGGTCGCCTCCATCACCCCGCGATACCACGCAAGCTGCTCCGAGTCGGCCCCGAAGGGATGACAGGACTGGTCCGGAGTGCCGAAGTCACCGGTATGGTTCATGTCCACCGAGACGAGTTGCAGATCAAAATCGGGGATGGCAAACGACCAGATCCATTCCTTGCCGGGCAGGGCGAAGAAACTCCGATAAGCCGTCGCGGCGATCTCGTAGGCGGGATTCTCGGGACCATCGCTCTTCGGCCGGATCTTCCTGTCGAGATTGCCGAGGGTCGGAAGAAAAGGGGTGCTGCGGAAGAGCTCCGCCTGCGTATCGACGAGGGTCCCGTGCGATCCGACGCACTCCGGCTGGTTTTCCTCGCAAAACTGGTACTGCATCGCCGTGTCCCCCGAAGAGAGGAACAGGTGGACATCGTCCTTCCTGAGAGCCGAGAGATCGATCTTCGCGTCGGCCCGGAGGTTCGCGACGACACCGATGCGGAGTTCCTTCGTGGGATACCCCTTGAAGGTCGCCACTGCCGACTCCTGCGAACCGGATCTGACCCGGTAGTGATAGACCGTGTCCTTTTCCGAGAGCGGGATCTCGACGTGATGAAGGGTGCGGCTGCCTTCCACCGAGACCATTTCCCCGAGCGCGGCGCTCGTGCCGAACTCCACCACCGAAGGACCCGGTTCCGCCGTCTGCCAACTGACCACCACTTTCGAGGGATCGGGCGACTGGTGGGTCAGCCAGACCCGGCTGACTTCCGCCGAAACCGTGGCGACTTGAACGAGCATAGCGGTCGCCAAAACGGGAAGCAGAAATGGTTTCATCCGGAAATTTTCCCCGTCACCGCCGCACCGGCAAGCCCGCGAAAGCGCATCGCGTGGTTACGGCTTTCGCTTGGCAGTGACCTGCCAGGAGCTACTCTGTGCGCCGGATATGGGACGGGAAAAGAAAGACCCAACCGGAGGCGACCTCCTCGTCAACAAGCTGACCGTGCGCGACGCCTCCCACCTTGTGAAAGTGGAGGGCGGTTCACTCTCGCACGGACAGATCGCCTTTCGGATCTTCACCATCCTCGTCATCGCCGCCTTCACCGCACGGGCCATTGTGTTGGGCAAAGCCACCGCCTGGCACCTCTTCCTGCCCATGGTCGGCGAGTACCTCGTCCTGCTCCTGTCCGTTCCCGTTCTCGCATTGATCCTCAAGGACGAAGGTTTGAGAAAAGACGCGAAACGCAGTTGCCTCTGGCTGGTCGTCTTCGCCGCGGCAGGCGCGTTCTGGATCACCTACCGTTCGCTGGACGAAAACGTCGGCTGGATCCCCGCGGCCAAATCCGAAGCGACCCGCCTTTTCACTTGGATCACGACACACCAGATGCACTGGCCCATTCTCGGAGCGATGACCGCCCTCGTCGCCGGACTTCCCGGGCGGGTCGCCGCGTTCCATCGCCACGGACCGCCCTTCATGGCGGCGGGCCTCGGTTGCGTGATGCGTCTCGTTATCCCCATTCTCGGGTGTTTCCTCCTCCCTTTCCTTCTCGAAGGCTCCTTCCCCATCGTCTGGGTGATCTGGACCGTGCTTCTCGTCGCGGAACTGACTGCCATCTGGATGCACTGGGACCTGCAACACCGCCTTGCCAAACGCGGCATCAAGTTGTGACGGATCGTCAACGCGGGTCCGCCCCGTGGACGGCATTCTCCTCCTCGACCGGCAAGCGTGGCTGAGACGCCGCGGGCCGATCTTCGGCGAACCATCGGTTGCCCGAGAAGACAAAGGTCTCCGGCGAAGTTCCTTCTCCGACATTCACGTCCGAACGGATCTGGCCGCGGCGAAAGACGATACGGTTGCCCGTTACCCTGACATTCCGACAAGGAACAAAACCGGGAGCGTTCGTCTCCTGGAGGATGCGAAAAATCCAGCGCTCGGGAAAGAGGATCGTGTTTCCGGAGAATTCCGCCCCGTCCACGCCGACGAAGGCCGCGGCACAGGCGCCCCCTTCGATCACGTTGTTCCTCGCGACGAGTCTCGCGGCCTCGTGCTTCGCCCCGGGCGGACGGAAATACTCCAGCCCGGTCGAACCCCCAAGATTCAGGGGACGCTCGCCTGCGTTCTCGAAGTGACATTTCTCCACCGTGATTTCCGAGCATCCCCCCTTCAATTGCACTCCCGCGGTGGCACTGAATCCTTCCTTTCCCACGAAGTGGCATCCGGTGATGAGCGAACGATGGCATCCCACCAGATCGATCCCCTGTCCGCCCCATCCCTCGAGATGGCAGTCGCGGATCGTGAGGTTCACGAGTCCCGATCCCTTGATGCCATCGTGATTCCCCTTTGGTCCGACCTCGCGGACCTCGAGATCCTCCAGGGTGATTCCCTCCACCGGATGGTCCCGGTCTCCTCCGTCGTCGAGGTTGAAGCCGTTCGAGGTCTGACCGCGGGTGTGGAGATGGCTCACGGTGAGACCGGGGCAGCGCGAGAAATGCCACGCATTTCCCCCGCCGAGAAAGACCGGAGGATTCTCCGGATCCAAAGCGGTGACCGTGAGGTTCACAACGCCCACGACCTGATGTCCCCCGGGGTATTCACCCGGAGCGATACGCAAGGTGTCCCCCTCCTTCAATCCGAGCAGCGCGGCTCGGAGCGCATCCGGAGAAGATACCGTGAAGTCCTCCGCCATCAGCGGGAAGACCAGGAGCAAGGAAACGGCGAGGGCTCTCATCGAGGCAGTCCGCCCGTCAGGTTCTCAAACGCATGGCTTCACTGCATCGGCAGCTTCAGTTCCACCCGCTTTCCCTTCCTCAGGACCACCGCAGGAAGCTGGGCCTTGCCGGGGTATTTCTGCAGGAGCGTTCCGATGAATTCGCTTTCCGTCATGCGTTGGGTGAAGCCGTCGACCTCGATGAGGATATCGTCCTTCTGAAACCCGTTCTTCTTGGCAGCGCCGTGCGCCCCGTATTGGCCCACCCCCATCGCCACGAGGGCGAGCTGGTCGCCGGCGATCCCCTGCTTTCGACGATCCTCGTCATTCAGGTCCTCCAGTTTCAGTCCCCCTCCCGCCATCGCCCGCATCGGCCAGGTGCCGACCCGGCGCGAGATGTCCGACTTCATTCGCCATCCCTGGGGCAACAGCAGGGTCAGCCTCTGGTGTGATCCGTCCCGGCTCACCACTGCCTCCAGGGAAGCACTGTCCCCGGCCCGATGGAGCACCCATGCGAAATCCGCCACCGAGAGAAGCGGCTGACCTTCAAAGGTGACCAGTTCGTCCCCTCTCTTGAAACCCGCCGCCGCCGCCATCGAACCCGGTTCCACCTCCGAAACGCGCGCCCGCTGATCGCTCGAAAGGCTGAGCCCCACGGTTTCCGGCATCGGCATCGGATAGATCAGGTCCAGGGGAATGGGTTGCCCCTTGTCACGATACGAGGCGCGAAAGGCGTCGCCGATCTGGTGGCAGTGCACGCAGCTTTTCACCACCTGCCCCTGCCAGTCGAGTTCCCGTTCGTATTTCGCCGCCAGTGAAGGAATCTCCACGGGCACCTTGAAGGGGGCGGGTCCACCCTGTTTGCCGGCGAGGCTGTCCCGGTTCGCCGGATAGGACCGGTGCAGGGCGAGGGCCGCCTCCATCGCCGCGCGAAACCCCGCGGTCGAGCGGTCGGCCGTGTCTTTCTGGTGCGTCCACGATCCGAAGCGGCCGTAGATCGTTCCGTCCGCATTGAAGAAGAGCGTCGAAAGGGAGAGATCGTAGTCGAACTGGAAGCGCGACAGGTCCAGGGCATTCGCATTGATGACCCGCACGCAGACGAACTGGTCGAGCAGCGATTCGATTCCCTTCGCCTCAAGGATGCCGGCGTCGATTCCCATGCAGGCGAGACAGGGCACACAGCGAAGCACCACGAGTAGGGGCTTTCCGGTCGTCCTCGCTTCTTCGAAGCCCTTTTCCACATCGTTATAGATCCAGCGCTCGTCGTTCTCCATCTTCGAGCGGTCACCCCGCACCGCTCCCTCGCGGTCCTTCACCGCTTCGGCCTTCATCATTCCCGGGACAAGGAATCCCAAGGCACACAATGTCATCAGAATCAGGAGGGGCATTTTCATTCGTCTGGGTCGCGGGTTGGCTATTACCGATCTCCTTGGCGGAAATCCGCCGGATTGTGAACAAAAAAGATCCGGGCAGAACCATCTCCGGGATTTCACGCAAACCCGCGCATTGAGAACCCACCCTCCGGACCTACCCTGTCCCTACCCGATGCGGCCCTGTTTTTCAGCATTCCTGCTCACGTTCCCTCTCGGATCGCTCGCCCTACTTTGCCCTCTATCGGCACAGGAGGAAGCGACCGCCGTCAATGAGTCTGCGGCTGCCGCCGTTTCCTACCGCAACGACATTCTCCCCATACTCACGCGGGCAGGTTGCAATCTCGGCGCCTGCCACGGAGCCCAGACCGGGAAGGGAGAACTGACCCTGTCACTCCGGGGAGAAGACCCTGTCAAGGACCATGCCGCCCTCGTCGAGAAGTTCGTCAACACCGGCACCCCGGAAAAAAGTTTCCTCCTCCGCAAGGCCATCCTCGATGTGAAACACGAGGGCGGGAAGCGCTTCGAAAAGGACTCCGAGTCCTATGAGCTCCTCCACCGATGGATCGCCCAAGGCGCCAATCGCGACCTGCCCGGCGAACCGACCCTCGTCGGCCTCGAAGTCACGCCGGAGGAGAAGGTCCTCTTCGAACCCGAGACCTCGGTCCGGCTCTCGGTGACCGCCCGCTACTCCGACGGTTCCACCCGCGACGTCAACCGCTGGGCGATCTACGAGCCGACCGCCCTCAACGTCGAAGTTTCACCCGACGGGCTCGTCGAGAGCCATCGTCCCGGTGAAACGACGGTGAACGT
>JAGRPC010000078.1 GCA_020439925.1 Verrucomicrobiia bacterium | reverse complement strand
TCGCCCACGATTTCAACAATCTCCTTGCCGGCATTCTCGGCAATCTTGCCCTGGTCCGAATGGAGTTGGGGGACCAGGCCACGGACGATGCGCGTGAGAGTCTCATGCACGCGATCAAGGCGGGGGAACGGGCCGCCGAACTTGTGAAGCAGCTCCTCGGGTTCTCCCGGCGCAGCCGCATGGATCTCAAACCCTGTGAAGCGAACCTTGTCCTCGCGGAAGTCCGAAACATCCTTGCCGCCACGATCGACCGCCGCATCCAGATCGAAATGGACCTCGAGCCGTCTCCCTGGCGCGTTGTGGCCGACGTCGGTATGTTGGGACAAGTCATCATGAACATGGCGGTGAACGCCAAGGATGCGATGCCAAATGGGGGCCGGCTCCACCTGCGTTCCAGCAACCGGAATCTCAATTCCGCCGATCTCCGTGGACACCCCGAAGTGGTGCCCGGGGATTTCATCTGTCTCAGCGTCGAGGACGAGGGTGAAGGCATTCCCCTGGAAGTACAGTCGAAAATCTTCGAACCGTTCTTCACCACAAAACCTCCCGGAAAGGGGACGGGACTCGGGCTGGCGACCTCGTTCGGTATCGTCAAGCAGCTTGGTGGCTGGATCGATTTCCATTCAGTGCCCGGTGAGGGAACCCGCTTCGACATCTATCTGCCTCGAAGCACTTCGGCCGAAGCCGGTGATTCCTCTGCCCTCATCGGGACCCAGGCGCCCGATCGTGGACTGGAGCCCTCACGCAGCGGGGAGACGATCCTGCTGGTCGACGATGAGGCGCTCGTGAGGCGCATCGGCCGTACGCTTCTCACCAAACTCGGCTACCGCATTCTGGAAGCTGCCGATGGTCTCGAAGCACTTGAGATATGCCGGGAAAAGGGAGACGAAATCAGTCTTGTGCTACTCGACCTCACCATGCCTAACCTGACCGGCAAGGAGACTTTCGCCAAGCTGCACGAAATGAAGCCGGACCTGTCGGTTCTCATTTGCAGCGGCTACCTCGTCGACCTCAGCGAATTCACCCAGGAATGTGGAGCGTGTCCGGACGGATTCGTTCAGAAGCCCTACAGTTTCGGTGACATGGCGGACATGGTGCGCAAGACCCTTGACCGTCAGTGGCACGCAGCCTGAGAGGAGCAAAACGATCTGCGAATCAGGGAACGAGAACCCCTTCCGAGCGACCGCGGATCGCGGCAATCACGCGAACGCAATCGGCTGCCGCACGCACTCGGTGAACCCGGAAAATGTCAGCACCGGAAGCGAGCCCCCGGACCAGACAGGCGATCGTGCCGGCATCCCGATCGGCAGGCAGGGGCAGGTCCAGCACTTCACCGATTACGGTCTTGCGGGAAATCGGAACGAGCACGGGCAGGTCGTAGCGCATCAGTCGCTCAAGTTCCCGGTAGACGGAGAGATTGTCGTCGCGCTGCTTTGCGAAATCGATTCCGGGATCCAGGATGATCTGGTCGTCGCTCAGGCCGACGCGACGGGCTCTCGCGATCCTGTCGTCGAAGAAGGATTCCATCGCCTCCCACACATCCGCATAGTTCTGGTGAGTATGGGGCACCTTTGGCTGCCCCACAGTGTGCATGATAAGGAGGGTGGCACCGTATTCGAAACAGAGCCGGGCATTGACCTCGTCCACCAGGCCGCCGATGTCGTTGATGAGATCGACCTTCCCGGTGGCGAGGACGGCGGCCACGATTTCGGGCCTCCAGGTGTTCACGGAGAGAAGCGGTGGCCAGATCTGAAGTTCATCCCGCGGGCTCGTCTCCGCACAGAGCGCCTCGAAGCCATCGATGAAGGGAAGGAGTCGGCCTACCTCCTCGTTCACATCGATGGCCCCACGATTGGTGCGGGCGCTTTCGGCTCCGATATCGATGATGTCGGCACCCTCAAGGACCATTCTCCTCGCGGTGGCGAGGGCACTCGCCACGTCCAGGGTGCCGTCTCCGGAAAACGAATCGTCGTTGATATTGACGATCCCCATGACCCGGGGGAAGGCTCTGAGGAGTTCCTTCATCGCACTGCGGTTCCCAGACGGAACCATTCCGCGATCAGTGGACGAAAAAGCGGGGCGCGACGCAACGAAAAAGGAAATTATTTCGCGAGCGGGGGACTTCCGCTCATTCCGAGATGCCGGTTCCGCGCGCGTAGGATCCCGGATTGAGCATCTTCTTCACCTCGTCCATGCTGAGGGCCACATTGTCTTGGTAGCCTGCCTTGCGGGGGGTGCCGGTGGCCCGGGGAGCATCGGGTACCGCGGAAGCGGATTTGTCGGCCTTGGTTTCGAAAACCTCACCGCTTTCGCGATAGCTTCCGGTGTCGTAGGTGGCGAGTTCTGTCGACGATTTCGCTTTCTTCTCGAAGAGTTTTCCAGCTGCCTTGTCCGGCGACCTTGTCGAATTGCCTTCCCGGGACGACTGCCCGCTTTCCCGCGCCGAGGAAACGCCCGCGTATTCCTGCCGCTTCAGGTATTCGGGAGTGCGGAAAGCCTTGGTCTCTGCCTCGGTCTTTTCGAAGCGGGCCTTTTTCGTCTGATAGTTCCCATCCAGACCACGGGGCCGCTTGTCCTTGTAGAGATCCGGCTTGTCGGCCAGGATGGTACCGTCATCGGCGATGGTGTAGCCACGCTCCGCGAACTTCGAACGGATCTCGCCGGTGTCGGCATCCCCCTGTCCGCCCCACATCTTCTGGTCAAAGGAGAAGCTCGAACGGGTCGACTTGACCGTGCGCGTGGTTTCACACTGGCAGAGCACCAGCGCGAGAAAAACGGGCACGCACAGGTTCGCGGCGGTATGGCAGGGGTTTACCATGTTTCCCTAGTCTCGCGCAGTTCGCGCCCCTCGGCAAGCGCGCTCATCCAGTCGCGGATCTGCACTTCCTGGCCACGGGTGAGAAGCAGGTCACGGGTCCGTGTCTCCCACTCTCCCTCCTTGTTCCAGGCCGCATAGAGGCGGGGAAGGAGACGCAGGTCGATGCGCAGGGATTTGGAGAGGACACGCTTGAGGATCGACTCGGCGCTCTCGAAGTCGCCGGCGTGCAGGAGAAAGGCGATGTGATCATTGAGGAAACCCAAGTGATTCCACTGGTAGGAGACGACGGTGTGATCGTAGGTTTCGAAAAGGCGACGAGCCAGGTCGGTTTCGCCGGCGGCTTCAAAGAGAAGGGGAACCCGTCCCCTTCGGTCGAGACAGGGCACCCAATCCTCGAGGCCGCTCTGGTGGAAGAAGTCCGAGGCTGCCTCCCGGATGAGAGCGGTGTGAACCTCGATAAGCCTTGGCCGGTCTCCGATGCGGTGGAAAAAGGCGATTTGCCTTTCGGGTTCGTTCGGGAAAAAGCGGTCCCCGGGCAGACCGCTGTTTCCGACCTGCTTCCGGGCTGCGGCAAGACCGGAATCGCCGAAAGCCGGGAGGGTTTCGAGAAGCTGCGCCGCCTCGGAGGAACCTGGGGGAAGGTCGGCAAAAGCAAGTGCCGCAGCGCGATTCAGATCTCCGCGGAAATGGGCCGCGAGGAGATCGCGAAGCCAGCGGCTGGCCCGGGTAGGCGCGACGGCATCGAGCTGTTGCAGGGCGGCGGCGGGTTCCGGATCTGCCACGATCCATTCGACAAACCGAAAGGCATTTGGCTTCAACAATCCGGGCCAGGCCTGACTCGTGGGATTCTCTCCGTCTCGGGGCGTTCTCTCCTCATACTCATAAACAAAGTCGAGGAAAAATGCTTCAAGGTCGGATCCAAGGTGCTCCCAGGATTTGCCAACACGGCGCTCAAGCGCCAGCAACTCGATCGAGATCGCGGTCCGCTGGGCCGGATTGGTCGTTTTGCGTCGCAGGAGGCGAAGCACTCCGGAGGCCTCTCCGGAGAGTCCCGCCGCATGGAGAGAGGCGGCGATCTCGCGGGTTACGGTGGAGGGTTGCCGTTCCATGCTCGAGAGGGCGAGACCACGGAGGGCTTCCGGATCCTTCCATCCGAGGGAGGCGTGGGCCGCCAGGGCGATGTGGATGGCGCGCCGTTGCAGAACAGGCTCCACCGGGTCGAGGGCGACCGGGGTGATCCAATCGAGTGCCTCGGTGTGACGTCCCTTTGCAGCGAGCGTTTCCGCTCCGAGAAGCAGCTGCGAGACCGAGGCTCCGCCATTCTTGCGCAGGTTGTCGAGCAGGCGCAGGAGGGCGTCGTCGTTTCCGGTGCGGCGGTATCCCTCGACGAGGGCATCCTGATAGGGCAGGTGACTGCGGGCGTTGACCGGAGGGGCACCTTCCCGTCCGGTGGGTGCACGGCTGAGTTGTTCGAGCCTCTCCAGGTCCCGATCCATGAGCAGAAAGCGCGCGTGCTGGTCGTTGAGATAGTCGACGGTCAGCCCCGGAGGAGCAGGGAACTCGCGATTGTTGATCTGGGTGATGACCTCCAGGGCGGGACCGGGATCGAGGGCTTCGTTGGCCGCATCGAAGAGCCCCTGCAGCGGCGCGTAGTCCCTGTCCCTCCGGATCGCGTCCTCGCGATAGACCTCCACCGCCTCTCGCTGGAAGCCACGGTTTTCGAGGGCCTTGGCGAGCTCGATACGGCTGTCCGGTTCCTTGAAGAATCCCCTCAACTGTCGCAGGAACGCCTCCCGTTCGGGAACGCTCATCCATTCGAGGAGAAGCAGGTTGCGGTCGATTTCGAACTGCTCGAATTGTGCGGCGGCGGAGGCGTCGGCAGGATTGAGGAGGTATTCTCCGCCGAAGGCCTCCACGAAGGCGGGGGCAGTCGTCGCATCGAGACGGGTCCTCTCGGCGTAGTGGTGAAGCGTACGATCGAGTTGTTGCCAGGTGCGGTTCTGGTCATGCCCGGCTTCGGCCGCATCGCTGGAGGCGGGGCGGGAGCTCCTACCCTGGAGGGCCACGAGTTCCTTCAGGCCCCCGATCACCGAAGGCGTGTCTCCGAGGGCGAGGAAGAAATGAAGGCGGCGCTCGAGGACCTCGCGTTCTCCCATGGGAGCGAGGGCGCTGCCTGCGTCGAGTTGCCGGACAAACGCTGCCCGCTCGGTATCGGAATGGAGCAGGGCGAGCTTTTCGGTGAGCGCGGCGTAGAATTGGCCCGAGACCCTCGAACCCGCGTCGCGTGTCATCAGGGCGAGGGAGCGGTCCAGCCAGGTTTCGCGTTCCAGGAAAAGGCCAGCGAAGCCCGCGACCTGTGCGAGAGCGAACTGGAAGCTCGCCTCGTCCGCCATGGATCCCTCCGCAAATTCTTCACCTACCCGGTAGGCCTCGGCGAACCGCTCTGTCTTGCGCAACTCGGAAAAGTGGTGCGCGGCGACGGTTTTCGGCAGGTCGAGACCCGCGAGACTCCTCAATACGGATTCCTCCCGGTAGAGGCGGTCATCGCGATTGTCTTTGATGAGAAGCTGGGCCGCGATGCCGGCGTAAAGAGATCGTGGGTACCGCGAGTCAGCGTCAGGATCCGGAGCTTTCACCCACTCGAGAAAGTTGTTGCCCTCTCCAGCGAGGAGATGGCAATAGGCAAGGCCAAGCCGATCGAGGTGGGTAGAAGGTTCCGGAATTTGACGGAGCAGTTCCAGGAAGGGTGCGCGCGCGCCACTGTGGCGAGTCGCCCAGAGTCGTTCGAAGAAAGGACGTTCCGAAGTGTTCCATTGCGCCAGCCATGAAGGGACACGGCCAAGTTCCGCTGCGAGGGAGGAGGCCTCCTCGATGGCTCGGAGGCGGAGAAGGTGGGGCTCGTCCGGCTCGGGCTTGAACTCGGGGCGATCCTGCTGAAGGGCTTCGGCGAGTTCGTCCTGGAAATTCCCTCCGGTAAAGGGATAGGCCTCCACCGTGAAGACCCATCGCTCGAGTGCGCTCCCGCTGGCCTGTCCGGCTGCTCCGAAATCCGTATCCACCCGGATGAGCGGGAGGAGGTGTTCCCCGAAACGCTCCGGGTAGCTGACCTCCCCGGTCTCCTTCAAGAGGGCGTTGAAAGTGGCGAAGGCCTCCTCCTGTTCTCCCCGGCGTGCCTGCAGCAGTCCGAGACGGAAGCGTGCCTTGAGATCCCAGCCGCGCAGGGAGACGAGGCGCCTCAGGGTTCGCTCCGCATCGCGGGGAGATCCTGTGCGGAGGTAGTGTCCGGCGAGTTCGGCGAGGAAATCCGGGTCGCTGCCGAATTTGCTCTCGAGGCGGCGCCGGAGATCGTCAGCCTCGGAGATGCGCAGGTCCTTCTCCAGCATGCGGACCAGCTCCTTCCAGTTCTCGAGATCGTCGCCCTCGCCCCGGGCGAGGAGCTGGCGCCGGTAGTAAATGGCGGACTTTAGATCGCCGAGCCGGTCCGAAAGCTCTCCGAGCTCGTCGAGAAGCTCGTCACTCTGGCCCGACATGTAGTAGGCCTTTTTCATCGCCTCGAAGGCCTCGCGGTCCTCGCCCGCGGCGCGGTGGACCCGGGCGAGGGCTTCGGGGTAGAATCGGTCGAAGGGGTGGCGCGCCGCGAGTTCGGAGTAACGTTCCCGCATCCAGGGCAGGAGAAAGTGGGTCTGCGCCACCGTGAGCTGGGCATCGAGCTGCTTGCGGCGTTGCAGGGGGTCGTTCTCCTTCTCGAGCAGTTCGAGCTGTGCTTTCAGCGCTTCTTCGGCCCGACCCGATTCGATGAGGGCATTCGAGAGCTGCTTCACGATGTTGCGCTTTTCGAACAAGTCGGCTTCGCGGAAGGCGCGCTGCCAGACCTCGACCTGTTTTCCGGAACTTCCCTGGCGCTGGTAGAGCTTGGCGAGGGAACCGAGCGTGGAAAGGGGAGCGTCTGGTTCGGTGGCCAGCTCCTTGAGTTCGCGCACCGCCTCGTCCTCGAAGCCGAGTTCGAAACGCATCTCTGCCCGGCGGCGGCGGTAGTCGCTCGCGTTGGCCGGATCAATTTCAATAAGGGTACTGAGATGGCGCACCATCAAGGTGGTGCGTTCGTTCTGCTCGGCCAGGTTCAACAGCATCTTCTCCACCTCGACGACCGGCTTGCCGGCTTCATCATTGGCGAGGTTGAGCTGGTGAAAGCATTCCTGGTTGTCCTGAAGCTTGAAGGCCCACCAGGCCGCCCGGTAACGGTTCGCCGTCGCGGGCGATTCATTGGCCTGACGCTTGATCTCCTCGTAGTAGGCGATCAACTCCTTTGGAGGAGGCTCGTCACCGCTGCGTGAAGTGGATTGTGTGGCAGCCGCGGCGAGACGCCGGTATTCCGCAAGGGTCTGTATCCTCCCCTGTTTCAGCACCGAGGAATCGGATACTTCCAGTTCCGCCCGTGTCGCGTAGTGGCCGCGGATGAGGCTGAAAAGTCGCTGATCGACCTCAGCTCGGTCCTGAAGAGCGGGGAGCTTTTCACGGATAGCCTCCAGCTGGGCGATGGCCTTTTCGACGGCCTTGGTGCTGATATACAGATCGGCTCGCGATGACTGATACTCGAGGTTTTCGGGTGCGAGAGTGATGGCTTCGTCGAGGGCGGCGAGAGCTTCCTCGTCCAGGCCGAGTTCCTTGTAGACCACGCCGATCTGGTGGAGCCGGGACGCTTTCGCGAGGGTGCCCGGGGCGGCATCGTCGACGTAGTCCTGCAGGGTTGAGATGGCCTGGGCAGAACGCCCACGCTCGTGGAGGAACCGTGCCAGTTCGATCGGGGCGGCATTCTCGTCCGAGGAGGCCGCCGCGGCGATGACCGGGTCCCGCAGCAATCGTTCCACCAGCTTGTCGAGATAATGCGTTCGGGCGAACTCGAGGATCCCCTTCCGTCCGTCCGCGTCGATATGCCCCTCATCGAGCAGGTTCGTGAGCCTCGACTCGGCCGCTTCGCGTCCTCTGGATTGCAGATCGACGAGGGCCCGGCGCAGGTGGAGGTCGAGAGAGACACCGCCGCCCGAGGACATGAGTTCGTCGAGCGTGGCAGCGGCCGCCTCGTAGCGGTCGTTCTGCAGTTCCAGTTCCGCGAGGCGGATCCGATGCGAAGGATCGGCCGGAAGCCGATGGGCGAGGGCCTCCACCGCTTCTTCCTCCTTCATGGGATCGGCGACGAGGTGGTAATACCGGACAAGATCCTCCAGGGACTGCTCGGTGGGGTTTTCGGAAGCCGCCGCGGCCCTGAGGCTGTCTTCCATCTCCTTGAGGCGATCGTTGCGCTCGTGCAGGCGCACGAGTCGGGAAAAGAGTCCAACATACTCCGGGCTCTTGAAGTGAAGCAGGCCCATGGCTTCCTTCGCGGTCTCGACCGATGGTTCGAAATCGCCCGTGAACTCGTGAAGACGGCTCAGCTCGAGCAGGGCGTCGAGTTTCTGGCGCGGGTCTCCCGACTGGGCGAGTTCGGTGAGGAGCGAGACGGCGGATGCCGTTTCCCCTGCTTCGAGGAGAAGGCCGACAATCTCCGCACGCAGGTTCACGTTTCCTGGCGCGGTTTCGAGAAGTTTCTTCCAGTCGGCCACGGCGAGCTCGGTTTGGCCCTGGAGGCGATGCAAGGCAGCCTTGCGAAGACGAATCGCGACTCCTTCCTCGCTGGTGACGGGAACGAGTTCGACGAGTCGGGTATAGAGGGAGAGGGCCTTTGCCCCGCGCTTCTGTTGGTCGGCGATCTCGGCGAGAGCTCGGAGGGCGGGAAGGTTGGTCGGCTCCGCGGAGAGGACCTCGTCGTAGAAAGTGCGGGCTTCCTCGATCTCCTCGTTTTTTCGGAGCAGGTGGGCGTAGAGGAGTTTGGCGATCGCGGGCCCGTCGGCGGAGGCACCCTTGAAGTAGTCTAAAAGCAGGGCGATCTGCCCCTTTTTCTCGTAGAGACCCCAGAGGAGGTCGAGCACCTTGCCGTAGGACGGATCCTTCTGGAGGAGCTGAATATAATGGTTCGCAAGTCGGGAATCCGCTTCGGTCCAGGGGGAAGCGGAGTCAGCGGCCGCCTTTCCGGCGCCTACCTCCGAATCCCGGTCCTGAGTGAGGCCAGGGACGGCAGCTGCCACGGTCGTCAACGCGAGGAGCACCAGACACCGGAGAAGGCGATGGGGCGGGAAACTCTTCAAGATCCGGGACGAGGTTGCGGGCCGGGTCAATTTAGGCGAGGCCTTTGGAGGCGTCAAATCTCGTGCCCGTCGCGGGAATGCGGGGGTTCGAAGGGTCCGATAGGGTTGCATCGCCGACCCGACCCTGTCGGTTCGCACCGTTTCAGTTGCGCTGCGGCACGAAGTTCGTGCTCTCGACGCGCTGACGGGACCCGTCGGCAAAGATCACTTCGTAGATGGTCGTGTCTTCGAAGCCAACACCCTGGCCGGTGACTCTCATGGGTCCCTTGCGCTCGGTTTTCACGATATTGATCGACCGGATTGGAGGAACGCGGTTCCCACCCTTCCCACCGGAGGAGGCATGGTCGTCAAAGCGCATGAGCCGGTCGATGGCCAGGCGAATGCGGTCGGCGGTGAGGTCGAGACGTCCCTGTTCCACCGCGGCGTCACGGCTCTGGTTGTTCAGCACCTCGATCTGCTTCGCGAGACGATCCCGTTCGGGTCCGTCCGCCTTCGTCCGGGCGATGGCAAGATCGTGCAGGTCCTTGTTTCGCTTTTCCGTGGCGGCCAGAATCTGCTCCTTGCGATCGAGCAGGGACATGAGCTCGGATTCGAGCGCGTTCAGGCTGCGGTGGATGTCTCCGGGCCCGGGATAGCCGCCTTGGGCGCGGAGAGTGAGGGGAGAATAGACGACCGTGAGGGCGAGAAAGAGGAGGGAGCAAAGTTTCATGGATTCAGAAGTTGAGGGAGTTTCATTCTCCCTCGAAGAGCCGCGGCAAGACAAGCTCTTTTGCCTTTGAATCTTCGCTTCAGGGGCGTTTCATCCTCAGTAGTATTTCGTGTGCCGCCGGATCCATTCCTTGTAATTCTCCACCGGAGCCCCCGACCCCACCTGCCGACTCAGTTCCTTGCCTCTCCGGTCGAGGACGATCATGGTCGGGTAACCGCTGATACCGTATCGCGAAATCAGGGTCCTGTCGGTGTCCCGGAGACGACTGCGGTCGGAGGGCACGTCAACCTTCTGGAAGACCAGTTCACCTTTGACAAACTCCTGCCACGCTGCCGTCGTGATGACACTGGAGTCGAGATGGGAGCAGGCCGGACACCATTCCGTGCCGGTGAAAAGAATCACCCGGATCCGCTTGTCGGCGGATGCCTGCCTGGCCGGTGTCGCCTCTTCAAGGGCGTAGTGGGACATCTCCTCTTTCCCTCCCGTTCCCCGTCCGAGGACGAGATAGAGGCCGCCCAGCAGGGCTGCAAGGAGAAGGAGATTTTTCATTCTCAAAATTATTGTTTTCCGCAAAAATTGTCAAATAGACCCTCCGCCAACCTCAAAGGCCGGGTGAATTGATCCGGTCCGCTCCGCGATCCGCGCCCGGGGGAGCCTTCCAGGCATCGTTGCGCTTCACACCCTTGAGGGGATCTCCGGTCAGCCGGTCGAATGTGTCAGGGCTGATTTCTTCCGGCACCGAGTCGCCGGTCTCGTCCATCCACTTCTCGAGAGTCGTGGCAAGCCTCGCTTCGATGGAGGAGAGGGTCGGGTCTCCGGCGAGATTCGCCACCTGATGGGGATCGGCGACGGTGTCGTAGAGTTCCACTTCGGGACGGGGAGTGAGAAACACATCCGCCTGGATCGGAGGAAGAGGTTCGGAGGAATCACGTGCCGAGCGCAGAGCCTGGAAAGAATCCGACTTCACCGAATCGGCGGGACCCTGGAGGGGAAGCGACGGCCGGAAATTCCTTATGAACAGCCAGCGACCGTCGCGAACCGAGCG
>JAGRPC010000570.1 GCA_020439925.1 Verrucomicrobiia bacterium | reverse complement strand
CCTGTCGTTCCTGTGCCGATCGAATGGCGTCTTTGATTCGTACAGGCGGTTCGTAAACGGCGGAAAGGCAGGCCATACCCGCGACGAGCATGCCGAGGACGCCCGCCATGAGCCAGGGCTGGTTTTTCCCGTGGCCACGGTCGATGCGATAGCGGGAGGCATGGGCGGGAAGTGCCACCTTGGGAGCGGGAGCGCTTCTCCGAAGGAGGACGGGCCGCGCATGAGCAGGGCGGCCCACGTGATGCGCGGTGGTTTCGAGCCTGACAGGGACTTCCGCCGGTCTGATGACGGCGACGGGAAATGAAGCGGCCGATCCCGCGCCGGGGGCTCCCGCGAAGGCAACGACGGTGGGAAGGGGCGCCGATCTGGCTCTCTGGAATTCTCGGAGAGCCGCCGAGGCGTTGTCGGGGCGATCGGAAGGTTTTCTCGAAATCAAGCGCATGACCCAGGAAGCGAGGGCAGACGGCAGGTCGGGACGCAGTTCCGAAAGGGGAGTGACGCGATGGGCGAGGTGCCTCGACATGGTCTCGGCGACCGAGGCTCCGGAAAAGGGCGCACGCTGGGTGAGGGCGAAATAACAAACGCAACCGAGGGAATAGAGATCGGTGCGCTGATCGAGAGGCTGGACCTCGATCTGCTCGGGAGCGATATAGTCGATCGACCCGAGAAAGGAGCCCGACTGGTCGAGGGTTTGCAGCGATGGTGCCTGGCTGAGTTTGGCGAGTCCGAAATCGAGGAGTTTCACCTGAAAACGGCCCGAGGGGAGCCAGGTGAGCATGAGGTTGCCAGGTTTAATATCGCGGTGAAGCAGATTCAACTCCTGAGCGGACACGAGCGGATCCAGAGTCTGTTCGACGAATTCGATGAAATCTTCGACGGAGAACGCATTCTGCTGGACGAGGGTTTTCAGGGTATCTCCCCGGACCAGTTCGAAGACGACATAGGGCCCCTCGGCATCTTCGCCGAATTCGAAGATGGAAACCACGTTGGGATGCTGGAATCTCGCGAGGGCAAGGGCCTCTCGAGTCAGGGTTTCACCGGAGGCGGCATCGTTCAGTCGCGTTTCCTCGACCGGGAGGAGTCGCTTGATCGCGACGGAGCGATGGAGGTGATGATCAAATGCCTCGTAGACCGCGCCGATGCCGCCGCGGCCGATCCGGCCTTTGATCTCGTAGCGATCCATGGGAGAGCAGGCTCAAATCTTAGCATAATTTCCATAATTTACAAAAAGATTAAGAGTTGCTTTGCGTTTTTCGAAAGAAACAGCGCTTTGCCGGCAAGCTCGATGAAGGATAGGCTCGCGAACTGAAGGGAATGAGGAACCACTTCTACGGAGCAGTCGACGAGGAGCGAATCGGGGGCGAAAAACCTCCCCGCGAGGGGGAGCACCGCACGCCTTTTCAGGTGGATCGTGACCGTATCATCCATACCTCGGCGTTTCGCCGACTTCAGAACAAGACCCAGGTTTTTTTCAGCGGTGAGTACGATTTCTACCGGACCCGGCTCACCCATTCGATCGAGGTGGCCCAGATCGGGCGAAGCCTGTGCGACCGCCTCAACCGCACTTCGGCACTGCTGGGTCCCGAGTTTTATCTCGACTCCGATCTCGTTGAAGCGGTCTGCCTTTCCCACGATATCGGGCACCCTCCCTTTGGTCATACGGGCGAGCGTACCCTGCACCGGCTTATGGAATCGTATGGAGGGTTCGAGGGCAATGCCCAGACCCTGCGCATTCTCGCCACGATTCTTTTCGGGCCCGACCGTGGGATGAATCCGACCCGGGCCTTGATGGACGGGGTGCTGAAATACAAAACGCTCCACGGCGAGATTGCCGACCAGCGGAATCATTTCCTTTATGCCGACCAGGCTGCCTTGCTGGATTTTGCGATGGCGGGCAAGCCTTTTCCAGGGGGCCTTCCTCCCGGGACGAAGCGAAACGGCTTCCGTTCCATCGAGTGCCGGGTGATGGACTGGGCCGACGATACCGCCTATTCTCTCAACGACATCGCCGACGGGATCCAGGCCGGCTTCATTCAAGTGGATCAGATCGAGCGATGGGCGGAGAACCGGACCCTGACCGATGCGCAAAGCCGGTTCCTCGCCGAACTGGTCGAAGCGATCCGCCGCGGCCGGGTCGAATC
>JAGRPC010000569.1 GCA_020439925.1 Verrucomicrobiia bacterium | reverse complement strand
GTGCTTGGTGCTTGGTGCTTGGTTGGCGGGCTTTGCCCGCGGTCTTGGTTCCCGGTGCCCGGTTCTCGGGCGGGCGCTTCGCGGAGGAGAACGAAGCACCACGAACCAGGAACCGGGAACGCCGCGACACGCTCCGCGCGTCACGGCACGATCTTCGTGGCCGGATCGCTCCAGGCCCCGGGGCCGTTCGCGCCGATGGCCCGCACCCGCCACCAGCAGCGAGCCCCCGTGGGCTGGCCGGTGAGGGTGAGGGTGCTCTTCGTCGAGATCCCCGCGTGCCCCCAGCTCGTGGCCGTGATGGGATCGGGACTGCTCTGCACCTCGTAGCTGCTCGCGCCGTGCACCGGCGTCCACGACAGGTCGATCTCGCCCGAGTCGTCGCCGGGCGAGGACTCCAGCCCCGTCACCTGCGTCATCGTCACCGGGGCGCCCGCGTCGCGTACGCTCATGCCCGCGCTGAGGATCTTCGCCTCGTCGCCGCCGCTGGTATTCTGCACGTAGGCCGCGAGATCGCGCAGCGACTGGCTGAGGGCGGCGTCGAGGGTGTCGACCTCGACCGTTTTCTCCTTGGCCTGCTGGCGCAGCACATTCAGCTCGTCGTTGGCCGTCTCGAGCGCGGTGATGGCGCTGTCGAGAGCGGTCAGGGCCGGGCTCGGGGTGGGGAAATCGGCGTTCCCCGTCATTTGCGTGTGGATCTGGCGGGCGAGGGCGAGGCGCTCGTCGCGCGTGATCCGATCGAGGTTTAGTTTTACCTGGGCCATACGGTGGGATGGTTGGGGCGGAGGATTCGCGGCGTCCCACGACAGGCCTGCGGTGGCATCCCAGAAAAGGCCCGGGGTATCCCAGGCGGCGATCGAGGACGGCGCAGGCATGGAGAGCTGGCGGGGATGGGGCGGCCACGAACACCGCCGGATTACACAAGGGTGGGGGTTGTTGGAACCGCCCCGCGCACACCCATACACCAGCCCACTCCACGCTTGGCCGCTCCGGTAGAATGGCGGGAATATCAAATAACTCGTTCAGTGACAAGCCTTTTTGTCGATTCCCGCGCATTTTTTGGTCACTCCCAAAACCGTTTTGTTGACTCCCAAAAGCGTTTTGGGAGTCAACGAAGGCCTTTTGGGAGTCAACGAAGGCCCTTTGGGAGTCAACGAAGGTCCTTTGGGAGTCAACGAAGGCCTCTTGGGAGTCAACGAAAGCCCTTTGGGAGTCAACGAAAGCCTTTTGGGAGTCAACGAAAGCCTCTTGGGAGGCAACGAAGGCCTCTTGGGAGGCACCGAAAGCCCTTTGGGAGGCACCGAAGGGCTCTTGGGAGGCACCAAACGTCTCCCGGGAGTCACCAAAACCCCGTCGGTGCCCGACATCGCTCCGATGTCAGTGCCATTTTGAGGAGAATAAGTGAATCTTCACCTGATTTAAGGACGAGTAGGTTTATTCCCGTCTCCACCTCCTGCCTTCATACCCGCCACGAAAACCCTTCGACCTCAAGGGTGCCTTGAAGGACGAGTTTACGCAATCTCGATCTTTAAACTTGGATCGGTCTCGCAGCGTTCGACGATTCCGTTGTAACGCTCTACGAGTTCTTCGAAGGTAGCCCGACGTTTTGCTCCCTCGAACTCAGTCCATTCCAAAAGATTACCGACGAGGAATTGAACAATATCGAGGACTTCAATTCGTTTTGAGAGCCCGTCCTCGTCGGCAAGGTTCTCGGCGAGCGCCGCTCCGGGTCCGGTTGATACAATCAGCGGACGAAGTCCCTTGTCCAGATTATCCCGGCATTTCTCAAGCAACGCCTTGCCAGGTGCTGAAGAGACGTGAATTACAGTGTCTCCGATTTGAAAGTCGCCAAATCTGCCCGTCGGCGAATCAGCAACCGAATAACCACTATGGCAGATTTCGTGATCAGGAAAAAGTACCTCGAGTTTCGCGCCGACGAGATGTTGCATCAGCGCGCCTACGACCGTGGTTCCTCGGTTTTCACCCTGCCGCCGTTTTGCTTCGTCAAAAATCCCGCCGATTCCCGCCTTAAGCGACGCGCCTGTATCTACTTTTAACCGAAGTGGAGATGATTCGAAGTAGTCGCGAACGCGTTCGACCCACCATTTTTCGACGTCGCCAAGGTCGCAAGGCATTTCCACAGCAAGTTCGTTCAAGAAAGCAACATACGACTCCATATTGCCCATGCTGCCACGACTAGTTCGCCCCCCTTCCGACGCCAGAACTTTCGTGATACCGTAGTCGGCCAGAATCGACTGAACCGCTGCTTTACCCAAACCGAGCACTTGCCCTTTTGCGGCGGTAACGAGTGTCGACGGATCAAGCGGAACTCCATTTCGGATTGCTGTTCGCGTGATGACAAGGGCAACACAAAGCGGCCCTTTCGTCCCAAGGAATTTATGCGATGAGGCGAATTCCTTTAGTCTTTCGTCGAGTTTCTTCAAAATCGGAATGGCTCAGGATTTTCAGGAAAAGGTGGTCAACAAGATGTGAAACGACCGGGACGACGACCGCATCGCCCATCGCATTATAGGACTCGTTGTACGAATCCGACAGTCTGTAGCTCGGCCGTGCGCCCATTAACAAGGCTGCTTCGCGAGGTGTAATTAGACGTGCCTTGAAACGCCCGTTCTCATGGAGCAAAAGAAATTGACGACTGCTGCCTCCTTCGGCAGTACGAAGGCATCCCGAAATGTTATCAAACCGAAGTTCAAGAACCTGACGCCCATTTCGTGTCCTCCGGTATCCGGGAAAAACTGCACGAGTTCGACGAGGCAGTTTCTTAAGCCTCGCCAAATGGATTGGAGAGACAATTTCCATCAAAGAATCCGTTCGCTCGGCATCTAGCACAGGAGCATCCCAGTCGACTATGTCAGAAAGCCCGTCGGGACGTTTACTTGGGAAGGGTAACGTCCAAAATATCAAATCTTCAAGACCGACAACAGCCTTCATCAACGACGGTGTATGAAGCCAATTCGGGCCTGTGTCCTCTAGTGATCCGGTCGGCAAATGATTGAGAACCGCAACAATAAAAATTCGCGGGCGGGATTGAGGCACCCAATGGCGGGCGTCTATCAGCATCGGGCCAACTCGATAGGCTCGATCGCGCAATGCCTGGTGGAGCAAACGGTAATCGCCGCCTCCATTGGCGGTCAAAAGTCCGACGACGTTTTCCAAGGCGATAATCGACGGCTTTTTAGGCATTTCGTCGAGCACACGAAGCCATTCCCAGAAAAGGCCACTCCTGGAAGCCCCAAGTCCTTCCTGTTTGCCGGCAAGTGAAAGGTCTTGGCAGGGGAAACTCGCCCACACGATGTCTCCGCTCGGAATCTCACAACCGTTCACATCAATAATTGAGCCGAGGTGGAAATGATCCTCGCCGTGGTTGGCCGTGTAGATTGCGGCCTTCTTTGGACAAATATCGTTCGACCAAACAGGGGAACATGCGTGGCGCGCTCCTTCGGTTACAAGCCCACTTCCGGCAAAAAAGTCAACGAATGTTGGAAGTTCTTTCTCCAATGGTTCATGAGAACACGCTATTAGTGGAAGTCAAGCTTACGATTCTCGCGCAAATCTTCGGATCAAATAGCGATCGCCTTACGTGCCTCGTGTGCCTTTAAAAAACCAGCGTCGCCCCCTTCCCCCCACATCCCCGACTTGCATCCTCGCGGGCGAAACGGCAGACTCCCTCCCATGCTCGAGTTCTCCGACGCCAGCTACCGCTTTTTCCCGGCCGAGCCCTCCCCTTTCCTCATCGGCCTGGGGCGCTTCGTGAACCGGCACCTCATCCTCCCGGGCGGAAACCACCGCATCGCGGAGTTGCGGCTGGAGGGCGAGACGGAGGCTCTGCGCGACGCCCGTGCGCGGGGCGACCGGCTCGTCTTCGTCATCAACCACCCGAGCCACAGCGATCCGCAGGTGGTGACGGAGATCCATCGACGCCTCGGCCTGCCCTGTGCCTTCATGGCGGCCTACGACGTCTTCCTGCGGAGCCGCTTCAACGCCTGGTGCATGCAGAAGATGGGGAATTTCTCGATCGACCGGGAGGCGGCGGACCGCAAGGCGATGGCGGCGGCGATCGCGACGGTGACGGGGGGCGAGTCTCACCTCAACATCTTCCCGGAGGGCAATGTCTACCTCACGAACGACCGGGTCACGCCCTTCCTCGACGGGACGGCCTTCATCGCCCTGAAGGCGCAGCAGGCGATCGAGGGGGTCTCGGTGAAGATCGTGCCGGTGAGCCTGAAATTCACCCACCTCACGACACCGCGCGAGGCGATCACGGAGCGGCTGGTGCAACTGGGGAAGGACAGCGGCCACCTCTACGCGCCGGGGTCGACGGAGGACCCTCTCGGGGCCATCCTCGGCCTGGGCCGTCACCTCGTCGGCACCTACCTGCAGCGGCACGGGTTTCTCGACGAGGTCGCCGCGGGAGAAGCCTCGCTCCACGAGATGCTGCGGGCCTTCGCGGAGTCGCTGGTGGCCCGGCTGGAGGAGACGCTGGGCATCGCCGCGACGACGGGCGCGGGGCTGGTGGACCGCATCCGCAAGGTGCGCTCGACGATCCACCAGATGAAGACGGATCCCTCGGGCGAGACGCACCCGGAGATCGACTTGCTCTCGGAACGGGCCATCCTCGCCTTCCGCGTGCACGGTTATCTCACACCCTACCTCACGGAGAAGCCGACGATCGACCGCTACGACGAGACGGCGGAGCGGATCGCGGAGGATTATTACTCCCGCGCGATGCCGCGGACCGGTCCCCGTCGGGCCATCGCGCGGATTCACCCGCCCATCGACGCGGGACATTTCCTCTCGGAACAGGGCAGCCTGAAGAAGGCGGTCGCCCCTCTCACCCGGGCGATGGAGGAGGCGGTGCAGGCGGGGATCGACGCGATCAACGAGGGCAACGACTCGCCCGGCGCGGCGCCGGTGCCGGGGCTGGGGTAAGGAACGGGCCTCGCCGACTCGGCGCGATCACGGTTTCATGAGGTAGGCGAAGAAGTCGCGCAGCTCCTGGTCGGCGAGACCGGAGAGCAGTCCCGGAGGCATCAGGGAGATGGGCGAGGCCTCGAGGGTGTCGATCTCGGCGCGGTCGAGCAGGGAGACCTGTCCGGCAAGGTCCTTCAGGGTGACGGTGCGGGGGGTCTGGTCGACCATGAGGCCGATGACCTTGCGCCCGTCCTTCATGGAAGCGACGTAGTTGAGGAATCCCTCGCGGAGTTCGAGGCTGGGATTGAGGATGGAGGGAATCCAGAAATCGGGGTTCTGGCGCTCGTAACCGGTGAGCTCGGGTCCGATGGACTGGCCCTCGTCGAAGAGCTTGTGGCAGGTGGCGCAGCGGGTCGCGAAGACGACCTTGCCGGCGGCGGGATCCCCTTTCCCTCCGTCGAGCACGGAAAGGATGCGGGCGGTCTCGGCGGCGAGGTCGATACCCCCGGCCCCGGCGGCGATTCCGGGCCAGTGTTTCTGGATGCGGGCATTGAGGGCGTCGTCGCGATGCTCCATCATGAGCTGGACGATGTCGGCCCCGAGGTCGCGATCCTTGATGACGGCACGATCGACTTCGTCCATCATGAGCCGGGCCCACTCGAGGCGACCGGCGAGGACTCGCTCGGCGGTGGAACGCACCCCGAGCTCGGCGGGCAGAGTGGATCCGTAACGGGCGATGATGCCCTTGGCGATGGCCTCGTCGTCAAAGCGGGCGAGGGTCTGGAGGGCGACGCGCTTGAGGGCATGCTCCTGGTTCAGTGCGAGGATCTTGAGGAGCGGGTCGATGACGCTTTTCTCCCCGCTCTCCCCGAGCTGCCGGATCAGTTCGCTGCGGAGGCCGACGGGCAGCTTGGAATCGAGGACGGCCTTCTGCGCCTCGGCGAGGGCTCCGGTTTCGCCGCTGCGCAGGCGCAGGACGAGTCCGCTGTCACCAAGGGACTTGGAATACTCCTGCAGGGCCACGCTGAGGGCGCCGGGCAGCTCGGGCATGGGAACGCCTTCAAACGCGGCCTGGAGGGCCTCGAGGAGCCGGGCCTTGGTCGCCGCGTCGGGGGCTTTTTCGAGGAGGCGCGCGGCGCTGGCGTAGTTCTCGACTCCGCCGGCGATGGCATAACGCTTCATGAGGCGCTCGAGGAGGATTTCCTTCACGAGGGGCCGGGCCCAGGTCTCGGGTTTGGCGAGCCACGCGTCCACCTCGCTCCGTCCGTCCTCGGCGTGGGCCTCGAGCGCCCACCAGATCATGAGGGGCTGATGGGGATCGGCAAGGTCCTCGTCATGTCGGGTGAGACCATCGATGATGGGCAGGGCAACGGCGGCAGGAAAGCGCTTCGCCGAGGCGGCGAGTTGGACGCGCACCTGGACGTCGCTCTCGCTGAGGGAGAGGTCCGCCAGTCCGGTGGCAAGGGCGCCGGAGGCCTCGCGACGGTCGCCGACAAGGCGGACAACCCAGCGGCGCACCGATGACTGCGGGTGGGTGAGCCATTTCGCGGCCCGTTCCTCGGTGAGTCCGTCGAGCAGGTTCAGGGCCCAGAGCGCCTCGAGCGAGGCCTGCCCTTCCCCGGCATCGACCTTGGCGACAAGCGTGTCGACGACGCTGCGATCCCCGCGCCAGCCCAGTTC
>JAGRPC010000568.1 GCA_020439925.1 Verrucomicrobiia bacterium | reverse complement strand
AGATGCTGCTCGCCCGAGGGCAGGAGAAAGACCACCGTCTTCCCGCGGAAACGATCCAGCTGGGCGCGCAGCAGGGCCTCGGCCGCTCGCTCGGTCTGCATCACGCCGGGACCGATGAGACGGCTCGCCGGGTGATCGACGGAAACGAGGAATCCCTCCGCCTCTCCGTCCTCTCCCTCGGCGATCAGCGTCTGCCAGATCCCCGTGCTGTTCTCGATGAAATAACAGTAGTCCCGCTCCCGAGAAATCCCGCTGACCTCGAACTCGAGCCGCCCCATCGTCACCAGGTCCGAAGGCACCGCTTCACGCACCGTCGGGAGATCCTCCCCTTTCCGGGGAGGCAACCCTTCCTCCGGCACGGTGATGATCATGTCCTGGTAGAGCGAGAACGGAGAAAAACCGTTGCGGTTGTAGAGCGAGTAGGAATCGAGATTGAGCGCGCTCGAAACGAGACGGAGCGGCAGGTCCCTCATCTCGGCCTCGTCGACGATGCGCCCGAGGAGCCTCCCGGCGATGCCGTGCCCGAAGTAGTTCGGGTGCACGTTCATGATGCCGAGGGACACGTGCGTCTCGCGGGGATGGAAAAAGCACGAGCCGGCGATCATGCCCGAGCGAGACACCTCGACGACGAGTCCGCAACCGGGGTCGAGATCCTCGTAGACTTCGCAGAAAACCCGGCAGTCCGAGGAACGACAGCGAAAGATGGGGTGACCGAGATGCTCCAGATACCACGCGTTGGTCGAGAGGTAAATCAGCTCGGCGACCTCATCGAAATCGGCCGCTTTCATCGTGCGCAATCTGAACATGCGCCGGGTGTACCGGATCGGGCGGCGTTGATCAATGCAAAACCGCGGAGGAGTCCGGATTCGACCTCAACCCCCGATCATCCACCACACTTTTCCGGCGGTGATCGCACTGGCGGGAAAGGCCGGATCTCCGGCAAGCACTTCGCGGGCGCGGGCGTGCTTGTTCGCCCCGTTCACCAGGAAGAGCACCTCGCGGGACGCCGCGATGAGCGGATAGGTGAAAGTGATGCGCCAGGTGTCGAGCTGCGGCACGTGATTGGCCACAACCCAGCGTTCCTTTTCCTCCAGCGCCTCCGTCCCGGGAAAGAGCGAGGCGGTATGTCCGTCGTCACCCATGCCGAGGAGGGTCAGGTCGTGGACGAAACAGGGTTCACCCGCAAGTTTGGCGAGCTTGCGCAGGTGAGTCTCGCAACGCTCCGCCGCCTCGGCCGGGGGCAATTCGCCGCAGATCCTCAGCACGTTGGCCGGACGGATCCCCGAGGGATCGAGGAGCGCCTCTTTCACCATGCGGTAATTGCTCTGGGCATGATCCGGGGGCACCGGGCGCTCGTCGCCGAAGGTGAGCATGACCCGTTCCCAGTCGATGCCGGGCCATTTCGCCACCGCCGAGTAGACCGGAGCCGGGGTCGAGCCTCCGCAGAGGCTGAGGCGAAACACGCCACCACCGGATTGCTTTTCGAGAATGCGGTTCGCGATGAAGGCCGATGCCTCCGCGACAAAATCCTCCGGATAAATGATCTCCGCTTCCATCACAAAACCCGTGACCCGTGACTCTTCACATCACCATGCCGCCGTCCACGGTCAGGACCTGCCCGGTGATGTAGCGGGCTTCCCTGCCCGCGAGGAAAAGAACGGCATTGGCAATGTCCTCGGTCTCGCCGAAACAACCGAGGGGAATCGTCTTCTTGATCCCCTCCTGCATCTCGGGGGTGAGTTCGTCGGTCATGTCCGTGACGATGAAACCCGGGGCGATCGCGTTGACGCACACCTTGCGACCCGCGAATTCCTTGGCGAGCGCCTTCGTGAGGCCGATCAGGCCCGCCTTGCTCGCGGCGTAGTTGCACTGTCCGGCATTGCCCATCAGGCCGATCACGGAACTGATGTTGATGATGCGCGCGTCCTCGGCCTTGAGAAGGCTCCGTTGAAAGGCCTTCACCGCATTGAAGGCGCCCTTGAGATTGGTGTCGAGAACGGTGTCCCAATCCTCCTCGCTCATGCGGAGGGCGAGCCCGTCCCTCGTGACTCCCGCGTTGTTGACGAGAATGCTGACGGCACCGAGGTCGGCCGCCACCTGCTTGCCGAACTCGACCGTGGCCTCGTGCGAGGCGATGTCGACGGCGTAGCCTTTCGCAGTGCCGGGTCCCATGGCATCGAGTTCCGCGGCGGTGGCACTCGCATTCGCCTCGGTGCGGCTCGCGACCGCCACTTTGGCTCCGCGAGCGACAAAGGCTTTCGCGATTTCCTTGCCAATGCCGCGGCCGGCACCGGTCACGACGACAACTCGATCCTGAAACTGACTCATGCGCGGCAGTTCGCACAATGCGCCCGGCGCTGCAACGATATTTTGCTCCGAGTCCCTGCCGCTGAACTTGCGGCCGCTTGACAAGCCTTACGCCGCCGATACCTTCGGGATCATGAATCTCCGCAAGCGCCGCCTCATGCCCACGGTATCCATTCGGATGCCGCGCGTCGGTTTCTTGCGTTTCTGAGACTCTCCTTTCGCTCACAGATCTCCTTTCGCCCGAACCCGCCGCGCTCCGCCCGGCGGGTTTTTTTGTTCCCTTTTTCCTCTCCCTCTTTCCATGTTTCCCTCTTTTCCCTCACTCCTCCACGAAAGCCGATCGACCCTGCGGCTCGCCTTTCCCCTGGTCGCGGGGCAGCTCGGGCAAATGCTCGTCGGGCTGGCCGATACCCTCATGATCGGACAACTCGGTGTCGTTCCGCTAGCGGCCGCCACCTTTGCCAACACGATCCTGCACCTGCCGCTGATGTTCGGCATCGGGATGACCATGGCCGTCTCCATCCGCGTCTCCCAGGCCAGGGGAGCCGGCGATCAACCGATGGCTCGAGAAGCGCTGCGAAACGGGCTCTACCTCGCCCACTTCGTCGGGCTTCTCACCGTGATCCTCGCGATCCTGCTCGCGCCCTTTCTCCACCTCTTCGGACAGGAGGAGGAAGTGACGCGCGCGGCCAATCGCTATTTTCTCATCGTCGCCCTTTCGATGGTCCCCGCGGTCGGCTCGATGGCGGTGAAAAACCACGCCGACGCCATGAATCATCCCTGGCCCGCCTTCTGGATTCTCCTCGGCGGTGTTGGCCTGAACGTTTTCCTCAACTGGGTTCTCATCTGGGGCCATCTCGGTGCGCCCGCCCTCGGTCTCGAGGGCGCCGGAATCGCCACCCTCCTCGCCCGCAGCGCCACGCTCGTCGCCCTGCTCTTCTGGAGTCGCCGTTCCCCCGAGATCCGGGAATGGGTGCCGCGCCACTGGTGGAAACGTCCCCACCGCGAATCGGTCCGCTCCCTCGTCAAGGTCGGACTGCC
>JAGRPC010000567.1 GCA_020439925.1 Verrucomicrobiia bacterium | reverse complement strand
GAGACGGGGTCGCACGAAGGTACTTCACGAGATCGCCTGGCAGAACGATGCTTTCCTGAAAGAGGACGCCGCCTCGTTCAGCGGGTCGCGGGGGAACCGCGGATACCGGGTGGGCTATCTCGCTCTCTGGCCGGAGTTCGCCAACGTGACTGCGGCCGTGGTTTCCGGTCTCCACGTCACCGCCGAAGCCGCGCCCGGTGATTCCCTGCCCTATCGGATTCAGGTGAGAAAGACGAAGAACTCCCGTTCCCGGAGACAGCAGACCGCTCTCAGCGCCCGCTCCCTGCTCGATCCCGGCAAACGCGACGCGGTGCGCCTGATCTGGCGGAATTGACCGGGAATCTTTTTTCACTTCCCCGGTAACCGGCCGTCCGGGATTCCCATGAAAAGGAGGAACAACCAACCCTCCTCTTCATGAAAAACCACCCTCTCCACTCCCTTCGTTCTCCCAGTCACTTCGTATCCAGCCTCGCCGCGGGCATTCTCCTGTTCTCCGGCCTGCCGGGCTTCTCCCGGGAAGCCACCATCGCCAACGGAAAGGTCGGCCCCGACGGGGTGCTCTATCAAAGCACCAACACCCTCGGCGGCACCGTCTCCACCGCGCGCCTCGCGGCCGGCAGCTACCAGATCGAGGTGAACGCCCCGGGTGCCTTCGCCGGGGCCATCACCAACGACTTCGCCATTCTCGTCACCCCGGTCAACAGCATTTCCGACGACGAGATCGCCACCGCGGTGATCCAGTCGCTCACAGACGACACGCTCACCGCCCGCGTCCGCCTCGCCGATATCGAAGACGCCGCGGACCCAAACAACCAGGCCGCGGTCGACACCGGCTTCTTCTTCAGTCTCCTGCGATTCCCGGACGGGACGACTCTCGAGGCCACCAGCTCGCAATTGACCGCAACGGGACGCGTCGGCTTCAACGGCGAGCTTCTCTCGGCCGCGGTTCCTCCCGAGTTCACCCTCGACGTCATCCGAAGCAGCGTGGGCAACTACCAGATCACGCTCTCCCGCCCCGGCGCCTTCATCAACGACGACGGCCATGACTACGCCCTCAATCTCGCCGTGGTCGGCACCGGGGTGACCGACGAGATCATCCGCGGCAACACGGTCGTCACGGCGAGCGACGACGAGGTGGTGTTCCGGGTCATCCTCGACGACGCCCAGGACACCTCCAACGACAACCTCACCGAACCCACGGACCGGACCTTCGCCTTCGCGATCCATCGCCTCGAATCGATCGAGGGACCGCAGTCGAGCCTGCTCCTCGGCATGCTGCGATTCGACGGATTCATCGGTATCCCGCTCAATTCGGCCACCTCCATTCCCGGAGGAACCCTTTCCGGGGAACGCACCGGACCGGGACGCTACCGCATCGCTCTCGAGGTCCCCGGCTATTTCAAGGACCGCTATGACGGTGAGTTCGCCGCCTTTCCCCAGGTCGAGTTCAGCGGCTACGCCGACGATTTCGCGGTCGCGAGCGTCGATGTCTTCGATTACGACACCCTCCACATCGACGTGGCCGTGAACGATGTCGAGACCGCCGGCACGAATCTCGGTGTCGGCGAAGACCGCGACTTTTTCCTCGTCCTCTACGATGCCAGGACCACCACCCAGGCCGATCTGCACATCGGAAAAGGTCCGACCCTTTCGCGCATGAAAGGCGATGACCGCTACCAGGCGAAGGCGAAGGGGCAGGTGCTGAATCTCCGAAAACCCATCGCCAAGGGATACCGTTATTTCCAGGCGGTCGAAAACGACGGCAACGTGAGGGACCGTTTTGTTTTCAGGGGCCGCCTCAAGGGAGAAGGAAAGATGAAGCACTTCCGCCTGAGCGGCGGGAAGACCAACGTGACCGCCGCCGTCAGGAACTCCGGCTACCTCGCGGAGTCCATCGCCCCCGGAGACTCGATCCGCTTCGAATCCCGTCTCCGCCTCCCCTCCGGATCCGCGGCAAGTCGCTCGAAGATTCTCTGCCGCTCCCTCTCCCCTGCCGGTGGCCTTACCGACGCCACCAAGGCGCTCACCCCTCGTCCCTGATGGCGTGCCCTCGCGCGCCGGGAAGACCATCGACAATCCCGGCGCCGCGTCCTATCCTCCGAACGTGAGCGGAGTGATCGGACATACCGCCTATGCCATTCTCGCGGCCCGGGCGGCGGAAGAGCGGAAGCTCCCCGTCGCCCCGGTCATTCGCGGGCACTACGACAGCTACCTCTCGGGCGCCTATCTCGGTTGCGACATCCAGACCGTGCCCTCCGCCATCTGCCTGGATACCGGAGAACCGGTCGGACATGGCCCTGTCCCGGTCGAGCGCAGTCCGCTCACCGGCGGGGCCGTCCGTCCCTGGACGCTCTCCTTCGAGGGCCGCGAAATCACGCCGCGTGAAATCCACGACACCTTTTACGGTCGCGCCCACCTCATCCTCGGATGGGCGGAGAAAGACCGGGGGGAAACGATCGGCTGGAGCGAGTTTCTCGATTTTGCCGCCGATGTCGCCGGAGACGCCCTCGAGCTTTTCGGTCCGGGAACCCGCGGACTCGCGTGGGTGCTGGGCTGGTTCACCCATGTCGTGGGCGACGGGCTCATCAAGTCCGTCCTGCAGGGGCTCAATCTTCATCTCCTCGACGGAAAATACACGGCCACGAATCGACCCGTGCAGGACCTCATGACCTTCAACGAGATAGGGAAGAAGGAACTTGGTCTCGACTGGTCGAACCTCCTGAACCGCATCGCCGCGGCTCCCGTGGAGGAGGTACAACTCCATTACATGCGTTGCGGTCGTCGGCAGGGCCGCCTCGGGGCCCACTTCCCGAAGGCCTGGGCACCGGACCTCGAACCCTTGCTGCGCGCCATCCTCGCGGAGAACCACCGCTACCAGCAGATCCGCAATCGCCGACTGGTCGAGGAGTTGTCCCTTTCGACAGGGCCGGACGGAGCCCCGGTTTGCAACGCCGCGCTCAGCAAGACTGCGGGAGGACTGTCCTACACGGAAATGCTGGCCGCCTCCCGCGAGGCCCGGTTCAGGGAGGCGCTCGCCGAAACGGGGGAACTCATCGCAGACGCCTTCGAAGGCCTAGTCCAGCGACAGGACGGCCTGCGAAACCTCGCCGCACCCTGACAAAACAAAAATTTCTTCTGGCGCGACGATCGCCTTCCGTCCTATAAGAAGGCGCTCTTCCTCATGATCGCACCCTTCCGCCTTACGCTCGCCTTCCTCTTCGCCGCCGTCCTTCCTCTTGCCGCCCAGGATTCCTGGCAGGACGATCTCAGGAATTATCACGGCACGGTCCCGCTCGTCGCTCCGCAGGGATACCGGGTCGTGGCCAAACCTTCACCCGACGCGACGAGCATCGTCCGCGTTGCCGGACCAGTGACTCTCGGAGTGGTCGGTTTCGTCGAGGCAGGTGGGCAGCGTTTCTATCTCAGCGAAGAAGCCAACCGCAAATGGATCGAGACCGGCGAAGACCCGGCCTGGTTCACGGCGGGGGGATCCGAGCAATTGCCGGCCCTGCCCCGCCTCGTCCACACCGGAGAAGGCGAAGATCCCGATTCCGGAGAGCCCGTCACGATCGCAGTGCACGAGGAAACGGTCGCCGTCGCCGCGGAGTCCCGCTGGCCGGTGAAAGCGGCCGCACCCGCAGAGGGCGAAGTCCGCAAGTTTTTCCCCGCGGCCGTGATTGCCGCCGCTCCGGGCACCGTCGACTTCCAGCTTTTTCCCAACGGGGACGCCCCGACCTTCGGCTACCCCTTTGCCGAACCGTCCTTCCGGGAACTGACGAGCGGAAAACCCGCCCCCCTCATTCGACTCGCGTCCCGTCCCGACCGCGACGTCTTTCGGCTCGTGATCGAAGCGGATTCCCTTCCGCTCTCGCTCTTCCAGCCCGGACTGGTCTACCTAGCGGCGTTCAAGGACGGACGACTGGTCGAGCTTTCCACCGGCGGCGACGCCTGGGGCGAACTCTCCCCCGTTTCCCGTCTCGGAGCACCTGTTTTCCATCGCGCCGATGTCCTCGAGTTCGCTTTTCCCGCCACCCTTGTGAACGGAGGAGAAACGCTTCTCAAGGTCAAACCCGGGCTGATCGTCGGCGCCGATTACACCAACTACGGACTCATCGCCCAGATGGGTGCCCCTTTCGACGAGTATGCTCCCGCCGAGTTCCAGAGCGGCTGGACCCTCACGATCTCGAGCGAGGGGAAAACCACCCTCGCTGCGCCACTCTACGACGGGCGCGGTGCTCCCGGAATGATCGAACTCGAAGGGCTCTCCCTCGATGCCGCGCCGCCCACGGCGGCGGCAGTCTACACGCCGGAACAGTTCAAGGCTTTCCGCGGCGCCCTCCCCGGAAAACTCGATCCCGCAGCGGTGGGAGACGGGTGGAAAACCATCCTCGCCACGAAACTGGGCGATATTCCAGCCGCCCAGCGCGGTCCCGAGACCGACGGGTCGAGATTCTGAGGGCGCGCCGACCCTTTTCGATCATGAAAGCCCCCGCCTTCCTCATCACCTCTCTGGCCATTCTCCCGTTTGCCTCCGCCCTTTCGGCCGCCGAGCCATCCGTGCCCGAGGGTGAACCGCCCGTCAGCTGGAAATATCCTCCGGAAATGCCCGGCGCCCTGGTGGAGACCTATCGTGAAGTCGACGGAGTGAAACTGGACGCCTATCTCTTCAATCCACCGGGGCTCCAGCCCACCGACAAAAGACCGGCCGCCGTCTTCTTTTTCGGAGGAGGGTGGAAAGGCGG
>JAGRPC010000566.1 GCA_020439925.1 Verrucomicrobiia bacterium | reverse complement strand
GGTAAAAGCAGGATCGGTATCCTGCATGGCAGCAGCCGGGGCCGTGCTGGTGCACCTTGAGCACGAGAGCGTCCTGATCACAATCGGTGAGAATCTTACTCACGACCTGCGTATGACCGGAGGTCGCGCCCTTGTGCCAGAGCTGTTTCCGGCTGCGCGAATAATAGACCGCCTCGCCGATTTCAAGAGTCTGGCGGAGGGACTCCTCGTTCATGTAGGCGACCATGAGAACTTCGTTGGTGGTCTCGTCCTGAGCCACTGCGACGATCAGGCCGTTTTCGTCAAACTTCGGGGCAAAGACAAGGCCGGTTTCCACCGCGCCGCGGTCTTCCCGCGATCCGAAAGTGATTTCAGTTGAATTGGACATGGGATGAGTGTTTCAAGGAGGACGACCCGCGAGGCGGGTTCCCGACCGGGGAAGCAATTCCTGCGACGGGAAGGCCATTCTTCAATGGAATCCACGGCGATGCAACGCGGGAAATTCATCTCTTTCGAGGGCTCGGAGGGCTGTGGGAAGTCCACGCAGATTCGTCGCTTTGTCGAGTGGCTCCGTTCGCTCGGGTATGAGGTTCTCGTGACGCGTGAACCAGGGGGGACGCCTGCGGGGGAGAAGATCCGACATCTCCTGCAGCACGATCCGGATGGCGAGAGGCTCACGCCCGAGAGCGAATTGCTCCTTTTTGCCGCGAGCCGCGCGCAACTCGTCCGCGAAGTCATTCTACCGGCCCTCGATCGAGGTGCCTGGGTGGTGGCCGATCGCTTCCTTGACTCGACAACCATTTACCAAGGGGTGGGACGAGGGCTGGATCGGGAGGCGGTGGCGTGCATCAATGCCTTCGCGGTCGGTTCCGCGTTGCCTGACCTGACTTTTCTCCTCGATCTTGATGCCGCCACCGGCCACGCCAGAGCGGTCGCCGCGAGCGGCACCCTGCACGACCGCATGGAATCCCAGCCGCTCTCGTTTTTTGAAGCCGTTCGCAGGGGTTATCTCGCACTTGCCTCTGCCGAGCCCTCACGCATCGCAGTGATCGACGCATCCCGGAGTATCGATGAGGTTTTTTCCTCACTCCTCGGCGCCTTCAGGGAACGCCTCGGCCCCATAGTCCCATGAGCTTCCGATACGAGAGAGCGCTTGAACTGATCGAGGGGGCCCGGAAAAAGGGGCGCCTTGCCCATGCCTATCTCCTGATGGGGCCGCCTGGCAGCGGGAAGGAGAGACTTGCCATGCGGATGATCGAAATGGCGAATCCGGGTGATCGCCTCGTGCCGGCGGAGACGATCGAAGAATTGCGATCGGGATTTGTTTCCATCGTTGCTCCCGAATCCAGGTCGCGGAAGATCTCGGTCGATGCGATCCGCGAGGTCGAGCACACTCTCCAGATGGCCGCTCCCTCCGGGGTAACGAAGTTTGCGGTCATCCGGGATGCCGACTGCATGGGCGATGCGGCCAGCAATGCGTTCCTCAAAACCCTCGAGGAGCCTCCTCCCTCCAGCCGCGTGCTCCTCCTGACATCGCGTCCGGAGATGCTCCTTGAAACGATACTTTCCCGATGTATCCGCGTTCCTCTCGCCGGGCGGGTGGTCCCCGAGTCTGTGAGCGAGGAGGTAAAGCGGTTTCTCGACCTGCTTGCTGAACAGGCGCAGAAAAACCGCCGTGGCCTCTCGATCGGATTGATGTTGACGAGCGCGTTCTCAACCCTCTTGAAGAAGGAAAAAGAAGCGGTTGAGAAAGCAAATGACGAGGCGGAAAGGGCCGAAACGGCGCTTTACCGGAACAAGACCGACGGGACTTATCTGAAGGATCGGGAGAAATACTGGCAAGGAGTCACGGCCTCGGAATATCTGGACCGACGAAACCGAATTCTCGAATACCTCGTGATTTGGTTCGGTGATGCCCTGCGCCAGCAGCAAGGCGCGCCTGAACTGGACCTGCCCGCTTATGCGGCGGCGACTGGATCGCTGGCTCGACAATGCTCCCTCGAAGATCTCACTCGCCGTCTTGCCTCAGTCGAAGCTCTTCGGGACCACCTCAATACGAACGCAAACGAGGCGCTCGCCCTTGAGGTGGCGTTTGTAAAAGCATTCGGCTGATCCGAGGGGGCCCCCGGGGCCGAGGCGTTCCGAGTGGAATCTCGGTGGAACCTTTCCCTTCTCGACAAGCCCTCAATTCCCGTTATCAGTGGAGAGGCATGGCTTTTGCCTTCACCGGGGAGGCTCCACCAGGGAGCGAATGTCGACGTGTCCTTCTCGAGGAATTCGAAGGCGCGCGGAGGCGGCTTGCTGCGTTTGATGAGAACCCGGACCTCACAATTCACGAGACCCGGAAGCACAACAAGCGAATCCGGGGAATCTTCCTCCTGACTCGCCCGGTTCTCGATTCCGGCGACATTTCCCGCGCCAACCGGCTCGTCCGGGACGCCGCAAGGCGATTTTCCCATGCCCGGGACGCTCTCGTGAAACAGGACACCTGCGGGAAACTGCTCGAGCATTTTGGTCGGAAGCGGGTTGGGCCCTCGCTGGCAACCGTGCTGAAAGTTCTGAAGCACGAGCATGATCGAGTGCTCAAGGATGAGGATTTTCCCACCGAAGCGGAGGGGGCGGCACACGACTTCGCCGATGCATTCCGTCTTGTGGAGGGGTGGAACTGGGACCAGCTGACGTTTGAAATTGTTTTCACGGCGGTGGTCTCGAATTACCGGCTCGGCCTGCGTCTATACGAAAACTCACGTGCGTCCCGAGATCCACATGAATGCCACGAGTGGAGGAAGCGGACAAAATACCTCTCGTTTCACTACCAGCTTCTCGGCTACCTCGACCCGGAAGCCTTCGGTCGGCGTGCCGCTCTGGCCGAGGAACTGGCGTCGTGGCTCGGGGAACACCACGACCTCGCCGTCCTTGAGGAAGCGCTCTCCGACTACGGTGAACTGGGCATCTCCGCCAGTTCGGCACAAACGCTGATTCGGCTTTGCGAGGAACGCCGCTTACACCTGGAGAATGAGGCCTTTGAGCGCGGGGCCGTCGTCTATCTGGATCGCCCGGAAACGCTTCACGAGCGCTTCGCGGAAAGCGCGGCCACCCTGGCTTGAGGCAAGGTCACGGCTTATTTGCCGCCCAGGAACCCTTCCGCTTCCATCCACTTCCCGGCGAGGGCGGGCCACTGACGGATTTCCTCTTCGGTGTTCCTGAAGCCAAACCCGTGTCCGCCCTTGGCGAAGATGTGCAATTCACAGGAGCGGTTCTTGCGCCGCATCTCGATGTAAAACCTTGCACTGCCCTCGACAAACCTCTCGTCTCCGTGTGCTACGACGAGAAAGGCAGGAGGCGTCTTATCGGTAACCTTGATTTCCGGAGAGAGAATGTCGGGATTCTTTTCGTCGAGGAGGTAGGCGGCGTAGACGAGGACGCCAAAGTTTGGAACGGGGCTCGCGGAATCGAGCGAGGGGTCGGCTTCGTAGCTGCGGGTTCCGTCTGATGTCAGGGCCATCGTCGCGAGATGTCCCCCCGCAGAGAATCCGAGGATACCCACCCGCTTGGGGTCGACCTTCCATTCGGCGGCTCGGTTTCGCATCAGGCCGATGGCGCGCTGTGCATCCTGTAGCGGTGCGGCGTGTTTTTCGAGGCTCTCCCGGCGAGGGACCCGATATTTCAGGAGACCGGCGGTGATGCCCAGGGAATTGAGCCACTCACAGATCTCGGTGCCCTCGTGCGAATAGGCGAGGATATTGTATCCGCCGCCGGGGCAGACGATGACGGCGGCACCGTTCGGCTTTTCCGCAGGGTAAACAGTGAGCGTAGGCACACTGACGTTGGACATGATCTGGATCTGGTAGTCTCCCTTCAGCTCGATCGACTCTGCCGGTAGATTGAGCCCGGTTTCCCCCGGCACTCCGTTTGGCCAGAGCGGAATGGGATCAAGCGGAGCGGCGAAGGCGGGGGCACACATGGAGAACAAGGCGAGGGCGGCGAGGGCGGTTTTCATCATGAAGCAAAGTTGGAATCGTAGCGGTCGGGAATGACTTCGGCGAGTGCCTTTTTCAGGGCTTCGATATCATCCGGATAGTGTGCCGCCGAAAGAGTGAAACGAAGCCTTGCCGATCCCCGCGGCACGGTGGGATAGCGGATCGCGGGCACAAGGAATCCCATATCCTGGAGGGTCGCGGAAGCGGAAAGAGCAGCGTGGTTGTCGCCGAGGATCATTGGTACGATGGCGCTGGAGGTCCCGGACAGGAAGCGTTCGCGGTTTGCGAAGAGAATGGTGCGCAATTCTTCGCCACGGGTTCCGCAAACAAGATCCAGGCCGTCACGGATCGTCGCGGCGAGTGCGGGAGAGGGGGCGGTTGAGTAGATGAAGCTGCGGGCCCGATTTGTCATCAGGTCGACGAGGGGACGTGATGCACAGAGATAGCCTCCTGACAGTCCGGCGGCCTTGCTGAAGGTTCCCATCTGGAGGTCAACGCGCTTTTCAAGCCCGAGCGAGGCAGCAAGGCCCCGTCCCTGCGGACCCAGGACCCCGAAGGCGTGGGCCTCGTCGACGAGGAGGAGACTGTCGTGCGTATCTTTCAGGTCGCAGATTCCGGCCAGCGGAGCGAGGTCGCCATCCATGCTGAAGACGGATTCGGTGATGACAAGGACACGCGAGTTTCTACCTCGCTTCGTTTCGGCCCAGCGCAAATGGCTCGCGAGGCGTTCGAGATCGTTGTGGGGATAGACGCGCATCGCTGCTCCGCTCAACCGCGCTCCATCGATGAGAGAGGCATGGCAGAGCTTGTCCAGAATGACAAAGTCATCCTTGCCACAAAGTGCTTGAATGATTCCGGTTGCGGCGGCAAACCCGGAGGAGAAAGTGAGCGCAGCGGGCGAATTCTTCAGGTCGGCAAGCTTTTCCTCGAGTTCGAGATGGGCGGCCATCGTTCCACAGACGAGCCGGGAGGCCCCCGAACCCGCTCCGAGCTTGCCGATATGGATCTGATAGAGTGATTTCAGTTCCTCGCTGTTGGCGAGCCCGAGGTAGTCATTCGAAGAAAAATTGAGGCATTCGCGGGTGCCCGTAAGGGCAACGGACCGTCCTTGGGGAGATTCGATGCGACGCAGTCGCCGCCGGAGCCCGGCGGACTCGAGCTCACTCAATTCCTCTTCCGGATCTCGCATCAGCGACGTGATGGAACCTTTGAGTCGAGGAAGCGCGTAGTGTCGAGGAGATCGACGGCCTGCTGCAGGGCCCGATCCTGCAAGGGGGGGCGGTCCCAGGGAGTCGGCTTGTTCTGGCTGAGGAGCAGGTAATAATCGATCTCTGGGTCGGTTCCAGAGACCAGGGCTGCTTCGTTCATGCGCGGGCGCTGTTTCTGAAGGAGGAAATCGGAAAGGGGCTTGCCCTGGTCGACAGCACGATAGAGATCGGCCTTGCTCTTGAGGGGGGTCGGGGTGTTGAGGTCGGGTTTCACGCCGACACGAAAGATGGAGCTGTCATCCTCCAGGACGACCTCGGCGATGGCATATCGGAGAATACGATCCTCTCCCAACGGAACATCGCGGTATTCAACGGTCAGACCCGGGGTCTTCTCACCGATGACGAGGCAACCGGTCGCACGGCGAAGCACAGCCGCGATGATTTCCCCGACATTGCCGGTCTCCCGGTCGATGAGGAGAATGGGTTCGAGGCGGCAACTGACCGGCTCAGGAGTGGAGACAAACAGGGTAGGGCGATCGTTGCCCGGGCGACGAATCTTGAAAAGGAGTTCGTTGGGTGCGAGGAAGCGGCTCAGGATTTTCGCGGCGATGGAAAACTCCGCCTGGGCCTGCGGAGAGCGGAGATCGAGGATGAGATGGGTGGTCTTCTTGTCCGATTGCAAATCCTTGAGGGCCTCGTCGAATTTGGCGACTTCCTCCTCGGAGAATCGGCCGAAACGGACATAACCGAGCGTGTCATGGATGCTGGCTCGTTGGAAAAGAAAGGGGGAATTGCGCTCGGAGCGGGTGCGCTCGGTCAGCAGCATGGCCCCGAAGTCGAGCCGCTCAAGGAGCCCTTGAAAAGCCGCTCGGTTCACCTCGAGCGGATTGAGATCTCCCTCCTGGATGTAGTCGTTCGTCAGGAGCCGGAACGCTTCCTGCAGGGCTGCCTGATCAAGCGTGTCAACCAGCGAATCCAGCGAGGGCGCCGGGCGAGCCGGTGCGGGTGAGGGCTTTTCCTGGGCGGAGGAAAAGAGGGCGGATACGAAGAGGAAGCAGCAGAGAAGACCCCGGGTCATGATCGTCAGCATTGTAAGCCATCAGGAAAAGCGTTCAACGCCTCGATGCCGCCCCGAGGACCTGTCCATCGATGATGACGGGCAAGGGCCTCGGAGAGATATCGGGACGCTTCCTCGATGGATGCGGCCATGGAACCGCCAAGCGCCAGGCGAGCGGTGATGGCAGCGGAAAGCATACAGCCCGTGCCGTGAACATCGGGAACGTTGAGACGGGGGCGAGAAAACGCGTAAGCTTCCCCGTCGATCCAGGCGCGATCCGTGATAATCGAGCCGTTGTTGTCGGAAAAGTGGCCGGCCTTGAGGAGCACCTGACAGCCGTAGCGTTCGTGAATCTGTCTCGGAGCCGAGGCGAAGTCCGCCATCGACCGGATCGAGGCGCCGAGAAGGGCCTCCGCCTCCAGCAGGTTCGGAGTGACGAGGCGTGCGACAGGAAGCAGCTCACTCCGTAGCCGATCGAGTCCGGAATCGTCGAGGAGGACAGAGCCTGCGCCAGCAACCAAGACGGGGTCAACGACCAGAGGAAGCTCGGGATGCGTTCGGGCAAAGCTGACGACTTCACCCACGAGATCGCCATTTGCCAGCATACCTGTCTTGTAGGCCGCCACGGGAAAGGTCGAGGCAACACTCTCCAATTGCGTGCGCAACAGGGTGGGGTCGACCGGCTGGGCTCGCATCACCGATCCAGGCGCCTCGGCGACGACCGCGGTTACGGCACAGACCCCGTAAACTCCATTGGCAGCGAAAGCCTTCAAATCGGCTTGGAGTCCCGCCCCCGCCGAAGAATCGGATCCGGCGATCGTCAGGGCGATGGGGGGGGAGGAATTCATACTCCTACTCTTACCTCAAACTCATACTCCTGCTCCTGCTCCTGCTCAAATCGAACGTCTCTCCGGCGAAGTGGGAAGATGAGATAAGGGTGGGATCCATTTTTTGGGGGAACTTATGACAGGAGAGCCTGATTTCCCGCCTTGTCCGTCAGGGATCCCGGGCCAAGGTTTGACCATGGACCGCCACACCCCCTGGCCCAAATCGGTTTTCGCCCGCAATCTCACCGAAGAATCCGGGACCACCGAGTTGATGGATGATCTCGGAGAGGCCCTTACTCTCGGACGCGGAAAGATCCGCATGATGGGAGGGGGGAATCCTGCCCACATTCCCTCCATGCAAGCGATCTGGAAGGAGCGCATGCGTGAAATGCTCGAGGAATCCACCGGGGAGTTCGACAGGGTCCTCGCGGACTACGATCCTCCCGCCGGCAGTCCTTCCTTTCGCTCGGCCCTTGCGGACTTCCTTCGGCGTGAATACGGATGGCAACTCACGTCAGCCAATATCGCGGTCACCAACGGTGGGCAGTCCGCCTTTTTCTTTCTTCTCAACCGTTTCGCAGGTGCCATGGCGGACGGCAGCGAGAAGAGGATTCTTCTGCCTCTCGTGCCCGAGTACATCGGTTACGGCGATGTGGGCGTCTCGGCATCCCCCTTGTTCGACAGCCGCAGGCCTGACATCGAGTTGATCGGGGAGCGTGGGTTTAAATACCACATCGATTTCGATAATCTGGCAGTGGCTGAAGGGCACGGCGCGATGGCGGTGTCCCGGCCCACAAATCCCAGCAGCAACGTGTTAACCGACGAGGAGATCGAACGCCTGCGCGGTATTGCCGCTGAGCGCGGCATTCCTCTCATCATCGACAATGCCTACGGCCAACCTTTCCCCGGAGTGATTTTTACGGAGACCAAGCCCGTTTGGGATGAAAACGTCATCCTGACGATGAGCCTGAGCAAGTTGGGGCTTCCCGGCACCCGCACCGGGATCGTCGTGGCCCGCGAGGACATCGTCTCGGACATCCGCTCGATGACGGCCATTGTAGGTCTTGCCAACAACAATCTCGGCCAAGCTCTCGCACGGCCCATGATCGAGTCGGGTCGCATTCGAACTCTAGCCATGGAGGTGGTGCGCCCCTACTATCGTCACAGCGCCGAGCAGGCCCTGGCGCTCGCCTTTGAGCATCTTCCCCCTGAAGTGCCGTGGCGGGTCCATCAGAGTGAGGGGGCTTTTTTCCTCTGGTTTTGGTTTGATCGACTCCCTGTCAGCTGCCGCGAACTTTACCGGCGCCTCAAGGAGGCGGGCCTGGTCGTTGTTCCGGGCCACTCCTTTTTCTTCGGCCTCGACACCACAGGCTGGGATCACGCCCGCCAATGCCTGCGCGTCAGTTTCACCCAGCCAGAAGAGGTTGTGACCGCAGGTTTCCGCATCCTTGGTGAAGTGGTGCGGGAAGTTTATCGCTGAACGCTCGGGTAACAGCCTTTCTTCAGCCTTCGACGCGGACCGCGGTCGGCTTGCCGCTGGCGTCCGTGGAAAGGGACATCTTCAGATTCCAGTGATGAGAGATGCGTTTGAGCAATTCTCGGCGGGAAATATCCTTGCTGGCGAAGCTGAAGGGCGCCGCGTTTGTCGGCAGATTCGAAGTCTCGTAATAGATATCGTTCAGGGGAACCTGATCGAAGATCAGCTGGGGAGTCATGTGCTTGTAGTCGACCTCGAAACGTTCGTCGAGCCACTTGGAAAGGGGGGCGTAGTCGGTCGAGAGAAATCCGATCGTGCTCAAGGGGTCCCCCGTGGCCGCTCCGGAGGCTCCTCCCGTAGCGTCCGGCTTGCTGGTTTCCGGGCACGACGTAAGGAACGGGACGACTCCCGCCGCGAAAATGAGAAGCCAATTCTTCGAGAAAGTCATGGGGTCAAAGATACTGGAATCCCTCGAATTGTCTTTGAAATAATCGTGGATTTGCGCTCACAATGGATCTCCAGTCCAGTTCCATCCAGAATACCATGCGGACCGCCATTTATCCGGGCAGCTTCGACCCGATCCACAACGGTCACCTCGATGTGATCGGTCGTGCCTCGAGACTTTGTGAGCGCGTTGTGGTTGCCGTGGCCGTGAACCATGTGAAGACGGGGCTTTTCACCATGGAGGAGCGGGTCGAACTGATTCGAAAGGCTTCGGAACACATCGGCGGGGTGGAGGTCAAGGCTTTCGAGGGCCTCCTTGTGGACTTTGTCAGGAGGGAACGGGGTGACGCCGTGATCCGCGGATTGCGGGCCGTTTCGGACTTCGAGTACGAATTCCAGATGGCACTGATGAACCGCAGTCTCGACGGGGAATTCGAGACCCTGTTCCTGGTGCCGAGTCAGGAAAACATCTATCTCAGCTCGCGCATCGTGAAGGAGGTGGCGAGCTTGGGTGGAGAAATCGAACGTTTTGTTCCGGGGGTGGTGAAGGAAGCTCTGCGGATTAAGATGAATCGCTGAACTTCACAGGGTTTGGCCGTTTCGGTGTGGAAGTCGGGAGAGGCGAATTGAGACTGGTCAGGGAGCGGCCGTGATACCGAGGAGGTTTTCCACCCAGGTGAGGACCCGACCCACGCCCTCGGCGTCTTCCGCGGCTTTGGCCGATTCGAGCGCATCGCGGGCCTGAAGAAGCTGCCGCAATCGGGGGAGGTAGGTGACTCCCTGCACCGCGGACTCAACGCTGCGGTAGCGGACCTCCAGAGAGTTCTGCGCGATGTCGCCGGGGTTCTGCTGGCTGAAATCGATGGTCGCTTTGTCGGGTGATTCGTCGATCCCTACCTTTTTTCCGAGGGCATCGAGCGATTCGTCGGCCGCTTCGAGGTCGCCGGATTGGATCAGGTCTCGAATCCGTTCACCCTCGCTGACCAGTTCCCCGGCAGGTTTGATGTCCAGTTCGTCAAAGGCCATCTTGAGTCGCTTTGCCTTTCCCTCGATGGAGGCCATGAGGGGAGCGTTCGATTCGCGAGAGTGTTTTCCAAGGGAGCGCGCTTTCGAAATCTGTTCCGGATCGAGGACTGCCCGGAGTGCCAGAAGGGTTCTGAATTGCAGGAGTTTCAGCTTCTCCTCGGCATCCAGCAGGGCCTGAAAAGCCGTCTCTGCATCCCCGGAGTCGAGCTCCTGGGTGCGGAGCAGGTCGTTCAGCGATTCCTCTGTTGTTTTGACCGCGTCTTCGAGTGCGTTGGATTCCGATTTGGCCTTTTCGAAGATCTGCTTGAGTTCCGATTCCTGTTCGGGAGTGAAGGCAAGGGAGTCTCGAAAGGCGAAAATGGTTTCGGGAGTGACCAGGTGATCCAGATCGAGGGCGTTTGCCCCGCAAGCGAGGAAGGTGAGGGAGAGAGCCAGGGCGATGATTTTCATGAATGATGGCAGAATGGGTTAGAGGGAGAAACGAAGGGAGAGGGGCAGGACAGCGTCGGAAGGAAAGTCTATTTCAGAAAGCGATGAGACAGGGGATAAGAAGTTTGGTTCGGCAGAGGGGGGCAGAAGCATGGGGAGCGTTTCTGCGAGGGTTCGGGAAGGGCGATCGCTCTTGAGATTGGCAAAAATCAGGATTGCCAGGGCGACGGCTCCCGTAAGCACGCCGGAGCCCATCGTGATCCATAGGCTCTTCGCCGGTTTCTCCATTCTGCTGCGGGATTCGGCAAGAATCCCCTGAAAGGACGGGACACACTTGTCTTCGAATTCCCTGAGGGCGCGAAACGATTTCCTGAGATCGTCGTCGTTGGAATCGGGGGAGATCATGGCTCAGAAGAGGGTTCCAGAATCTCGCGCAGGCGCGCTTTGGCTCGTTCGTAGTGGGTTCGTGCCGAACCGAGTGTGACCCCCATGACGGCTGCCGCTTCGGAAATCGAGAGATCCTGGTAGAAGACCAAATGCAGCACTTCGGCCTGGCGCAGGGGAAGGCGTGCGAGAGCCGACTTCAGGGAGCCGGAGACCTCGTCGAGTTCGATTTTTGTCGTGGGCGGAGGAAACGTCTCCCAATCCGAGGTGCGAAAGAGCCATCTTCCGGGCAACGACTCGCGGAGCCGCCTCCGCCGATGCTCTTCCCTGGCCGTCAGCTTGATCACTCCGAACCACCAGGTCTTGAGGACGTTGCGATTGCGTGGCCTGGCTTTTCCCTCCATCACCTTGAGATAAGCCATTTGCAGAACGTCGGCAGGGTCCGCCGGGCCGTTGCCGCAGCAATGGCAGGCCCATCCGAATGCGTCTCGGTGAAACGTCTCGAGGGAAAGGGCCAGATCTTGATTCATCCATTTCCACATGAGTGTCGTGGAAACGGAATATGTATGACAAGCAGAGCGAAAAACTTCACGAAGATTCGAAATAACCGATGCGGCGTCGGGCACTCAGCGGGTGCCGAGTTCGTGTATCGTGCCGTGGAGCACGCGGTCGCCGATCCGTAGTTCGTATCCATGCACCGGAGCAAGATCCGGAACGGTGAGCGTCACGGTCTTGCGGTCGTCGCTGAGGGTCATGGAGGTGATTGGCAAGTTGTGCTCGTCGTAGTGTTTTGATCCGTAATTCGCGCTGCGTTTCAGAGACCAGACCTTGATGGCGCTGGATTCCGGGGACACGGCATCGCTGAATTCGACCCGGATCTCTCCTTGAAACGCCCTCACCGAAAGAGGCACACGGGCAGGGGCGTTGCCCCGATAAACACGGTGGAAACCACCGGGACTGGTGGCATTCCCGGCCCAGGCGAACATCCCGCAGGTATAAAGGGCTCCGTCCGGACCGAAGCGTCCGCGCATGATCCCGGTGGAGAAGGCGGGCATCGGCAGTTCACACACTGCTCCCTGCCACTTCCCGTTCACCTCCTCGTGGGGCACGATAAAGATCCGTCCGGTTCCGTAGCTGAGGTTCAGGAGACTGCCGTTCAAGTTGCCCCAGGAAGGGGAATTCACTCGCACGATCTCGGCGGGACTGCGGTCTTTGTCGTTGGTGATCCAGACTACCGGTGGTTCCATGGCGGAATCACTCGGGTCGGTGACGTCCGTATAACCGAACAGGTTGCCGTAGAATCCTCCGGGTTTGACGCGGTTGATTCGATTTTTGGGAGTCCAGAATCCTTCCTGATCGGTCACGAAAAAAGTGTCGTTCCCGTCGTAGCAGACCCCGTTCGCCGCCCGGAAGCCGGTTGCCAGAATCTCCGTTTTTGAGCCGTCGGCACTCACCTTCAGCAGGGTGCCATGTTGAGGAACGACGCTGTCGAGAGCGTGACGACCTGACTTGGCATAATAGAAATTGCCCTCCTCGTCAGTCTGGAGGCCCATGGCGAATTCGTGAAAATGTTCGGTAACCTGATGATCATCATTAAAACATTCGACGAAGTCCGTTTCTCCATCAGCGTTGAGATCGACCAGCTTGGTGAGTTGGTCGCGGCAGAGGACAAAGAGTTCCCGATTGCGATATTTCACCCCCAGGGGTTGAAAGAGGCCACTGGCGATTCGGCGCCACGTGAGCGTCGCGGGGGCGGGCTCGAGGATGCCATCCACCTGCCAGACATCGCCATTCCACATCGCCACGATGGCCCCCTTGCCGTCGGGCGTAAAGTCGAACCCTCCGGGGCGCATCCAACTGTGGAACGGGTTTTCGACCGGCAGAGGGAAGTCGTCGGCGGGAAAGGGACCGTCACTTTCATGGGCCGTCGAGGTGGTCGTTACCGTCTGCGGCCATTGCGTGGGACCACCATGAGTCAGCGGGGAAAGGTCGAGGGAGGTTTCCGTGGTTCTGGAAAGACTCTCAAGGGAAGCGGCATCGACGCGGGAGATAAAGAAGCGGGCCTTGGCGTTCGAGGACAATTCGGCGATCCAATATCCACCTTCACGTTTCAAAGCTGCTTCGCCCTGGGAAACGACGTTCTCCTCCTCGGGGGCAAGGCGAAGGATAAGAGGGGCGCTGGAGGTGCCAAGATTGACGGTCCTGATGAAAATCGGGGTGGAGCCGTAGTCGATCCACCCGGGGGACTCCAGCACGGTGGTTCCATGAATGCTGGTGGCAAGCACACACCGCTCCCCATGTCGATAGAGCCCAAGAAAGCGCAGATCGCTGACTGGGCCGTAACGCTTTCCATCTTTGCCAGGAGCTCGTGGATCCGCGAAATCTCCGAGACTCCACCCGGGTTCGGGAGGTAGGGTGAAGTGCCGCTCGCCTGAAAGACTTGTGTGGGTGCCATGGCTGCCATCGAACGCAATTCCCTTCCAATCGATGAAAGAACCCGTGCTTGCCGCCGCCATCCGCATGGTGTCGTGATCGTAGATCATCCATGCGCGGCCCTTGGTCACGCCACCAGGTCCGCTGTCGAGGCGGATCGCGATTCCTTTCTGGGCGATGTTCTCGGGAGCGACTTCCAGGGTCCAGAAGAGGGCGTTGCCCAGTTCCATGCGCTGGTAAGGCGGGAGCGAGGTGTCCTCCTTTTCCGCTTCGGCATGGGCGAGGCCAAGGGGAAACGAAGAGAGGGCGAGTTCCTTGAGCTGTGAGGGATTGTGCGGGCGGAGAAACGTTTCCCGGATGTATTGGATCACTGCATACTTCTGGTGCGTGGTGTACTGGGGTTGTGGAACCATCTGTCCGAAGCCTTTCGTCAGGGTCAGATACATCGAATAAGGATCGGAACCGTTTTTGAACTGGCCTTCGGCAAACCTCAAGGCCGTCGGCAGGGATCCGGGTTGTTCCCTGGTTCCATGGCAGACGACACAGAGGGCTTGGTAGATCGCGGCCCCTTCTTTGAGCGTCTCCTCGTTCCATTCGCTCACGATTGCCGCGTGATCGCTCCGCACGAGAGCCTGGACCCAACCACTGCCCCCTTCGATGACCGGTCTTCCAGAGACCCGGGGGATGTGAGTGAAATCGGGCGTGTTGGCACCGGCTCCTCCGTTCTCAAAAAGCAGGGCGATCTCCGCCTCGGGCAAAGCCCTCTTCCACATGCGCACGGCCCCGATGGCCCCGTTCGTGAGGTCTCCGGCGAAATCGGGCGCGGCCTTGCCGATCTTAAACACGTGCCCCGGTTGGTCGGGGCGGGTGAAACCGGATTTTTCCGCAATCACTTTTCCGTCCAGCCAGAGCCTCGCCATCGCTTGCTTCACGGAGAGAACCACGGTGTGCGGCTTGCCGTCGTTCACTTTTGGCCCCCCACTCATCGCGCCGAGCCAACCGATGTCATAGACCAGCCGCCCCCCTCGAAGGAAGAGGGCTTTCGCATTCGGAGACCATTTGCCGGAGGGAGCGCATTTCGAAGCAAGAGTGCCGTTGCCTTTCGTCTCAAATGCGGCCATCAGGGTGAAGTCGGCTCCTAGATCGAGCGCCGCTTCGGGAAACTCTGCAGAGGCAGAGGCGGCGAGAGAGGGGGCTTCTTCCGGGCCTCGCACGAGTTCGCCATTGCTCCAGACTCGCAAAAGAGGCGGACCCTCGGAGGGATGCTCGATCGCCAGGTCGTGAGGGCCTTCTCCCTCGAAGTTCATGGAAAGCTCCGGGGAGAGGGTCACTTTTGCCGGCCCGTTCAGGTGAAGGCGATAGTTTGTCGGCCATTCCGGAGCGTCAAAGGGGAGGGTGTCCCTCGGCGCCCCTTTGATTGGAAGAAGGGAAAGGGCCGCGAGGGACAAGAGGAGCAGCAGCCGGATCATGGGGCTAGGGTGTGTTCGAAAACCGGGATGGACGCGGATTTTAAAAGGTTGGTTGGAAAGTCGGGCCCCGCAAGCGGGGCTGGTGCTGGAAGACCGCGGCCGTTTTCCCGCCTGGCCGCGTTGCTCCTCGCTCAC
>JAGRPC010000565.1 GCA_020439925.1 Verrucomicrobiia bacterium | reverse complement strand
ACCTCGGAGCCGTCGGGAGACCAGGTCACCCTGATTTCGTGGGACTGCGTGAACGGCTCGGGAAAGAGGGTCGGGTCGATGACCCGACCCTCTTCACTCTCCGTCCGGAAGAGGACCAGTTGTGGTTTTGGCAGGGGATCGCCGGGCTTGGCGTAGGGAAACGTTTTCAGCCTGGGCTGGCCCTGGTCCGGCGGCGAAGACTCGACGATAGTGACGCGACGCTCCGGAACCTCGACGGCGGCACTGACGACAAAAGCCTTCGAATCGGGAGACCACGAGACGCGGCCGCGGTAACCGGCCTTATCCGGGATGGGGGCCCTGAGAAGGCGTTCCTTTTCGCCGTCTCGCGCGGTGAGAACGACCCGGTCCTTTTCGACCCTGGCGGACCAGCGGCGGTCCGGAGATTGATCGGGAGACGAGACAGCCTTCTTCCCGGGCTGGCGACCTTCGCCGTCGATGATCAGCGTGGAAATCAGCGGCCCCGCTTCGATCACCGCCAACTCCCTCCCGTCCGGACGGATCACAAGCCAGACATGCCCCTCATAGGTTTGCTGCACTCTTTCGCTCTTCGGTGAGACCTTGCCGTAGGAAACTTGTTTCCCACCGGGATCGATCCAGAAGACTTCGAGGTTCTCATCAAGTTCGTTCACAAATCGGATCCCGGAAGAAACTCCCGTGCGCTTGCTGGAACGCGGCTGGATCACCGTCCCGGAGGAGCGGAGAGGCGGAGATTCGGGGAGACCGAGCGACGGCAGATCGGGAGCGGACTTTCGCTCGCCGGTCTCTGCATCGATCAGGACAAATTCGTTGCTACCGGGCGCGGCAAGAACCCGGTACCAGAAGGAGTGCCCGTCGGGAAGCCAGTTGGGGTCGACCTGGTCACGGACGACGGGGCCCTGGGCGACGACGGGCGGGATGAGGAACGCACAAAAGAAGAGGAACAGCGGCAGAACTCCGCAAATCAATCCCGCGGTCCGGACCAGGGAAACGCGCAAAATCCTTCGATCCTGGAAAGGGTCTCTCATCATCTTCATTCGCCACCAATCCCCCAACGAAACGGGTCCTCGTCGCCGAACAGCAGCGTCGTCTCCGCCACGACGTGCGCGCGGCCGGTGATGGAAGGAAGGATTCCCTGTTCGCCTGCTTCGTAGCTTCCTTCGAAAACCGTCCCGATGACACTTTCCTGGCGCCACGGCTCGCCCGGGGCGAGAGCTCCGTCGGCGGCGAGGCACGCGAGCTTCGCGCTCGTGCCCGTGCCACAGGGGGAACGATCGTATTCGCCGCCGGGACAGAGGACGAAGTTGCGGCTGTGATTCGAGGGATCGTGCGGCGAACCGAACAACTCGACGTGGTCGACTTCTGGAAAGCCGGCCGCGCGCACCGCTTCGCGCGCCTCGAGTGCTGCCCGGGTCAGTTCCCCCACCCCGGCCAAACCAAGGTCCAGGCCGTGATCGCCGACGAGAAAAAACCAGTTCCCTCCCCAGGCAACGTCTCCGGTAAAACGTCCGGCCCTGACTCCGGCCGCCTTGCGATAGGAAGGCACGTTCCGGACACGAACGCGGCCGTCCCCGAACAGTTCCGCGGTGACGGTTCCGACGGGAGTTTCGAGGCGGTGTTCCCCGGTCCCGATCCGCCCGAGATGCCGCAGGGTCTCGATCACGCCGATGGTGCCATGGCCACACATCCCGAGGAGACCGGCGTTGTTGAAAAACGTGACCTTGGCCGTGCTGGAGAGATCGTCGGGATCCTCAAGAAGAGCCCCCACGATCACCTCGTGTCCGCGGGGCTCGCAGAGAAGGGCACGGTGCCATCGATCGAGTTCGTCCGCGTGGAGACCTTCGAGAACAACCCGGGTCGGTTCGCCGCCGGTATGGGAATCGATCACGGGAATTCGTCGCATGGGAAACGGCACCCAGTGACGTCCCCGGGGCTCCTCTTGTCTTGTCGCCCTTGCCCCGGCCGAACTGAAAAAACCGTCAATTCCGATCCGGAGGAGCTTCGGGTCGTGGTCCCTTGGCCTTTGGTCCTCCGCGACGCACTTCCGGTTCCTCCGGGGTTTCTCCGACGATGATATCCCATGTGCCCAGAAGCTCCTCACTGCCGGACGACTTCGGCCTGAACTCACGGATCACGGAAAGACGCTGCTCCGGTGTGCCCATGCGCTGGAGAATCCCGTCACTGTCGTTCTGTTCAACTCCGGCGATAAACAGCTGGGTGGTGAGAAAGCGTTTCCCTCCCTCGTTGACTGCGATGTGCCAGTGCAGGGTCCGCCCCGTGTATAGCCCCGGCTTGATCGTGCGAAAGCGGTATTCACCCTTCTCGTTCGTCACGATCTTTCCATAGCCCTGAAAATGATGGTCCCGCTCCTTGCCTCGCTGCACGCCCTTGCTGTGGACGTAACATCCGTTCACGTCCGCCTGCCATAGCTCGATGGTCCGACCGGCCACCGGTGAACCGTCGGCCTTGAGAAGTCGTCCCCCGAACTCGGTGACGGTCCCGCCGGCAGGTGCCGTGCCTCCGAGGATCACGGTCAGGTCGTTGTCCTGATCGAGTGGCAGGTGATCCGGATAATAGGGGCCTTCGGTGGCCCGCGGTGTGAGGAGCAGCGCTTCGGCGTAGAGCCCGTTTGTCACGAGACCACCGGATGCGAGAAGAAGGCTGCGGAAAAGACGGCGCCGGTCGAGGGGGATATGGAAAGAGTACATACGGAACAAGGGCTGATTGACTCCTCTTTTAAACGACGCCCTCTCCCGAAAGTTCCTCTGCCTTTCGAAAATCAAGCCGGTCGCCTGGCAAGAGCCTCACGGATGATCTTCAGAACACGCTCCCGCTCCTCCCCGGCGATGGGAAGCCTGGGTTCGCGCACCCATTCCTTCCCGAGGCCCGTTTCCTGGCAGAGCAGTTTGATG
>JAGRPC010000564.1 GCA_020439925.1 Verrucomicrobiia bacterium | reverse complement strand
GCGGCTGCCTTCGACGCGGCATCGGTGGCGGCCTGCTGCTTGGAGTCGAGCTTGGGGTGGAGTTTGGTCAGGCCGGGACCCGACAGGCTGATCTCGCGGATGCTGGCCCAGCCGCCCGCGCTGGTGCCGGTACAGGTGACTTTGAGAAACTTCACGTTGATCGCGTCAAAAACCGCAGAGGTGTCGCCCGGCGTCTTGTTGTCATTCGACGCAACCACCGGACTCCAACCTTTACCGTCGGGGGAAACCTCAATTTGATAGCGATACGCATTGTTGCCGCTCTCCCACGTGATTTTGGCTTCGGTCAGGGTCTGGGGTTTTTCGAATTCGAGCTGAATCCACTGAGGCTTCGACGGGTTCGAGGCGCACCAGCGGGTGTTTTTGTCGCCGTCGATGGCGTGCCAGGTGAGGTTGTTCTTGCCGGTCTCTTCGCTGCTTGCGGTGACGACGGCGAGGGTCGCGCCCTTCGGAGCGGGTGTCGGCCCAGCGTTCTTCGGTGCCGGAGGCGGGGTGGGTTTGGCAGGCTCGAAGGTGACGGTGTTTTCCCCGGCGTAGGGGGTTCCGAGATAACCGGGTTCGTCGAGCTTGCCGGCGGCCCAGAGGAGGCCGCGCGTGACGAGATCGAGGTAACGGTCGTCGGCAACGGTTTCGGTGTTGTGGCCCAGCGTCGTGCTGAAGCTGCGCGCGCCCTGCTTCTCGTTCGTCCAGACGACGATGGAGACCTCCTCCTTCTCCTTGCTGTCGCGTTTCACGATCTGTTTGCCGATGGCGAGGGGATGGGCGTCGAAGACGTTGACGTTGTTGTAGAGTTCCTCCTTGATCGTCGTCCAGTTTTCGAGCGGCTTGGTGACGGGATGTTCCTTGTCGACAAAATCGATCGCGATGGGTTCCTGCGGACCGTGCGAGGCCGACTGGATACCGAGATGCTTGAACCACTGGTCCGTGCCGTTGCGGAAGCTGTGCATCGCGCAGTGGAGGTGGACCGCGGGGATCGTCCGGTGCACGTCGAGGATGCGCTTCATCACCGCGAGATCCTTGTTCCCGGCGGCACACTCGTCGTGGATGACGAGGTCGTAGCCCTTCGCCCAGTCGTCCTTGTCGTAGATCGTAAGGGGCGGCTCGACCGACTTGTCGTCCGTCCACCAGACGTCGACACGGACGTTGGCCCGGGCGGAGATCCCGGCCGAGAGGACCTTCTGCTGGCCGGTGTAGTCGTGGCAGCAGCCGCCCGCGACGAGGAGGACCCGGAGCGGCTTCGGCGTGTTCTGGGCGCGGCCCGGGAGGACGACGGCCGCGAGCAGGGCGCCGGTGGCGAGGAGGGAGATGAGCAGGGGGCGTTTCATGGCAGGGCGGGAAAGGTTGATCCCGGCGGGGCGGGGGTCAATCGCGAATCGCGGGACGCCCTCGCGCCGGAAAAGCCGCAGGTTTTGCTTTCGGAACCCCGCCGCCCTGTGTCAGCATGATTCCCGGAGCGCGGGTCGGCCCCGTTTTCCCCCGGCTTCTTCCTCTTTCATGAACTTCCTCCGCCTCACCCTCCTTCTTTGCCTGCTCGTCCCCGGCCTCCGGGCCGAGGAGCCCGCCTTTGCCCCCGTCGAGGACGTTGCCGGCCTGCCTCGCGTGCTCCTCCTCGGCGATTCCATCTCCATCGGCTACACCCTGCCCGTGCGCGAACTCCTCGCCGGCAAAGCCAACGTCCACCGCCCCGCGACGAACTGCAGTTCCACCGGGAACGCGCTGAAGAACCTCGACGCCTGGCTCGGCGAGGGGAAATGGGACGTCATCCATTTCAACTTCGGCCTGCACGACGCCAAGCTGCCGCCCGAGGGCATCCGCCATGCGCCGCCCGAGGTCTACGGACAGAACCTGCGCGAGCTCGTGCGACGGCTCCGGGCCACCGGAGCCCGTCTCGTCTGGGCCACGACCACCCCCGTGCCGAATGGCGGATTCATCTCCCCGACCCGTCGCTTCGGCGACATCGCGGAATACAATGCCGTCGCGCGCAAGGTGATGGAGGAAAACGGCGTTGAGATCGACGACCTGAATGCCGTGATCACCCCGCATCTCGCCGCCACGCAGCGACCGAACGACGTCCACTACAACGAGGAGGGATCCGCGATCCTCGCGAAGGCCGTCGCCGGATCGGTGATAAAGGGAAACGGCAAGCTGGGCGGGGCGGGGGAGTGAGGGAAGTGGTTTTCTGGATCCGGGAGAGGCGGTCTCGTTTATAGGGGGCGAGTGATATCAGCGAGGGAAGGTCATCCCTGATCCCGCCCCTTCCGGGACCCTGATAGACGTACGTTCTCCTCGAAATGCCTTGTCAGGACGGGGATTTTTCGGGATTCTCCCGAAACGTGCCTCCGCTGATATCACTCGGTGAGGTCATGCGAATAAAGACTGATAGGTAGGGAAATTAATACTCCATAATGGCGAATAACTGGAATATCCCTAGCTGGCTTGAAACAATGGTGCGGGAACGAGATAAGGTCTGCGTCTATTGTAGCAATGAGTTTACTCCCACGAAGGTTTCTGTGAAGTCGTCCGCGAGTTGGGAGCACATAATTAATGACGCAAATATAATTACACCGGAGAATATCGCTCTTTGTTGTCGAGGTTGTAATGCCAGTAAGGGCCAACGCAAATTATCGGATTGGCTGCAGTCTAAATACTGTAGTGATCATAATATATCTGCTGATACGGTTTCTGCTGTTGTTAAGCAGGCAATAATTAACGGAGGGTAGGAGGATGATATGCTTGTCAACCATAAACCATTTTGCATATCAAGGCCGCACATCCAACCCTGACACGTCTTTGTGTTTGCGAAAAATCTTTGATGATAAAGCCCTTTAACCTAGAATCCGACCGTCCTCCCCAGTCAGGGGTGGATGGCCATTAACGTTCGGCTCAGAAACCTCATCAAAATGAAATCGATTCTATCATTTGCGGTCTTCTTGCTTTCCTCAATGCTGGCAATCGCGGCGCCAGATGAGCGTTCGTTTCCAGATATTGAAATATTCATCAACAATCACCAATTTGGAAAGAACAACGGCTGTTCGGGAGGATTGGGAAAGATCGGGAAGATGACATGCGGTCATCCGAAGACGGTTTCTGAAGTCAGTTGGGAGCTTCTTGAGTCAACAGAAGAGGGTGATCGTTACAGATTTGTCCGGCTCTTTCCGAGCGATAGCGAGACTCCGTCGACGGAAACCAAGGAAGTTGTTTATCGTGGAGAAGTTCTGGAGATTTGGAAGGATTCAATTCAGCGGATAGTTCTCAGGTCAAAATCAAAAGGGCAGGTTCAAGACTGAAGTGCAACGTCAACCGGATTATCGAAGAGTTCCGCCGGAGTCCTGAACCCGTGTCGTTTCCGGGGGCAGTCGTTGAGCTTCCTGGCATGGAAGCAAGTTTTGGGGTCCGCCTCAAGCGATGAGGGCGTTTCGATACGCTTGCTTTCGTCCCGGAAGTTTTCCAGACTCGGGACGTTCGTTTCGAATCGGTCATGAAGTCCCCGCTCTTTTTCTCGCTCCTTCTTCTCTCTGCGTCGGCGGTGACCTCCGCGGAGGAAACCCGTCCCAACGTCATCTTCATCCTCACTGACGACCAGGGCTGGGGGGACGCGCATTTTGCCGGGCATCCCTACGTGCAGACGCCGAACCTCGACCGTCTCGCGAGGGAGGGTTCGTGGTTCCGCCAGTTCTACGTGGCCGCGACGGTGTGTTCGCCGAGCCGGACGGCCTTCATGACCTCGCACTACCCGGCGCGGCACCGGGTCCATGGTCATTTCGCGGACGCGGCGCAGAACGAGGCCCGCTCGATGCCGAACTGGCTCGACGCGGAGGCGACGACGCTGCCGGACCTGATGAAGTCGG
>JAGRPC010000077.1 GCA_020439925.1 Verrucomicrobiia bacterium | reverse complement strand
CCTACGTCTTCGACGGGGAAAACCGCTACCGGGGTTACCTCAAGGCCGAATCACACGTGATTCGCGGCCCCTTTTCCGTGGGAGACCTCGAGGTGACGCCTTTGCCGGTCACCCACGGAAAAGTCGAGACCATCGGCTTTCTTTTCTCGCAAGGTAGCGAGCGCCTCTTCGCCTACATTCCCGACGCGAAGGAGTTGCACGCGGAAAGCAAGCGGCTCCTGGAGGGAATCGACCTGCTCATTCTCGACGGGCTCCAGCCCGAAGCGCATTGGACCCACCTGTCGATCGGGGAGGCGGTCGCCCTCGCGGAGGAGCTTGATGCTCGCAGCACCTGGTTGACTCATTTTTCCTGTCGCGTGGATTACCGTACCTTGGAGCCGACCCTGCCCGGTGACGTCCGGCTCGCGTGGGACGGATTGAAGCTGCACTGTTGATAAGCACCACCATACCCTCTTCCCTCTTCGACCTGACAGGGTGGGAACGGATTGCGGGTTCTTTTCCCTTTCCCCCTGCGTCATCCGGTTTTTAATAGAGCGGTCGCATGACCCGCATTCCTCCCATTCTTGTCATCACCTTTTTTGGAGCGATCGCGGCCTTTTGCGTGTTGCGGGTGCATTTCAACGCGGTGCTCTACGAGATGCTGCCCCAGGATCTCCCCGAGGTACAGGGAATGGATCGCCTCAACCGCTACTTCAGCCGTGATGGCCAGCTCATTGTCACGGTGAAGGCGAAAGAGGCTTTCGAAGCCGAGGAAGCGATGAACGCCCTCGCCGGGCATCTCACCGGGCACCCGGAACTGGTTGCCGAGGTATTCCGTGAGTTGACCCTGACCGAACTCGTGACCGAAGGCGGCGAGCTTCTCGCCTGGCTCTGGCTGAACGCCCCTGAGGAGAAACTGCCGCCCCTTGGTGAGAGACTCTCTTCCGCTGGATCAAAAAAGGAGATCACCGCGGCGATGGAGGCTGTTCAGGGCGGCTTCTTCGACCAGGAGACGGTGATCCGCAGCTATGATCCGCTGGGGCTCTCCCGGCTCGGCGGACTTCTCGGCGATGGAGCGTCCGGCCCCGACCCGATGAGTTCGGGCGACGGCACCTTTCGTGTGATGTATGTGGAGGGAAAGGGTGTCGATTTCTCCGATTACCGCGATGCGGCGAAGTGGCTCGACCAGGTGAAGGAGATCGTGGCGGCATGGGAACGGGAATGGAAAGCGGGGCATGCGGATGACGGCGCCCTCATCGTCGGACTCACCGGCACGCCGGCGTTCATGGCCGAAGTGGGAGCTCGGATGGAATTCGACATGACCCTTTCGGTGGTCTCGACGATGCTCCTCATCTCCCTCCTCTTCTGGTGGATGCACCGGCAGACCAAGCCTCTCTCGTGGCTGATCTCGGCGATGCTGGTGATCCTCTCGATCACGCTCACGATCGGGGGATTTCTCTTCGGGGACCTCAGCGTGATGAGTGCCGGTTTCGCGGCGATTCTCATGGGGCTCGCGGTGGACTATGGCATCGTCCTCTATCGCGAAGCCTACGACAGCGGGGAGGATGCGAAGGGCCTGCGCCGCTCCGTGGGACCCGGAATCCTCTGGGCTGCGGCGACCACGGCGGCAGTCTTTCTTTCCCTCAATCTCAGCTCACTTCCCGGCTTGTCGGAAATGGGCAATCTTGTCGCCATCGGGGTCGGGATTGGTGCCCTGGTGATGCTCTACGGGTTTGCCCCGGTCGCGGTGAGCTTTGTCCGGGAGACGGCCAACAAGCCGGTTGTTCCGCTGCCGGTGGTTCGCCCGTCCGGAGCGAGGGCTGCCCTGATCGCCGCCGTCGCCGTGCCGATCCTCACCCTGGCTTCGATGTGGCTGAAGGAGATGCCGGCGCTCGAGGTGAACTTTCATCCCTTCCGCATTCGCGAAAGCCCCTCGATGGTGGCCTGGCAGACCCTGCAACACGAACTCAGCGGCAGGGAGAAGGCCGTTCCCACCGTCATCACCGCGCGCGATCTCGGCGAGCTTCATGAACGCCTCGAGACGGCCGGAGAAAGAATTGCCCGTGCCGAGGAGAGTGGGCTGCTCGAGGAAGCCATGCTGCCGACCATTTTCATCCCTGACCCCGTCCGGCAGCGGGCCAATGCTCCGGTGGTGAGGGCCTGGCTGTCGGAGAAAGAACGCCTTCTCAGGGAAATCGGGGAGGCGGGATTCTCCGAAGAAGGGGCGGCTCTTACGGCCACCGCATTCTCGGCGTGGGAACATTGTCTCGCCCAACTCGACACGGCGGAATACGCCCGACCCGAGGGGAAACTCGCGAACTGGTCGGTCGACCGCCTTTTTGCGGAAAAGGACGGAGTTTACGCTGCACTGGCGACGGTAAAACCCGTCGAGCCCCGCGACCGCACCTGGGTGGCCGCCATCTGCGATGACAACCTCGTGGTGGCGAGTCTCGGCTCGCTCGGTACTGCCCTCAATGAACGTATCGGAGGAGATCTCGTCCGCGTTTTTCTGCCGATGCTGGGCATCCTCACCCTCATGCTGGCGCTCGTTTTCCGGTCGTGGCGGGATGTGGTCTTGAACCTCTTCTGTCTTCTTTTTGCCGCCTCCATCCTGATCCTGGCGACAACCTGGACGCCAATGAGCTGGAATTCCTTCAACGTCTGTGGGCTGCCTCTCATTTTCGGAACCGGACTCGATTACGGCATCCACATGATCCTCGCCTTGCGCCGCAACGGAGGCGAAGTCGCGTTGGCCCGCACCGGGATCGGCAGGGCCCTCCTTTTCTGCGGGGGATCCTCGGCCATCGGATTCGGGTCGCTCGCCCTGGCTTCCGCTTACGGGCTTGCCAGCTTGGGCTTGGTCTGTGCGATCGGTATCCTTGCGAACATGGTCGCCGCGGTCTGGCTCCTCCCCCATTGGTATCGCTGGTTGCACCGGATCCGGCTCTGAGCGGGAAATAAAACTTTTTCCGGGGAATTGTCGAATTTATCTGACATATTTTAATATTTCAGATAAATTAATAAATTTCCATGGCCAACCTTCTCCGACTCCTGTCCGGGGCGCTTCTCCTTGCGTCCGTTCTTTCTCCCCCGATTTTTGCCCAATCGAGTTCCCCTGACATGAGCGTGGTGGATCGTTGGCTCGCCACCAATACGGGAGTCAGTACGCTGCGAATCGATTTCACCCAGACACGGCGCATGAAGTCGGTGAAGGTTCCAGTGCGGCAGGAGGGCACTCTCTGGCTGGATTACCAGAATCGGCAGTTCCGCTGGCAGCTTGGCGACCCGGCCCAGACCATCGTTGTCAGCCTGGGGCAGAATGTTCTCATCATCCGCAACCCGATGAAACGCTACGAGATTCGTCAGGCGGGCAGTGGGGGGACACCTGGAATGGCGGCGATGGCAAACGGGTTTCCCCGCACCTTGCAGGAATTCCAGCAGCGATACCGGGTGATCGAGACCCGACCCGAAGCCAACACCTCTCGTATCGTGACCCGGCCCCTCGGGGTGGCAGGGCGTGGCGTCGAGACCTTCACTTTCGTCGTCGATGCCTCGCATTTTCGCCTTCTCGGCATCGAGATCGATCTCGAGGATGGTTCCTCGCTCGACACCGTGTTCCGCCGTGTGGAACCGAACATCGATCTTCCCAAGGGCTTGTTTCAGCCGTCGGTCGACGGCTACACAGAGACGAAGTTCTGATCGGAGAAGCTTGGGGAAAAAGCGACGTCAGTGCGTCTCGATTTTCTGCGCGGGAGCGGGAATCACAGGACCGGTTTGAGACGGCAGGACCGGGAGTTCAAGCGGCCTAGCGGATTCGGCGTTCTGTGAAGGGGCGGTTTCGGGCTCGGAGCCCCCGAGCTCACGGATTCGTTTGTGAAGACTCTCGTTTTCTTCGGACAGGGCGGAGATCTGATCCTGCAGCCGGATCATCAGCTGTTCATCGGAAGTGAAGAGATCTCCCGAAGCGATGCGTTTCCAGTGGAGCCCGTAGGCCCAGCCGGCGATAGATGCCCCAACAAGGAACAGAAGGAGGAGGGACTGGACCGGTGTGAGAGCCTTCACGGGAGTTCAGTCGGGAAGGGATCCGGTCGAGTTCCAGTTTACTTCTTGCTGCGGAAGAGGTTCCAACCCTTCTTGGGTGCCGCCTGTCCGGTCGGGGTGCCTCCGTCCGAAGCGCCTGATCGGCTGCCACCAGGCGCTTGTCCATGTCCCGGAGCGCCTGCGTCCTCGCGGGTGATGACCAGTTTCAGATCTTCCGGAACGTTGGCGACGTAATCCCATGACCTGAGCGGGAGCTTTTCGCCACGTGGGTTGTATTCCTGCACCTTGCGGCGGATCAGGGTTCCTTTGGCATCGTAAAGCTGTTCCTCGGCGAAGCGTCCGAGGGTGTCGTAGATCTGCACGCCTCGATATTTGAACTGCTCGCGCCCGTCGTAGATGAGGACCTCGCCAGGCCGTCCGAACTCATCCAGCATGACCATGCGGCGTTGCAGAAGCACGCCGTTCTTGCTCTTGGTGATCTGTTCGAGGGTGTTGGTGACCGTGTCCTGCTTCGATTCGGTGAAGGAACCATCGGAGTGGTGAATGGCTCGGCCCCAGATGTCGACCGGTTTCCCCTGCATCTGTCCCAGTTTCACCTTGTACTGGCTCAGCGCCTGTTTCGTGCCGTCCGGCAGAATCATGTCCCCTCCTCCCAAACCGCCGCCGGAGAGAGCGGTTCCCGTAGAGGTGGCGGCACCCGCGCGCGCTTGGCCCGCCTGAGCAGAGGCGGCGTTCATCCCGGCCTGGTTCACCCCGGTGTTTCCGGTCGAGGTCTTCGAATGGAACTGTGCCTGGAGGCCCGTGGCTGCCATCAGCAACATCACTCCGCAGAGGGCGCCTCGCATTGAAATCGCTCGTTCCATGATCAGGGGAAGAGACCTTACCGTCTCGGCGGGTCTCCTGCAAGACAAACACTCGCCCGGCTCTGAAGAGGCAGCGGAACCCTCCGAGATATCAGGACTCAAGGGCCGCGATGTAGCGTTCCGCGTCGAGGGCCGCCTGGCAGCCGTTACCGGCAGCCGTGATCGCCTGGCGGTAGACGTGGTCGGCGACATCGCCGGCGGAGAAAACGCCCGCAATATTCGATCGGGTCGAGTGTCCGTCCTGCAGGATGTATCCGTCGGGGTCAAGCTCAACTCCGGACCCGGCGAGGAAGGCGGTGTTGGGGTCGTGACCGATCGCGACGAAGACACACTTCACCTCGATCTCCGAATCGGCTCCGGTGACACGGTTGTGAACGAGGATGGCTCGCATATCTCCGTTTTCATCGGTGAGATACTCCTTCACTTCCGAGTTCCATACCGGTTCGATCTTCGCATTGGCGAGAGCACGATCGGCCATGATCTTCGAGGCGCGCAACTCTTCCCGGCGGTGAACGAGATAGACTTTGCTCGCGAAACGGGTCAGGAAGCTTGCTTCCTCACAGGCGGAATCGCCCCCGCCGATAACGGCTACGGGAACATCGGGATAAAAAGCTCCGTCGCAGGTGGCGCAGGAAGTCAGCCCGTGTCCAACCAGCTCCTTCTCGTTTGGCAGGCCGAGGTGGCGAGGGCTGGCTCCCGTGGCAATGATGACCGTCCAGGCACGGTATTCGGCGCCCCCGGAAGTCTTGAGAAGGAGGCTGCCATCCTCCTGTTTCGCGAGGCTTTCGACCCGGTCGTATTCGACCCGGGTTCCGAACTTCTCCGCTTGCTGCTGCATGCGCATCATCAGGTCCGGGCCCATGACTCCTTCGGGAAACCCCGGAAAGTTTTCCACTTCCGTGGTGGTGGTGAGCTGGCCGCCGGGCTGCTCGCCGGAAATGACGAGGGGCCGCAGATTCGCGCGTGCGGTGTAGATGGCGGCGGTCCAGCCGGCGCAGCCGGTTCCGATGATGATGACGTTTTCCATGGGCGGGGAATGTGGCGAGGGAAGCAGGGCGAATCAATCGCAAATCCGGCGGATTACCGTGGGATAGGACGTGCGCCGGCGACAAGGCTTACGACTGGACCGCCTTCGAGGAGTCACGCCCGCCTGATTTGGGTCCGTGCTCCGTTCAGGACCTCCGCCTCGAACGCGTGCCTCCTCAACCTCGGTCGGCTCCGACTATCCTCTGGTGCCATGTCAAACCTGTCTTCCCGTCGCGAATTCCTCGTCGGCGCTGCTTCGAGCGCGGCGATCGCCGCTCTTCCCCGCCAGGCCCGTGCCGCTGTCGATGGCGACATCGACGCCCATGTTCATGTCTGGACGCCCGATATCGTCCGCTACCCGCTGGCCTCGGGATTCGAAGTCTCGCAGATGAAACCGCCGAGTTTCACTCCGGAGGAACTTTTCATCCACACGAAAGCGAACGGGATCGGACGCATCGTTCTCATCCAGATGAGCTACTACCGCTATGACAACCGCTACATGCTCGATTCGATGCGGCGATTTCCCGGGGTCTTTTCCGGCGTGGGCATCGTGGATGAATCGGGAGCGGATCCGGGTGCGGCGATGCGTGACCTCGCCGAGCAGGGAGTGCGCGGATTCCGCGTCGCTCCCGGGAAAACGCCTCCCGATGCGTGGATCGGCTCGACCGGGATGGCGAAGATGTGGGAGACGGCAGCGGACGAGGGGCTTGCCATCTGTCCTCTCATCGGGCCCGAGGTGCTGCCCCTCATCGGTGACATGTGCCGGCGCTATCCGAAGACCCGGGTGGTCATCGATCACTTCGCGCGCATCGGGGCGGACGGGCAGATTCGTGATGAGCAGCTCGACAGCCTCTGCCGCCTCGCGGACCACCCGCACGTGCACGTAAAGACCTCGGCCTTCTATGCCCTCGGGAAGAAGCAGCCGCCCTACAATGACCTTGCCCCGATGATCCGGCGGGTCCGGGATGCCTTTGGAGCGGGGCGGTTGATGTGGGCCAGTGACTGCCCCTATCAGGTGGGCCCCGGTCACAATTACGCCGATGCGGTTCGACTGGTGCGGGAAGGGCTCGATTTTCTCAGCGTTGAGGAGAAGGCAGCGATCCTGCACGACACGGCGGAGCGGGTGTTCTTCACGTGAGCATAGCGGCTTCGCCGATCACGTCCAACAGCCCTTCGACATCCTCCCGGGTGTTGTATCCGTGAACGGCGACACGGATGCGCCCGGCGTGGTGCATCACGTGGATGTTCTCGAGATCCAGCCTAGCATGAATTTCCGCCGAACGCGGGTGCTTGAAGGAGACGATTCCCGTGGGGGCTCCGGGACGCAGCGGGGCGAGCGGTTCGATGCCAAAGCTGGCGAGTCCCTCATGGACCCGGCTCACGAGCGGATCGGCTTGGCTGGAAATAGCGGAAATCCCGATTCCGTCAAGATAGCGCAGGGAAGCGTTCAGAGCGTAGAGCGAGACAAAGTTCGGCATGCCCACGGAGAAACTCGCGGCACCCGGCTTGGCCACGGCGCGTTCGAAGCGATCGGCGTCGAACGCGTTGTCGAGATGAAACCACCCTCCCGCCCGGGTCGTGAGACGTTCCGCGCCTGCTTCCGGAATCCCGACGATGCATCCTCCGTGAATACCGAGGGTCCACTTGTGGGTACTCGAGATGAGAATGTCGGCTCCGTCACAGTCGAGCTCGATCCGGCCCAGGGCCTGGGTGATGTCGACCGAGAGAACTGCCTTCGGTGCGAGCGAGCGCACTGCCTCCCTTAGGGCTGGCCAGTCCACGCGGAAGCCGTTGTAAAAGCTCACCAGCGAAACCTGAACGAGGCGTGTCTTCGAGTTCAGCAGAGGGAGGAGGTCCTCCGTGCGCAGTTCACCCTGACAAGCCTCCCAAACGCGCAATCGTGGGGCACGGGATGCGCGCAGCCACGGGGTCGCTCCCGCGGGAAAGTCGAGATCGGAGACGACGACCTCGTCTTCTGGCCCAAGGTCGAGGGCTCCTGCGAGGAGGTTGTAGGCCTCTGAACTGCAGGAGCAGAAGGAAACCTCCCCCGTCTTCAGGCCCAGCATCTTCGCACTGATCTCGCGACAGGATTCCACTGCGGCGAAGTGTGGCTCGCGTCCGCGCATGCCGAGCAGCTTGTCCCGCCAGTATTGGCCGATCGCCTCGCCGACACAGAGGGGGGGGATGCTTTCCGCGGCGGTGTTGAGATAGGTGATACCTTCGAGGGCGGGAAAGTCAGAGCGGCGGGATTGGGACGTGAGCATGTCGGGTGTAATTGGGGCTGCTCCTCAGAGTTTCCCGGTGATGAGAGCCTCCATTTTCCGAATGTCGGCGGAGAAGAGGCGAATGCCCTCGGCCGTTTTCTCCGTGGCCATGGCGTCCTCGTTGAGCTGGAATCGGAAGGAGTTTTCGCTCGCGTCTATCCTTTCCAACGGAGACTCAACGGCGAGTGAAGGAGACAATTTCCGTTCCACAATGTCTTCGGCGTTCTGGAGTTCCTCGAGGAGGTTGGGACCGATCGTGAGAAGGTCACAGCCGGCGAGTTCGAGGATCTGCGAGGTGTTGCGGAAGCTCGCGCCCATGACTTCGACGGGGTAACCGAACTGGCGGTAGTAGGTGTAGATGCGGCGAACCGATTGAACACCCGGATCGTCCGCTCCGGTGTATTCGTTTCCGGTGCTCTTCTTGAACCAGTCATAGATGCGGCCGACGAAAGGCGAGATCAGGGTGATGCCGCCCTCGGCGCAGGCCACGGCCTGGACGAGGGAGAACAAGAGGGTCAGGTTGCAGTGGATACCCTCTTTCTCCAACTGGGAGGCCGCCTGGATGCCCTCCCAGGTCGAGGCAATCTTGATGAGGACACGTTCGCGCGGGACTCCCTCGGCTTCGTAGAGTCGGATAATTTCGCGAGCCTTGGCCAAGGTGGCCCCGGTGTCGAAAGAGAGTCGCGCGTCGACTTCGGTGGAGACCCGGCCCGGGACAATGCCAAGGATTTCCCTGCCAAACTCAACGAGGACTCGATCGATGATGGCCGACACGAGCGCTTCGCCGGAGAGAGCGGATGATTTCATGTCCACGACTGCCCTGTCCACCAGGGGGGCGTAGGGTTCCAGCTGTGCGGCCTTCAGGATGAGCGAGGGGTTGGTTGTCGCATCCTGCGGCAGGTAGGCCCGCATCGATTCAAAGTCGCCGGTGTCCGCGACTACGACGGTGTGTTGCTTGAGCTGGTCGAGGAGGTTTGCCATGATCCCAAGGTGAGGGGGGCGGCGTGGCTTGTCCAGCGGATTGGGCCGCCCCGTGGATTCGTGGAATGGCGGGGGCCGAAAAAAACCTCCCGTCCCGTATTCCGGGAGGGAGGTTTTGAAGATCGGACTCTCTTGAAATCCTTTTGAATCCGGGCGGATCAGAAGGAGACAGTCAGGGAGACCCCGCCGTGGAGGATGTCGGACTGGGGTCCAAGGCCCACGTTGATGCCATCGGCAATCCAGGTATCGGGGGCACCGTTGTAGCCGATGTAGGGCGTCAGGGTGGTACGGCAATTCAGCTCGATCGGCATGGAAGCCTTCACATAGTAGTGGTTCCAGCCGGAGTCGCGGAGGAGACCGAAGGTCGCACTGTCGTAATAGCCGTCGCTGTAACCGACACCCGCACCGATGACGATGGCGGCGGCGTCACAAAGCTGGAAGGACTTTTCGAGCCCGATTTCGTGGAACCAGCCAGCAGCAGTTCCACGTCCACCGAAGGCCTGGATGGCGCTGTAGCTCAAGTCGACGAAACCAAGGCTGCGGGACACGTCGAGGTAGATTTCACCGTAGCCGCCCGTCGAAGCGACGTTGCTGCGGAACTCGGGGAACATGTAGTGGTAGTAGCCGAGGTTGAAGTCGAAGCCGGCGTAGGTGCCGAGAGTAAGGTCGACGTAGAGGTCGAGCTCATCGTAGCCGGGGCCGCCGCCATTGATGCCGTTGAGATACCAGGCACCAACGGTCACGGGCACGGCGAGGCTGTCGAAGCTGTAGTTCACGTCGGTCCAGACGCTGTCGCGAGCGAATCGCACCCCGTAGAAAACGTAGTCGGTCTCGTAACCGGCGCTGATTTCGCCGCCGAGATCGACACATTCTTCGATCGGGGTTTTGTCCACAGGGGCTTTGCCCCAGTCACCCGCGAGAACTCCGGACGTGGTAACGCCGAAGGCCATCGCGCCGATGCTTGCCATGAGAGTAGCGGTTTTCATTTTTGAGAAGCGGATTAGTTTTCCTTGAGCACCCTCCATGCCAGAAAAAGGAGCAAGGGGGCAAGGGAAAAGAGATTACAAAGGTACAAAAACCTCTCAGTTTGTTAAATCAACAGAAATTTTATATTTTCTGTAATTTCATTCAA
>JAGRPC010000563.1:1995-2184 GCA_020439925.1 Verrucomicrobiia bacterium | reverse complement strand
TCCGGTTTCACGACCGTATTTGTAATCGTCACTCAGGGAACCTTCCGGATTCAGGACGATCCCCGGGCAGGCCGGGTCGGCGACGGAGAGGAAAAAGAGGTCTCGTTCACCGGCTTCCCTGGATCCGTTCCGGCGACGCAGTCCGGCCCTTGCCAGGTCGCGGAAGAGCTGGCGTGCGGTCCAGTCCGC
>JAGRPC010000563.1:0-1806 GCA_020439925.1 Verrucomicrobiia bacterium | reverse complement strand
TCGACCAGCCGGCGCACATCCGCGGTCACCTGGTCTGGCAGGGAACGCCCACGAGTGGGATCTCCTTCGATCACGGCGGCGAGGTCGGCGCTTCCCAACTGGGTGATCGTGGCGACTCCGCGACCGGCCCGTCCCAGCGTTCCCTGGATGGTGCGCGGATAGACGCCGCTGTCGCATGTGCCGACCGTTGCGAGCACGCCGATCGCTCCGGTTTCACCGGTTTCGAGAAGCCCCCTCGCCCCGGCCTCGACCACGCCGACAACGGGAACCGGAAGCTGCAGGCGTTTCAGGAACTGGCGAACGTCATCGAGGCCGTAGGCCGTGGCGGTGTTGCAGGCGATGACGATGGCCTTCACCGGAGGTTTGTCCTGCAGGACCTCCGCGTTTTCACGATAACGCCGTCCGAGGAGAAAGACGGTGTCTTTCAGGATCAGCTCCCGAAGGAAGCCGGTTTTGCCGGCCTTGGGATAATTGCCGTAGGGCATGTTGGCCTGATCTCCGAGATAGACGAAACGTTCATTCTCGAAGTCGGGACGTCCGTCGGGTCCTGGCTGGAGGGAATCGTTGTGAAACTGATCGAGCGTGAGGATCGCCTCCAGCACGGTGAGGCCACCGATGCCGGAATCGAACACGCCGATGGGCAGCTTCGTGAGGTCGTCCTGATAGTCGGACCGCCGGAAGGTGAAGGCAGACTCGCCCCCGGGATGCGCTTCGAGATGAGCGTCGAACCCGGCGATGATGAGATCGGCTCCCGAGGCCCTGGCCGACCCCGCTTGTTTCAGGGACGCCGCAAAGAGAACAATCAACGCCAGGAAGCGAAGGGCGGGCATGGATCGATTCTTTCGACGGGCCACCCGCTTGGCAACCAAAATCGGAACCCGGGGAGAGTGGCGGGAGAGAGGGATTCTCTGCTCCCGCCTTGTGCCCTGTCGGTGCGGGAATCACTTCCGGGCGAGGAGGGCATCTACGAAATCGCGGCGCCCGGCGAGGGCGGTCAGCGAAAGCGCACCGAGGACAAGGACCATGGGATAACCGCCCTTGACGAGGAAAACATGATAGAGGCCGATGACCACGACAATGGACCCAAGCCAGGCGAGGGCGAGGTTCACGAAGCGGCCGTACAGCAGGAGGACCGCGCCGAGCACCTCGAGGACCTTTACCACCGTGAGAAAACCGGAACCGTAGAGCGCGCCGATGAAAGCGGCGGCGGGGCTGCCCTCGGCGGGGGGTGGTACGGGCAGGAATCCGAGCCAGAAATTGAGGCCGAAGACGAGAAAGAGGATACCGAGGAGGTAGCGGGCGATCGTGGGGAGATGTTTCATGGTTGTGGGGATCGTGGGTGTATTGATTTGTCAGGGTGGGGGAGATCGGGTGCGGTCAGGCGAGATCGAAGAGAAGCGCCTCGACGGGTTCGGTCGCCGCGGCTATCCGGAAAATCCCGGCGTCTTCACTGCTGGCTCCATCGCCCGGGGAAAGGCGAGTCCCGTTGAGGTGGATTTCGCCGTGGATGGCCTGCAGCCACAGTCCTCGGCCGGCAGCGAGCTCGTGAACCACTTCCTCGCCGGGTTCGAGAAGAATCCGGAAGACCGAGGCGTCCTGGCGGATCGTGGCGGACCCTTCCCGTCCGTCCGGGGAAATGAGGAGGGTCTTGGGATGGACTTGACCCTCTTCGGGATGCCATTCGGTATAGGTGGGAACGAGTCCCCTCGTGTGGGGATGGATCCAGATCTGCAGGATGTGGGTCCCCTCGCTGCGGGAGGGATTGAATTCGCTGTGGGTCACGCCCGATCCGGCGCTCATGAGCTG
>JAGRPC010000562.1 GCA_020439925.1 Verrucomicrobiia bacterium | reverse complement strand
CCATGCATCGCTTTCTCCTCATCCTCGCCCTGACAGGATGAGGAGAAAGCGATGCATGGGGGAATATCGCTTATTCGAAAGCCGGGACGGTTTCAAGGCAAGAGCCATGTGGAGGAAACGGAGGATCACGCGACTCCGTCGTGGAACCCCGTGAAGGCGTACTTGGCCGGGACGGTCAGCCTTGCGAGGATGGAACCATGAACGAAGAGATTCCCTCCGCCCCGAACGATTCCCCCGAAGTCCGGACCCGTCGCGATTTCCTTTCCGGCACGGGCAAAGCCGCCGCCGCTTCCGTCCTCGCCGGTTTTTCCATTCCCGCGGTCCACGCGGCGGGAAGCGACCAGATCCGCCTGGCCCTCATCGGCTGCGGCGGTCGTGGCAGCGGCGCGGTGGCCAACGCGATGGATGCGGACGACGGCGTCGCCCTCACTGCCATGGCCGATCTCTACGAGGACCGGCTCGAACGGTCCCGTGTCGCGATCGAGGGCAAATACAAGGAGCGTGCCGTGGTGGCGCCGGACAATCGCTTCATCGGCTTCGACGCCTTCAAGCGGGCCATCGACACCCTGCGTCCGGGGTCGGGCGACGTCGCCATGCTGACGGGCTACGCGGGATTTCGCCCGCAGCAGCTCGAGTATGCGGTCTCGAAGGGAGTGAATGTCTTCATGGAGAAATCCTTCGCCACCGATCCTCCGGGGGTGCGCCGGGTTCTCAAGGCGGCCGAGGACGCCGAGGCCCGCGGGGTGAAGGTCGCCGCCGGAGTGATGAGCCGTCACTCGGTGAACCGCGCCGAGCTGCTCCGCCGCATCGCCGCCGGAGAGATCGGTTCCGTCGAGAGCATCAGCGCCTACCGCATGGGGCCCTCCGGGCCGCTCGGTCCCAAGCCGGACGACAAGTCCGATCTCGAATGGCAACTGCGGAACTTCACCAAGTTCTTCTGGGTCTCGGGCGGGCTCTGGTCAGAGATGGACATCCACCAGATCGACGAGCTCTGCTGGATCAAGGGGGAATACCCCGTCTCCGCCCACGGCATCGGCGGTCGGGCCTTCAACAACACCGACAAGGGCCAGAATCTCGACTCCTACTCCGTCGAGTGGACCTTTGCCGACGGCACCAAGGCCTACGATTACGTGCGTTACATTCCGAAATGCCACAACGATTTCGCCACCTACATCCAGGGTTCGGAGAAGGCCGCGCAGTTCTCGGGCAACATCCACGCGGGCACGACGAAGATCTTCAAGGACAAGCGCATCGCCGACGACAACGTGCTCTGGGAGGCGCCCAAGGAGGAATTCACACCCTGGCAGGCGCAGTGGAACGACTTCACCAAGGCGATCCGCGAGAACACGCCCTTCAACCAGGCGAAGCGGGCCGCGCTCTCGAACCTCACCGCGATCATGGGCCGCGCCGCCACCCACATGGGGCGCGTCATTACCTGGGAAGAGGCGATGGCCTCCGAATTCCGCTGGTTCCCCGGCATCGACACTCTCGATTACGACAGCGAGCCGCCCTTTGTCGCCGACGAAAACGGGCAGTATCCCGTGCCCATCCCGGGACAGTGGGTCGAGATTTGAGGAGGCGCGGCTTTTGACCTTTGGGTGAGGTGCCTTAAGATCGGGTTTTCCACCCGATGAAGCTACCGATCACTGGGGTCCGACCCTCCCTCATCAACCGGCTCTACCGGGCCGCGTTCCGTTCGGGGCACGGTCGGAAAAGGGGCGGAGTCCGCCAGGCGCTCGCCCGCCCGCTCTTTTACCTGTGCGAGGCCAGGCGCTGGCCGCGGGGAGCGAAGCTCGAGGTCGATCTGAAGGTCCGCGGCCGACCGGTAACTCTGCGTCTCAACGCCTTTAACCGGCAGTTCAATCCCCTCTATTTTTCCGCCTATGCCGCGGGTTATGAAGTGACGGTGGCGAGGAGCCTGGAGGCGCTCCTGCCGGATGACGGAGTCATGCTCGACATCGGGAGCAACTGGGGTTATTTCCCGCTTCTCCTCGCTTCCCGGGAGTCGTTCCGTGGAAAAATCGTCGCCTTCGAGCCGGTGCCGTCGACCTTCGAGGACCTCGTCGAGGTGGTGAATCAGGCGGGGCTCGGCGACTGGGTCGAGGTCCGCCAGACCGCAGTGGGCAAGGTCGATGGAGAAGTGCGAATGTCGGTGCCGCGGCACAGCGGACTGGCTCGTATCGACAGCTCCGGAAAGGGCCTGCCGGTGCCGCTGGTGCGACTGGATTCACTGCCTTTCGATCGAATCGATGTGATCAAGGTCGATGTTGAGGGACACGAACTGGGGGTGTTCCAGGGAGCGGAGGAAACCCTGCGGAAGCTGGGGCCGGCCCTGGTCTTCGAGAGCGGGGTGGGGGAGCGGGCCAAAGCCCAGCCTCCTCTCGAGTATCTCGAGAGCATCGGCTACCGTCTTCACCGTCCGGAGGTGACGGAAGAAGGCATCCGCTTTCTGCCCTTTGCCGCCGCGGAGAGGCCGGCGATGAAAAAGTATTTCAACGTCGTTGCCCTGCCCGAGGGGCGGGAAATTTAAGGAGCATCGGCCGCCTTTTGTGGGGATTCCGAGATTGCGCCCTTTTCATGGGAGCGTCGGCGGGACAGGGTGGGGCCATGAAACACGTGGCTTTCTTCGTTCTTCTGTTGCTGGCAATTTCTCCCCTTCTGCGTGCCGGCGAGGTCGAGGTCATTGTCGGTAGTCCCGCGACTGTCGAAGTCAGCGAGCCCTTCAGTGTCGACTTCGATGCGGAGGGCACCCTTTACGGAGTTGAGTTCACCAAGGCGAACCAGGTCTTCCGGGTGAAGGATGGTGTTCTCGCGTTCATTGCCGGAGCGAAGCACGATGCCGAGAAGGCGAAACCTGCGGAAGGCTCGGATGTGAAAGACGGTCCGGATCCTCTTGCGGCTGCCTTCCATGGAATGCACGACATTCAGATCACTCGTGACGGGGTGGCGATCATCGCCGATTCCTTCCATCACCGCGTGCGACGTTTCGATTTGAAGAGCGGTGCGGTTGGCACGCTCGCGGGAACGGGAGAGAAGGGCTTTGGAGGCGACGGAGGCGCGGCGACGGCGGGAAGGTTCAATGTCGCGATGACGGCGGGACTTTCCCCGGACGAGGGGCTGGTCCTCATCGCCGACATCGGGAACCATCGCGTGCGCCAGGTGGAACTCGCCAGCGGACTGCTCTCGACCGTGGCGGGCAACGGAAAGAAGGGATTGCCGGTCGACGGGGATAAGGCTCTCGAAACCCCCATGGGGGACGCCCGCGCCGCGACCCTGGCAGTGGACGGCACGCTCTACGTGCTCCTTCGCGGAGGCAATTCCCTCGCCGCGGTGAAGGACGGCAGAGCTCGCATCGTCGTGAACCGGTCGGGAACGAAGGGTTATGGCGGCGACGGTGGCCCTGCCTCGGAGGCCAGTATGAATGGTCCGAAGTATGTGGCGATGGATCCGAAAGGACGAGTCCTCATCGCCGATGCCGAGAA
>JAGRPC010000561.1 GCA_020439925.1 Verrucomicrobiia bacterium | reverse complement strand
CTCAAGGCCGAGCTGACCGAGAAAATGAAGGAGGTGCCAGGCTATGTGCCCGCCTTTCTCCAGCCGATCGAAAACCGTATCCTCATGCTCTACACCGGCATCCGGGCGCAGGTCGGCGTGAAGATCTATGGCGACAATCTCGACAAGATCCAGCAGAAGGCCTTCGAGGTCGAAAAACTGATCAACACGATCGACGGCGCGGCGGGCGTCTCACCCTCGCGCGTGCAGGGCAAACCCTACCTGAACATCAAGGTGGATAGGCAGGCCATGGCCCGCTACGGACTCAGCGCTAAGGATGTGCTCGACGCCGTGGAGATCTCCATCGGCGGCAAGAATGTCAGCACCACGATCGAGGGGCGCCAGCGTTTCCCCATTCAGATCCGGGTGCAGCGGAGCGAGCGCGACGACATCGAAGAACTCAGCAGCATCCTCGTGACTTCGGGGGCGGGCATGGCAGCCTCGGGCGGAGCGGCGATGGGCGGCGGCGGGATGGGAGGGGGTGGCGCTGCCGGTGCCACGGCCGGAACGGCCCCGGAGAAAGGCGACTCGCCCGTCACCTACATTCCGCTCGGCATGGTCGCCCAAATCACCCGTGAGGTCGGAGCGAATGAAATCGCGAGTGAGAACGGGCGACTTCGTTCCTACGTCCAGGCCAATGTGCAGGACCGCGACCTCGGGGGTTTTGTTCAGGAGGTCGAGGAGAAACTCAAGACCATCGACTGGGAGGGCATGACCTACAAGATGACCGGCGAGTATGAAAACCAGCGCCGCTTCGTGCAGACGATGCAGGTCGTTTTCCCCATCGTCCTCCTCATCATCTTTGTGCTGCTCTACATCGTCTATAACAGCGCTCTCGAGGCGGCCCACGTGATGCTCGCGGTCCCCTTTGCACTGAGCGGCGGCGTTCTCCTGCAGAAGCTCCTCGGCTACAATTTCAACGGGGCGGTCTGGGTCGGCTACATCGCCCTCTTCGGCACGGCCGTCCAGACCGGCGTCGTCATGGTCGTCTACCTCGAGGAAACCGTGAAAAACCGCATGGCAAAACTTGGGAGCGCCTTCACCTACGAGGATCTCGTTCAGGCGGTGAAGGATGGGGCGCGTCTGCGTCTCCGGCCCAAGGTCATGACCGTCGCCACCATCGTCGCGTCCCTGCTCCCCATCATGTGGAGCCACCGCCAGGGGGCCGAAGTGATGAAACCGCTCGCCACCCCGGTGATCGGCGGAATGATCTCCAGCCTCGTCCACATCCTCATCGTCACGCCCGTGATCTTCCTCTGGCTGCGCGGGCGCGAGTTCAAGAAGGGCTCGCTCCACGAGTCTCTCGGGAAAGGATAATATCAAACCGACCCCACCTCCATGAAGCGACTCCTCCTCTTTCTCTCGTCCTTGTGGTTCATCACCGTCAGCAGCGACGCTCAGGTGCGGGTCGAGTCTTTGCCGGAACCGGGCCTCCAGCCGCAGGTCGTCGTCTCCGTCGACGGCATCGTGCATCTGGTCTACCTCAAAGGAGATCCGAAGGCCTGCGACATCCGCTACACGACCCGACGTGTCGATGGCGTTGATTGGGCCGCACCCGTCAACGTGAATAGCGAGGCGGGATCCGCCATCGCCTCCGGGACGATCCGGGGGGCTCAGATCGCGCTGGGCAAAGATGGCAGCGTGCACGTCATCTGGAATGGCAGCACGGGTGGAAAGAAAGAAATGATGAGGCGTGCTCCCATGCTCCATGCTCGGCTCCATCCCGGCGAAAAAGCCTTCAGCCCCCAACAGAATTTAATGGGGGACACCACCTCGCTCGATGGCGGCGCCTCCATCGCCGCCAATGAAAAAGGGAATGTCGCCGTCGTCTGGCATGCCGCCCCGGCCGGTGAGGAGGGCGAAAGCGCCCGTCTCGTCTGGGTGCGGTATTCTGCCGACGATGGCCGCACTTTCACGGAACCCGCCCCGCTGAACGCCGGACAGCCCGGTGTCTGTGCCTGCTGCTCGTTACGCGCCCATTTGGCCGACGACGACACCCTCACGGTGCTCTATCGCGCAGCGACCGCACCGGACGAACGCGGCATGACAGTCATCACGGCGAAGGCTGGAAAGAGCAATCTCGAAAAGCTCGACGATTGGCGGGTCGCGAGATGCCCGATGAGCAGCGCAAGCCTTTCGCCCACCTCATCGTCGCTCCGAGCCGCGTGGGAAAACGACGGCCAGATCTTCACTGGCATCCTGGGTGATGGCGGAGACAGCACGCGGAAAATCGGCCCGACCAACGCCAAACATCCCGTCATGGCGAGGAATGCGCGAGGTGAGACGCTCATCGCCAGCGTCATCGGATCCGGTTGGTCGAAGGCCGGAACCTTGCATTGGGACACGCTCGATCCCGAAGGGCGCGTCACCACCTCTGGCGATGGGGAAACCCTGCCGGTGTGGAGCTATCCCGCCGCCTACGCCCGCCCCGATGGCAGCTTTGTTGTTCTGAAATAAAAGCCAAAACCAAACCTATGAAATCGACTTCCATGCTCCTTTTCGGCCTGCTCCTGGCCGGACTCACCCTCACTTCCTGTGATAAAAAAACAGAAGGAGGCGGCTACCCTCTCACCAATTGCGTGGTCTCCGGCGAGGCTCTCGGAAGCATGGGCGATCCTGTCGTCTTGACCCACGAAGGCAGGGAAGTGCGTCTTTGCTGCGATTCCTGCATCCCGAAATTCAACGCCGATCCCGCCAAATACTTGGAGAAACTGAAGTGAACGCGAACCGTCGCATTAGACCCGAGCAGAAAGTCAGAGGGGTCGGAGCTTTGGCGGAGTTTGACTCGTTGAAAGCCCGCCTTTCCGGCGGTCGCCAAAACAAAAACCAAACCTCAATCAATCGATGAAAAAGACACTCATTCTACTCTCCAGCCTGCTCGGTGCCGGATTCCTCTTTGCGGCTACCGCGCCTTATCCCCTCAAGGTCTGCCTCGTCACCGGCGAGGAACTCGGCAGCATGGGAAAACCGGTCGTAAAAGTCTACGACGAGCAGGAGATCAAATTCTGCTGCAAGTCCTGCATCAAGAAGTTCGAGGCCGATCCGGCGAAGTACCTCGCCAAACTGAAGTGATCCTGAAGCAAATTCATTGACCTCGATCCCCGTCAGAAGGAAGCCCCTTCTGACGGGTTCTTCGTCCCGCGGGACGGTCGCCCCACCAACCACAACTGAACACACCGAGCGTCCTTCATGAATCAAGGCAGTGAACTATCCAACCCGAGGCCCGATCAGGAGCCAGTCAAGAAAGCTTCCTGTTGCCAGCATCACGATCATGAAGGGCACGAAACGGTCGTGCCATCGCCGGCCTCGAAGTTTTTCTGCCCGATGTGCCCCGGCGTGACTTCCGACGCACCGGGTGACTGTCCGAAATGTGGCATGGCCCTGGAGCGAAACCCGGCATGGCGGGGGCAGTCGAAGACGCTCTACACCTGCCCCATGCACCCCGAGGTGGTTCAAGACCATCCGGGCGATTGCCCGAAGTGCGGGATGGCTCTCGAGCCCATGTCGCCCGTGGACGACTCCGACGACCACGAGGCAAAGGAAATGCGCAGTCTTTCTCGCCGATTCTGGATCGGCCTCGCGCTCACGATTCCAGTCCTCGTCATCGCAATCGGTGGGATGATTCCCTCGTGGCACCTCCTGGAATTCGTTCCTCGACCGATCTCGAAGTGGATCGAGTTCGCCTTTGCCACCCCGGTCGTGCTCTGGGCAGGGTGGAGCTTTTTCGTCAAGGCCTGGCGCTCGCTCCTGAATCGGAGCCCCAACATGTTCACTCTCATCGGCGTGGGAGTTGGGGCTGCCTATTTCTTCAGCGCGGTGGCGGTGATCGCACCGGGACTGTTCCCGGATTCCTTCCGAAGTCATGGCGAAGTCGGACTCTATTTCGAGGCCGCCGCCGTCATCACTGTGCTTGTCCTCCTCGGACAACTCCTCGAAGCCAAGGCCCGCAGCCGGACGGGTCAAGCCATTCAGGCCCTCCTCAGTCTCGCCGCAAAGACAGCCCACCGACTCAGGAATGAGCAAGAGGAAGAGGTGCCGATCGATCAGCTTCAGATTGGTGACATCCTCCGGGTCCGGCCGGGTGAAAAGATCCCCATCGACGGAGTCGTCACCTCGGGAAGGAGCAACGTCGACGAGTCGATGATCACCGGCGAACCGATCCCCGTCGCGAAGGCCGAGGGGGACACGGTCATCGGTGCCACCGTCAATCAGACGGGTACCTTCCTCATGCGTGCCGAGAAAGTGGGCGGCGATACCCTCCTATCCCGGATCGTCCACATGGTGAGCGAAGCACAGAGGAGCCGGGCGCCGATCCAGAAACTCGCCGACACCGTGGCGGGATATTTTGTTCCGGCGGTCATCCTCATCTCCCTCGTCACTTTCGTGGTCTGGGCCGTCTGGGGACCGGACCCCGCATTGGCCTTCGCCCTCGTCAATGCCGTTGCCGTTCTCATCATCGCCTGTCCCTGTGCCCTGGGTCTCGCCACCCCGATGTCCATCATGGTCGGTGTCGGACGCGCCGCGCAGGCGGGCATCCTCATCAAAAACGCCGAAGCCATCGAGACGGCGGGAAGGGTCGATACTCTCATCACCGACAAGACGGGAACTCTCACCGCCGGCAAGCCGCATCTCACCAGCCGGTTCGCAGCGGAGGGAGAGGATGCCGACCGCATGCTCGCCCTCGCCGCCGCGTTGGAGGTCGGTTCCGAACATCCCCTGGCACGCGCCATCGTTGATGAGGCCAGAGATGAAGGACTCCTGCTTCCCGAGGTCGTTGACTTCGAGTCCACCACCGGGGGCGGAGTTTCCGGGCGGATCGAAGGAACGCTGGCGCTCGTGGGCAAGGCTGTTTTCCTGCGCGACCACGCGGTGAATATCCCCGAAGAGCTCACAACGGAGGCATTGCGTTTAGAAGGGATGGCACAAACGGTGGTTTGGGTCGCCTCTGGAGACCGTGCCCTGGGACTCCTCGGCATCTCCGATCCGATCAAAGAATTGACCCCCGCTGCCATCGCCGCCCTTCACCGTCGTGGCATTCGTGTCATCATGGCGACGGGTGACAATCAGCTTACTGCCGAAGCGGTTGGCCGCACCCTGGGTATTGACGAGGTCCGGGCCGGACTCAGCCCCGAGGACAAGATCCACCTGGTCCGGGAACTGAAGAGCCAGGGACGAATCGTTGCGATGGCCGGGGACGGCATCAACGACGCTCCTGCCCTCGCGGAGGCGCACGTCGGCATCGCGATGGGAACGGGAACGGACGTGGCCATCGAAAGCGCCGGGATCACCCTCGTGAAAGGTGATCTCGCCGGGATCGGCCGGGCCGTGGAGATCAGCCGGGCGGTGATGCGCAATATCCGACAAAATCTCTTTTTCGCCTTCGTTTACAATGCGCTGGGGATTCCCGTTGCGGCAGGCATTCTCTACCCGTTCACCGGGACTCTCCTCAGCCCGATGATCGCAGGTGCGGCCATGTCGCTTTCGTCGGTCTCGGTCATTGCCAACGCGCTCCGCTTGCGGCGGATCCGCCTCTCGACTTCTGCGTGAACCGAACCAGCCGATAATCTGACTGCTTCCTGAAATTTGATGAATGCCTATCGATCGACCTCCGACCTCCCTCTTCACCGCCGTGCGAAAGCAGCCGTCGGGAATCTCCTCCGATGCCTCCGGCCCGGTCTCGCCAAAAGAGTTGACGAGCGCCCCTTTGACCCCAGCTGGAACTCGTCGGCCAAACTCATCCGCAACGCTCATCTCCTCAACGCTGTCGACCGGAAAGACCATGAGACCCTTCGACGTTACTTCACCCATTACTGGTCCTCCGGAACCTCGACGGAATTCTACGAGGGTTTTGCCCATCGCTTCGAGGAGCTGTTCCTTTGTCACCACGCTGTCATCGCGGATCGTATCGCCGAGTCGCTGCCCCTGCTCGGCAATGGGCCTATACGCCTGGTCGAAGTGGGATCCGGAGACGGGAAGGTGCTCGAATGGTTGTCGGAGAAGCTCCCCGGAATCGCGACATTTCACGGTGTGGACCTCAACGCCCGCGAAATCCAAAGGTGCCGTGAAAGGCACCGCGACTCATCCCGGCTCTTTTTCCATGAGGGCGACCTGCTCGGCTGGCTCCGGGCCAACCCCGCGCCAAGAACCGTGCTCGTGACAAACGGCGGAGTCTTCGAATACCTCCTCGAGGACGAGCTCCGCAATCTTTTCAGCGAACTTCGACTCCTCTGCGCACCCTGCCTTGTCGCTATCACCGAGTCCATTGCGACCGACCACGACCTCGAGACCGAAGAACTTTCGCTCCCATACGGGCACGAGTTTGCGTTCTCACACAACTACCCGGCCCTTCTGCGATCCTCGGGATTCGAGTTGACGTGGGAACGGAACCGGCCCAGCCAACCCGGGGAGGAGAACTATCCAGTGAGGTGGTTTCAGTTGGTGGCGCACTCTTGACCCATCCGGGATTTAGGTTGGCGGTAGAATGCGGCGACTGGCAAATCCAAATGCATGAAGTCGATCCGGAAGGCGCAAACTCGCCGCCACAGGACCATCACACCTCGTCCCGTGTCACTCCTCCAAGCAGACGGAGGGAATTCAAAATCACCA
>JAGRPC010000560.1 GCA_020439925.1 Verrucomicrobiia bacterium | reverse complement strand
AGGCATAGCCAGCAGATTTACAGTCCTCGGAAATTGTTCTTAATTATGATTCTTCATGATCCCTAAAGCTGCGTTGTGATCACTTTAACTTTTTGTTTTTCAATGAGTTGTTTGACATGAAAGGAATCTTTTCGGATCATGGCGGTAGCAACCATGAACGGAAAAAGTGCAAGCAAAGTGCAAGCGCAATTCGGGAAGACCGATGCCCGATATTGGAAGAAGAGGCTCGTAAAAGGGGAGGGCCGGAATTTCTACGGTGTCCAGATTCAGCACGCGGGAGAACGCCACTTTGTCGCCCTTGGAACCGCGAATAAAGAGGAGGCTGCGGCTCGGGCCGTGAAGCACTTTCTCGAGATCAAAACGCTCGGTTGGAAGCCTGTTCTGGAGAAACTCCACCCGGCTCCCCGGAAAAGGGTGGCGACGGTCGGGGAATACCTTGGGCTTGCCGCACAGGTGGCCAAGATCGAGGCGCGGACCCTCAACGAATACCAAAAGTGCTTCCGTCGCGTCGTCGCAGAGGTGATGGAGATTGACGGGTCAGGTCGATACGATTGGCGAACGGGCAGACACGAGGCTTGGCTGCGGCGGGTGGAATCCGTTCGGCTCGACTCGCTCACCCCTCAGAAGATCCACGCCTGGCTCAAGAAAAGTCTCTTGGACTGCGAGGCCGATCCCGCACGGCTACGGGCTCGGAAAAACACTCTGAATGGGGTCATTCGAAACGTGAAATCTCTCTTCGGTCGAAAGGTCCTTCCCTTCGTGGCGGAAACCCTGATCATCCCCGAGCCATATCCCTTCAAGGAGATTCCGTTCTTTCCGCGGCAATCGATGCGCTACCGCTCGAAGATCGACCCGGCGGCCGTGATCGAGCGGGCGATCCGGGACCTGGCCACCCCCAGACCGATGTCCGAGGTCGAGTGGCAGGACTATGTCCGGAACTACGTCGAAGTCATGACCGCGGCGAGGTTGAAAAGGGGAGGGAAAGGCCCCTATTCGCTCAGCGTTGAACGGAGGGAGACGCTTCGTGCTGAGGCAGAGCGATACCATGACCAGCGCGAGGCCAGTCGGCGCGAGCAGTGGAAAATCTTCGCCCTGGCGCTCTTCGCCGGTCTCCGCTTCGACGAGATCGACAAACTGACCTGGGATCAGGTCGATTTTGATCGCGGCCAGATCCGTATCGATTACACCGCCTACTTTCGACCCAAGACCGAAGAGGCTGCCGGCGACGTGCCGATCGACGAGGAACTCCTCGCGATGATGAGGGGATGGAAGGCCGGCGCCAAAGACCAGTTTGTTGTAGAGGCCACCCGCCCCCCTCGTCCCGGTGCCGCCTACCTCGCCTACCGGGCGCGGACCCACCACAAGCATCTCCTCGAGTGGCTCCGCGACCTTGAGATCGACGGGGGCAAACCCCTCGCCCAGGTCCAGAAGCCCATCCATGAATTGAGGAAGGAGGCAGGGAGCCTGATCAACGAACGCCACGGTCTGCTGGCGGCGAGTCGCTTTCTTCGCCACAGCGACACGCGCATCACCGCCGCTCACTACGTTGATCAGAAACAGCGGGTTTCGACCGGCTTGGGCGAATTGCTTG
>JAGRPC010000005.1 GCA_020439925.1 Verrucomicrobiia bacterium | reverse complement strand
GACAACACCGCAAATCCCGCCTGGGACCAGCATTCCAATCTGCCGAAACACGCCGATCATGCCCTCGCCGTCGATCGACCCGTCGCCGGACTGCTCGAGGACTTGAAACGCCGGGGTTTGCTCGACGACACGATTGTCTGGTTCGGGAGCGAGTTCGGGCGAACTCCTTATGCGCAGAGCAACGGCACCGGGCGGGACCACAATCCGAAGGGATTCACGACCTGGCTCGCCGGTGGCGGTTTCAAGCCGGGTTACGCCCACGGCGCGACCGACGAATTTGGATTCATGGCCGTGGAGAACAAGGTGCATATGCACGACCTTCACGCGACCATCCTGCACCAGCTCGGGCTCGATCACGAGAAACTGACCTATCGTTTCGACGGGCGTGATTTCCGGCTCACCGATGTGCATGGCCACGTGGTGCGCGAGCTTCTCGTCTGAGGGTCGCTCTTTCACCGTCTTTCCGGAAACCTCCGGCGTGAAGCCGGGTTCATCTTCCTGTCATGCGCCTGTCCTTTCTGGTCCTCCTGTCCTCGCTTGTCCTCTCCGCCGCCGCGGACGAGGCCCGTCGTCCCAATCTTGTCCTTTTCCTCGTCGATGACATGGGCTGGATGGATTCTTCCGTCTACGGGTCGCAATACTATGAGACGCCGAACTTCGAGCGCTTCGCGAAGCAGGCCATGCGATTCACCGACGCCTACGCCGTGCCGCTCTGCTCCCCGACTCGGGCGACGATCCTGACCGGCCAGTATTCGGCCCGGCACGGCATCACCTCGGCATCCGGCCATCAGCCCGCCGCCCCCGAGGGAGCCTCGCCTTACCCGGCAAAGGGGTCTCCGAACCAGCGTTTTCTCTACCCTGCGAGCCGGAACTTCCTCGATCCCGGCCTTGTCGTTCTCCCGGAACTTCTGAAAAACGCCGGTTACCGGACCGGGCATTTCGGGAAATGGCATCTGGGCATCGCTCCGGAACACCGCCCGGACCAGCACGGGTTCGAGACGGTCTGGTATTGTGTTCCCGATCCGGGACCGCCGAGTTATTTTTCTCCGTATGGAGTGAAAACGGAGGGCCGTCCCACGGGGCAGAACAAAGTGGGCAATATCACCGACGGCCCCGATGGAGAGTATATCGTCGACCGGGTCACGGACGAAGCCCTTGCCTTTCTCGAGGCCCATCGAGACGAGCCGTTCTTCCTGAATCTCTGGCAATACGGAGTGCACGGGCCCTGGGGGCACAAGGAGAGTTACACCGCCGAGTTTGCCAAAAAGACCGACCCCCGGGGTGTCCAGGGCAATCCCATCATGGCTTCGATGCTCCGCAGCGTCGATGAGAGCCTCGGGAGGATCCTCGACAAGCTCGATGAACTCGGGCTCGCCGAAAACACCTTCGTGCTCGTCGGATCGGACAACGGGGGCAACACTCACAGCAACACGCCTGAGGACGGAAAACTGGAACGGAAGGCGGCTTCTCCGAAATCCGCGCTTCTGGAGGACTGGAGAAAATGGGCTGGTGACAAGCCGCCCACGAACAACGCCCCCTTGCGTGAAGGGAAAGGGCGGATCTATGAAGGTGGTCAGCGCGTTCCCCTGATGGTGCGGTGGCCGGGGCATATCGCGCCCGGATCCGAGAGCGACGCGGTGGTGGGGGCGGTCGACTTCTTTCCCACGCTTCTGGAGGTGGCCGGAGTGGAGGCGGATTCCAAGCAGCCTGTCGACGGAGTTTCGCTCCTGCCCGTTCTCGAGGGGAAAGGATCGATCGGACGCGAGGCCTATTTCACCTGGTTTCCCCACCTCATTCCGGCCGTGTCCGTGCGTGCGGGCGACTGGAAGCTCATCCGTCGGTGGGAACCCCATCGGGACTATCCCGAAACCCGGGAACTCTACGACCTGAAAAACGATCTGGGCGAATCCCGCAACCTCGCGAAGGAACAGCCTGCCAAGGTGGCCGAACTGGATGCTCTCATCGACAAGTTCATCGCCGATACCGGGGCGGTGGTTCCCATTCCAAATCCGGCCTGGAGGGAATCGCCCGCAGCTCCCGGCGGAACCGTGAAGGACGCCGCCGGGCTCGTTCCCAAGCAGTGCGAAACCAGGCTCGAGGGAGGAGTCCTGCAAGTCACCGGGACGGGCCCCCGTCCCTTCCTGGGCACGGCCCAGGCAAAACTCACCGGTCCCCTCCGTGTCACTCTCGACGTGAAAACCGGGTCGGCCGGCAAGGGGAGCGTCCAGTGGAAGGAAGACGATCAGGACGAATTTCCCAAAGAGGGTCAGGTCGTGGACTACACCCTGTCCGGTGGGGAATGGGTGACCATCTCGGTGGACCTGCCGGTGAAGAGTCGAGCCGGCATCGTCCGCTTCTATCTTCCGGGTGGCGGAAAGAGTCCCGTCGAGTTTCGCTCCATCCGGGTCGAGGGTGCCGACGGGAAAATCAAAGAGTGGCGATTCGGGGATTGAAGGAAGGGGAGTCCGCTCACCTTCGTTTTCCTTTCCGACTGGAGGCATTGCGCTTCGCCGCGGCAAAAGCAGATGCTGCCCACCTTTGCATCGCGTGAGGGCTGTCGAGTGCCTCTTCCGGACAGAGGTGATAGGACATCACCGTGATTTTCCCGTCCTTCGACTCGTAGCGAAAGGGCGCCAGTTCGCGAGCCTCGAATTCGGGCCGGTTCTCCGCGTCGGTTTTCAGGTAGAACTCGCCGGAGGCGACGAGTCCGAACATCAGTTCCTCGCGGAAGACGCCGTGTCCGCCGAACATGCGTTTCGCGCTCACTCCGCCAAGGGGGGAGAGCAGGTCGAGGAGATGCGAGACGAATTCGGAATCGCCCGGCATGATACCTCAGGGCTGTTTCGCCGTCGCCGGCTTCCGGTTCTGTTCGCCGCCGAACTCAAGCGCGTTGGCTTCGAGGATCTCACGCGTGGGCTTCGGCGTTTCGATCCCGTTTGCGGGGACTTCGAGACGGGCGCTCCAGGCGACGCCGTTGAGAACCGTCTTGCGGAAGCTGTCTTCCTCCCAGTTCCAGTGGTAGTGGAGGCCGGTGAAGCCAAATCCGCGGCCCTTGCGGTAGTCATCACCCCGTTCGTAGACCCAGGCGACATGCTGGGGTTCGCCCTTGGCGACGGCTTCACGAACCGCGGGGTTGCCGGAATGCGGGCCATCGGGGCGTGTCATGGTCTCGGCGGGAGCCACGGCGGAGAGAATCGGAGTCACCCCTTTCAGCCCCTCCACGAAACGCATATGGAAGTACCACTCGTCATCGATCGCGAAAGGTTTCACCCCGTTGGCGGCGGGGTGTCCGGGGAAGACCTCGAATTTCGCGACCCAGTGTGGATTGACCGACCAGTTCATCTCGAAATAGCCGCCCATCCACGCGAGCATGCCCTTGGCGCTGGGACCGACCGGGACCTCCACTCCGTAGTGCAGGCAGGCAATCCCCGCCCCGGTGCGCATGACCTGGTCGAACTCGGGGACATGACCATTCACGAGGTGGCCACCTCCCCCCGAACAGAAAAAGACCACCGTGTCGGCGTCCTTGAAGAAGGATTCGGGATCCTCGGGCCAGTTGATGGCATAGCGGGACTCGATCTTCTGCTCCGGATAGGCTTCTTCGAGCCACTTTCCGATGAGACGGCAGCCTGCCGCATACTCGTGGGCGCCGAAGCCGTGCGAGGTCTTGTGGGAAACGAAACAGAGGACCGTCTTGTCATCGTCCGGTCCAGCCTTGGCAAGGCTGACGGTGAGCAAGAGCGAAGCGAAGAGCAAGCGGAGAGGGTTCGATCGTGGACGCAAGAGAGTCGGATGCGGGGTCATGGGTGGGAGTTTTCCGGGTTTTCCCTGGCCTGGTCAAGTCCTGAGGTGTTGGGAGGCGGTTTTGCGAGAAATCTCCGGAACAATGTGACAAACAAAGCGTTTGAGCCGGGCTTGGCCTTCGCTATGCTTCCCATCCCGGGTTCCGGGGGACATGGCGGATCAGGCGACCATCGAAAAGGGATTTGAGCGCGTCCTCGGACTCATCAGTGAGGCCGCCGGGGTCGAGTTGCGGGAGTCCGTCGATGTGCCGGCGCTGAGGGAGCAGTTCTTCAACGGTGGTTCGCTGATCGACTGGATCCTTGACCACGTGGAGCTCTCGGAGCGCGAGTTCGGGGAAAACCTCGCGGAGCGCCTGCACCTGACCTGGGAGGAGGACCCGATCGTCGACACGGCCAATGCGGACGTGCTCAAGGCGGCCTGTCCTCCGCAGATCGCGATCAAGCACCGCGCCCTTCTCCTGCGGGCCGAGTTTGCGGAGGGCTCAAACCGTCCCGCCCTGCTGGAAATCGCCCATTACGATCCCTTTTCCACGATCGACCGACAACTCGTGCGCCGGGCGACGAACTGTCCCATTCGCTGGATCCTGTCTCCCCGGCGAAAAGTGCTCGCCGGCCTGCAGAAGTTCTATGGCGTAGGGGGCGACATCTTCGATGACCTCCTCGCCAATCGCGACTGGGACAGCGACGAGTTCAGCTTCAAGGAAACGATCAACGTCATCGACGACGAAGACGAGGAGGCCTCGGTGGTGAAGTTCGTGAATCAGATCCTCAACGAGGCGCTCAAGCAGCGTGCCACCGACATTCATATCGAGCCGATGCGAAACGACCTGCGGGTCCGCTACCGCATCGACGGGGTGCTTCGTCGTGTGCCGGTGCCGGATAATATCGCGGCCCTCCAGAGCTCGGTGATCGCCCGGGTCAAGCTGATGGCCGGACTCGATATCGCCGAGAAACGCAAACCGCAGGACGGCCGTATCGCCTTGCAGGTCGGGGGACAGCCAATCGACACCCGCGTCGCGACGATTCCGGCGATCGAGGGCGAGAGCATTTCCCTGCGTCTCCTCGGACAGGAGAAGTTCACGATCGACCGGCTCGACATGTTCGCCGACATGCGTCGCCAGGTCGACGAAATCCTCGCGCGGCCCAACGGCATTGTCCTCGTGACCGGGCCGACGGGTTGTGGCAAGTCGACGAGCCTTTTCTGTTTCCTTTCCGCCCTCAACTCCGAGGACACGAAGATCGTCACGATCGAGGATCCGGTCGAGAACCGCCTCGAGGGAGCCGTCCAGATCGCGGTGAAGCCCGAGATAAACCTCACCTTCGCCTCCGGCCTGCGCAGCATTCTCCGCGGAGATCCGAACGTGATCATGGTGGGGGAGATTCGCGACCTCGAGACGGCGGAAATCGCGGTCCAGGCTGCCCTTACCGGACACCTCGTCTTCAGCACCCTGCACACCAACGACTCCGTCGGCGGCATCACCCGTCTCGTCGACATGGGGGTCGAGCCCTTTCTCATCGCCGCTTCGGTTCGGGCCTTCATTGCCCAGCGTCTCGTGCGCCGCCTCTGCCTTGAATGCCGTGTCCCGGGCGGAGATTATTCGGAGGAATTCCTGCGTTCGGTCGGTTTTCCGGTGCGGGACGCGGACAAGATTTATTCGGCCAACCCGCTCGGTTGCGACAGCTGCGGTCACACCGGATACCGGGGGCGCACCGCGGTCTATGAACTCTTCCGCATCACCGAAAAAGTGCAGGAACTGGTCGTAAGCGGGGCTTCGAAGCAGGACCTCCAGCGTCAGGGCATGCTCGACGGATTCACGAACATGCGGGATTACGGATGGCGCAAGGTCATCGAGGGCACGACCACGATCGAAGAGGTCGTCTCCTCGACCGAGCTGACCTGAAACACCGTATCGAGAGATGGCTTTCTTCCGCTACAAGGTCCTGCAGAAGGATGGCACGGTCGCCGAGGGCAGCCTCGAGGCGGGGAGTCGGGGAGAAGCGACCCGGCGTCTCAACGAGCAGGGGAGCCGCATCCTGACCCTGACCGAGGACAAACAGAAGGCGAAGGCGAAGGAGAAAAAGAAGCCAGCGAAGGCGGCGGCGTCCGAGAAGCCTGACAAGCCGGCGAGGAAGGTGTCTTCGGCCCCGGTTGAAAACCGCCTGTCCTCGAAGCAGCTCGTGCAGTTCACCGAGGAGCTCAGCGACCTACTCGCCGCCGGAGTGCAGCTCGACACGGCCCTGCACTCCATCGCGAAGCGCAGCGAGTCGCCGGCGATCGGGCGGGTGGCTTCGTCGTGTTACGAAAAGGTGCGCGACGGCGTTCCGCTGGCCACGGCCCTGCGCCTCTCTTCGCCCAGCTTCAACGACCTTTACTGCAATCTCGTGTCCGCCGGCGAGGTCTCGGGAGCGTTGGGTGACATCCTCAAGCGCCAGGTGCGTTACCTCACGACTCTCGCCGAGTTGAAGGGCAAGCTGGCCACCGCGTTGATCTATCCGTCCTTCCTCGTGGTTTCGGGGATCGCGGTGACGGCGATGTTCACCTTTTTCCTGATTCCGAAACTCCGGCGCCTCGTTGAGTCCACCGGCGGAGAGTTGCCACCCATCGCGAAGGTTCTCCTCGGTGCCGGGGATTTTGTGAAAGGAAACTGGGGTCTCCTTCTCGCCCTCCTTGCCGCGGCGATTGTCATCGTTTTCCTGCTGTTCCAGCGCGAGTCGACAAAACGCTGGTGGGATGAGGCAAAGCTGAAGCTGCCGCTCTTCGGCAAGCTCCTCCTCACCCGCTTCAACGTGCAGTTCGTCGAGACCTTCTCGAACCTGCTCGTCAACGGGCTGCCCATCGTGCGTGCCCTCGAACTGGTCGAGACCACCACGCCGAACCGGCATATCCGCGAACAGATTGCGGCGATGCGTGGGCGGGTCTCCGAAGGGGCTCTCCTCAACCGCTGCATGGAGAAGGCGGACCTCTTCGAGCCGGGGCTCATCGACATGACCCGCATCGGCGAGGACACCGGTAATCTCGCCCCCTCCATGGCCAAGGCGGGTGAGCGCCTCGACCGCGAGTTCGGTCGCGCCATCGAGCGGATCGCTTCCGTGATCCAGCCTGCCATCATCCTCGTCATGGCGCTCATCGTCGGCCTCATGGCCTACATGATGATCTCGGTCATTTACGAAACCATTTCCATCTTGCGAAATCGCTAGAGCCTGTTGTAGCCTTGATTCCATGAAGATTTCCCCCTCCCGCAGAAGCAAGGGTTTCACCCTGATGGAGATGCTGCTCGTCCTCGGTATCATCGCCCTCCTCGTGGGTATGGGCACGTTCATGATGGTGGACGTGCTGGGCGATGCGGAGGAAGGCAAGGTCAAGGCCGACATCCAGACCATGAAGGCCAACCTGATTCGCTACAAGACCAAGGGCGGGCTTTATCCCACCAGCGAGCAGGGCCTCGAGGCCCTCGTCACCAAGCCCAGCGACGGCCCGCAGCCGCGCAGCTACAAGTCGCTGATGCAGAAGGAAGCCCTCTACGATCCATGGGGCAATGTCTACCAGTATCGCCGTCCCGGAAAACACAATCCCGAGGAGTTCGACATCTACTCCATGGGCAAGGATGGCCAGGATGGTACCGACGATGACATCGGCAACTGGTGAACAACCGGTCCACAGTCGTGGGTTCACCTTGTTCGAGGTGCTCATCGTTCTCGCGATCATCGCGATGTTCACCGGTTTTTTCCTGCTCCGCTTCGACGACGGGGCGGCCGAGGAAGCTTTGACCGAAGCCTCGACGGAACTCAAGTCGGCCGCCCTCAAGGCGAAAAAGCGGGCCTACGCCTTCCGGAGGAACCAGTACATCGTCTTTTCACCAGGCGGTTTTGTTCTCACCGAGAGTCCGCCCGCAACGGAGACGTCCGCCTTTCCGGCACCGCCGGAACCATCGGGGCGGTCCTATCACGAGAACTTCCGGCTTCCCGGAGGACTTACCATGGAATTGCTCCCGCCCGGGGAAAAGCGGTGGACCAAGGAACCCGGGTTTTTCTGGACGTTCCGGAGTTCCGGACTGAGCGATCCGCTCGCGGTTCGTTTCACCACGGGTCGCTCCTACACCCGCCTCACCTTCAACGTCCTCACCGGGCTCGCGGAGGAGGAGACCTTTATCGAGTGAAGTCGTGGCCACGCCTTCGGCCAATAGAAGCGCAGTGAGGAGCAGGGGGGCAATGTCGATGAGCGTTGTTTTCGAATCCTGGGGTCGCGAGGGCACAGTCGGTATCCTCCGAGACGGCCTCGATGAACGGTGGGAGTAGACTCTGAAGTGGGATAACGATACTGCTTGTATTTCTTCAGCAAAACCCGTCTGCCAACATCCCTTCTTTGCGGAGAGCACCACAGACGCTACACTCCCGAAGATGGAATTCCTCGTGGTCGAGAATCTGCGCCTGGAGCCCCCTGCGGAAGGGCGGAAGACCAAGCCGGAACCGCTGGTCGACGGTCTCAGTTTTGTCCTCGAAAAGCGTCGAAGCCTCTCCCTCGTGTGCGAGGACCGTCGCGCTCTCCTCGCCCTCGCCCTGGCCGTGGTGAAGGCGGGTCCTGTCGCCGCGGGATCGATCACTTTCGCGGGGATCCCGATAAAGAACTTCAGTGAAGCACGATTCCGTCCGGTCCGGCGTCGTCTACAAGCGGTCTTTCCCGACGCCCTGGGCCAGCTTTCTCCGGGGCGCACCGTGAGGGAAGCCTTTCGCGAGGTGCTCGACATCTGGGCGCGACGGGAGGGGAAGGAGGAGAGGGGCCGAAGGGTGGAGGCGTCGATGATCGCCTGCGGACTGCCGGAGGCGATCCAGGATCTTTATCCGGCGGAACTCGACGCGGTGGAGCGGCAATGCGTGGCCCTGGCGAGGGCGATGCTCACAGGCCCGGAATTACTCGTCTGCTGTGGACTCACCGAAGGACTTGACGACGTGCAGGTCGCCGAATTGCTTCCGCGTGTCCGGCACCTGCGTGAGGAGTATGACCTCACCCTGCTCGCGCTCACCGACGACCTTGCGGTGGCGGCGCTTTTGGGCGAAACTGTCGGCGTGATTCACCGTGGGCAACTCGTCGAGAGCGGTCCCGCCGGTGAATTGGTGAGGCGGCCATCTCACGATTACACCCGCCGCCTCGTCGCCGCCGCGCTGTGAGTCCGATTCAGACATGACCCCGCTCTTCCGCAAGTTCCTCGGACTGAACTGGCTTCTCTTCGCCAACATCATCGCGCTGGCGATCTTCGGGATCTTCGCGATCTACAGTGCCTGCTGGATGCGCGAACAGAGCGACCTGGCGACCAAGTGGCGCGAGCAGGTTTACTGGATGCTCCTCGGGCTGGTCTTCTTTTTCGCGGCGAGCCTGGTCGACTACCGGTGGATCCGCTACCTGGGCATTCCCTTTTATCTCGGGGCTCTGGGCTTGGTGGCCTACACGACCTTTTTCGGTCCGGTCATCAACGAGACGCGGGCGTGGCTCGACCTCGGCTTCATCCGGCTCCAGCCCTCGCAGCTCGCCATCGCGGGAGGCATCATCGTGCTTGCTCTGACGCTGAGCACGATGCACCGCCTGCATCCGATCTTCCGGAATCCCTTCGTCCGTCTTGTCGTGAGCGGTCTCATCACCGCGGTTCCGTTCCTGTTCGTTCTCAAGCAGGGCGACTTCGGCTCGGCAATTGTCTGGGTACCGGTTTTCGGGGCCATGGTCCTGATCGGGAACATCCCCATCCGCTACCTCGTTGTCATCGTCCTCACGGTGACAATGTTCCTGCCCTTTGCCTATTTCTTCGGCTTGAAGGATTACCAGAAGAAGCGCATCACCACGCAGATCGAGATGCTCCAGGGCAAGAAGGTGAACATTCTCGCGGAAGCCTACAGCGCCTATAACAACCTCCTTGCGATCGGGAGCGGAGGATGGGGGGGGAAGGGCTTCAAGAACCCGGAGACGGTGAACCACAAAGGTTTCATCTCGCCCGACACCGCGATCAACGACTTCATTTTCCCCGTGCTCGCCGAGATCTGGGGTTTTCGGGGAAGCCTGCTCATGCTGGGGGGCTTTCTCCTTCTCCTGATGCAGTGTCTCTACGTCGCGTTCTACAGCCGCGACCTGATGGGGCGCCTCCTCGTTGTCGGAGTGGTGGCCCTGCTCTTTGCCCACATCTATCAGAACGTGGGCATGAACCTGCTCATCATGCCGATCACGGGGATTCCGCTGCCCTTGATCAGCTACGGGGGGACTTTCTCCGTGGTCATTCTTTTCCTCCTCGGTCTCGTCCAGAGCGTCTGGGTGCATCGCATCGATCCCGAGGCGGCGAAGCCGAAACCACAATTGCGGATCGAACATCTCGACTGAACCCGCCCATGATCGAAGCCCGAGAACTCACGAAACGTTATGCCGGACGCACCGCCGTCGACCGGATCTCCTTTGAGGTGGGCAAGGGCGAAATCGTCGGATTCCTGGGCCCGAACGGGGCGGGAAAGAGCACCACGCTTCGCATGCTGACCTGTTTCCTCTCGGCGACCGAGGGGAGCGCGAAAGTGGCGGGTTACGACATCTACGAGCAGTCGGTCGAGGTGCGCCGACACGTCGGCTACATGCCGGAAAATGTTCCCCTCTACCCGGACATGAGGGTGCGCGAGTATCTTCTCTTCCGTGCCCGTCTCAAGGGACTTCTACACCGGGAAGCGGGCGCCGCGGTGGCGGAGGCCATGGACACCTGTAGTCTTTCGCAGGTTTCGGGAAAGATCATCGCGACTCTATCGAAAGGATATCGGCAGCGGGTCGGTCTCGCCGATGCGCTTGTCAACAAGCCGGATCTGCTGGTGCTCGACGAACCGACCAACGGCCTCGATCCGGGGCAGATCCGTCAATCGCGCGACCTCATCCGTCAGCTGGGCGAAAGACACACCATCCTCATTTCGACTCACATTCTGTCCGAAGTCGAAATGACCTGCGGACGGGTCATCATCATCGACCGTGGCCGGATTCGGGCCTCAGATTCTCCGAGGAACCTGGTGCGTCGTCTGCGACGACCCGGATCCCTTCTCCTCGAGGCCAAAGTCGCTTCCGGAGCCTCCGAAAAGCTTGGCCGCATCAGCGGGGTGACGGAGGTAGCGATGTCCGAAGACCGTGATGGCTGGACGAGCTTCACCCTTTCGACCGACCCTCAGGAAGACGTTCGCGAAGAGGTTCACGCCCTCGCCGTCGCCGAAGGATGGAAAGTTCGCGAACTGGCCAGTCGGACCGCCTCACTCGAGGACGCTTTCGTCGGCCTGCTTGCTTCGGGCGAGGCGGAGAAGGCGGAGAGTGCGATCACGGCTTCCGCCTGAACGGGCCGGGGTCAGTCGGGATCCGTGGTGATCTCGTCCGCGTAGAGATTGATCTTTGCGATGATCTCGTAGCGGTCCTGTTCGTCGATGCCGGCCTCCTCGAGCGTGGTGATGAGATGCTCCGTGAAGCGCCGGAACTCCCGGCGGCTGATGGAGAGGGGATGGTGGACATGGGCGAGCGGACGTCCGCTGTAGGTCACCGGGCCGTCCGTGGCCATCGCAAAGAATTCGCGTTGCATCAGCTTCAACTTGCCCATGGGCACGTGGGTGAAGTAATGCCCGATCTCGGGATCGTGGCTGACGCGATGGTAAAAATGATCCATGAGTCGCTCGATGGTCTTTTCGCCACCGATGCGATCATAGAGGGTTTGTTCGTGCTGGGAGAACTCCATAGGAAAGAAAAAGGAACGTTCGAGTCAGAGCTCGGAGATCTTGAGGTTGCGGTAGTCGATGGCCATGTCCTTACCAGCGTGGAGCTGGAGCCCGATGGGACCCTTCGCCTTGCCGGTCTCGGTGGTGTAGGTCATGACCTTTTTTCCATTGAGTGAAACAGCATAATCCATGCCGCGGACCTCGATGCGCATCTGATTCCAGTCGTCCATCTTGAGGAGTTCCTTGACGCCCTCGGCCTCGACGGGATAACCCTTGCCGGGAATGTAGGGGGAAGCGGTCATGTCCCGCTTCAGGGAGCCGGAGATTCCGATCTGGATCTGGTCTTCGCAACGCACGTGCACCCCGGAATCGATCGTGCCGGAGATGAACTTGAATTCGAGTTCCATGACGAAATTCGAGTATTCCTTTTCCGTCCAGAGCACCGAACCCTTCTTTTCCGGACTGCTGCGAATCTGGAGGATGCCGTCATTCACCAGATACCAGATGTTGTTCTCGGGCGCTTTCCAGCCGGAGAGGTCCTTTCCGTTGAAAAGAGGCACGAACTTGTCCTGCGCGGTGGCGTCGGAAAGAAACAGGCTGGCGGCGAGGGCGGCAAATATGGGGAAGCGCAACGAGATCATGGGTTCACAAGGGGGTGATTTGGGGATGATGGCGTGGTCCGACGCAAGGGACAAGGACCGATCTGCGTGAATGCCGCCGAATTCACGCGGCAACATCGGTCAGTGACAAGAGGGTACTCACGATTTCCGGGCGAATTGCAGACCGCTGTCACCGGGAGGTCCTCCGGCGATGATGAATGAGAGCGTGTTGTTGTCATCACTGAGTGCGACGGTAGCCACCATTTGAGCTTCCTCTGAATCGAGGACGAGGAGCCCGTCTCCATTCATGCTGTAGTCGCCGGAAAACCCGTCGCTCTTGCCATCCTTCGTGAATTCCCAGGTGAACTTGCCCTTGTCGTCCATGGTGAGGGATACGACGCCCTGATCGGCCTTGTCCACGACCCACCTGCCTCCGAGCTTTTCAAGCGGGACCACTTCGGGATCGATTGGCAGAGTGGAGGCGTTCGCCGGGAGAGCGGTCTCTCCGCCCGTCGAGTCGTCGGCGGTCACCGAACAGAGGTTGTAGAGCTGACTCGAAATAGAATCCTTGGGCTGAATTTGAGAGGCAAGCCGGAACTGTTCGGCTGCCGGCCCGACGTGGCCACAGACCATGTAGTGGTACCCGAGGAGAAAGTGGGCGTCCGCCGCGTCTGGTTTCGAGCTAGCGTAAGCCTCGAGCGAAGCGAGCTGCCTGGCATAGGTGTCCTGGCTGTCGTACAACTGGATCATTGTTGTCCAGTCCCACCCCGGACCACCTGCGAGAACGGGGTTCAGAACACCGGCCGCCTCCGAATACTTCGCGAGGGCGAAAAGGACGAGGGCCCGGTATTCATGCAGGGCTCCGTCTCCCGGAGACTCCGCCACTGCCGTGTTGGCCGATTCGAGGGCGACAAGGTAGTTGCCTTGACGGAAGGCTTCCTGGGAATCCTCGATCAGGCTGGAGGAGGCCTCATTCATCTTCTGCAGTTGACTCTCGTCCTTGGCGGCCACTTCACTTGCCACCACGGTGATGGGCTGGTTGTAGGTGATCTGGGTGCCGTAGGTGGTCGGAACGGGCGTTGCCGGATAGGGATTGTGGTAGCTGTTGTAACCCGAACTGAAACAGAGGGCTCCCAGCCCCCAACCGATAAGTCCCCATCCGAGTGCCTTGGCGACGTCGTCGTTGTCATAGAAGTAGCCCGGAGGCCGGTATCCATACCATCCCCGGTAGTATCCACCGTAGTATCCTCCGTGCCACCCATGGTTCCAGCACCCGCCATACCACGGGTAGTGCGCGGGGCGATTCCACCAAGGGTTGTAACCCCAATGGTTCTGGTTAGTCGACCAGTTCAGGTTGTTCTTGAAGTTGTTGTTGATCGTGACGTTGCCGATGTTGACGTTGCCACTGTTGAGGTTCCCGCTGTTCCACCAGGAGTCGCCTCTGTCCGGTCGGCTTCCGGGCCCCGGGCGATTGGTTCCGTTGTCAGGAAGGCGACCAGGCAGGGTTGTGGGGCGGTCGAAGTTCGGGCGCTGGGGTGGCCGATTATTGAAACCCGGGCGCGAGGGCAGTGTCGACGGGGGGGCGGCGGGACGATTGCCGATGCCGGGATTGTGAGGACTTCCCGGGCGTACCGACGGCAGGGTCGTAGGGCGATCAGGAATGTTGGGACGTCCCGGAGGTTGTGCCGGGAGCGTCGTGGGACGATCACCAGGTCGCACGGTCGGGCGGTCTCCGTTTCCGGGGCGGTTGCCCGGTAGAATACCTCCCGTTCCGGGTTGAGGTTTGGGAGCGGGCCTGGTTACAGGTTTCGGGTAGTTCACATTGCCCGGTAGAGTTGCAGGGCGGTTGCCGGGCTGCGGCGAAGGCCGGGATTCAGGCCTTGAAACCACATTGCCGGGAGTCGGATTGGGACGGGACGGTTGTGGGTTGGGGCGGACAGCCGGCGTTGTCGGTTTTGCTGTAGGAGTGGAGGGGCGGTTCACAGGCTTGGCGCCTGAGGGCCGGGAAGGGGATGAGGCCGGACGGTTTAGATTGGTGCCCGTGATGGGGCTGCGATTAGACGATGCCGGTCGCGACGCCGGGCGACTGGCGCTGGGGGCTTGTCGGCTGAGGTTTGGACGGGACCCTCCACCTCCTCGTATCCCGCCGCCGCGCGCGGACAGATCACAGGTGAAAAGGGAGAGGATGGAGAGATAAACCAGAAATGACTTCAGAATCGCCTTCATATCGATCGGGATGTGGCTACTGTTTTGAGGGTTCGGATGCGCTGAGCCCGGGAGCGGGCGGTAGCTTCACCGCTTTCAGAGAGCGATCCGGCTGGGGCTCTCCTCCGATGGTTTGATCCTTGATTTCCCAGGTGAACCCTTCCCGGTTGGTTTCAACGGTACAGATCTGGGTGTAGCGATTTGCTTCGCCGTCGGCAGTGGTTCCCTCACTGCGGATGAGCCATGTGCCATCGTCCGTTCGTGTCCATTCGGAACGGACAAAGCCGCCGGCACTGTCATGGCTCCAGGAGATGAATCCCTTTCGGCCCTGGTCCCAGCCAATGCGGAATTCGATGCCGACCCTGTTTCCCTCGAGCGTCTGAATCATGTCGGCTCTCCCATCGATGTAGGGACCGAATCCGCTCCAGTCGAAGGAGAGAAGGGTTTCCAGCCCGTTGTTTTGAATGACCCAGTCACCCACGATCCAAGCGAGATCTTCAAGGCGGTTGGCGGGGTCATTGGGTCCTTCCGATTCATCCCGAACGCTTCCCGTGAGCCAGGATTCGTCGGCTTGTTGAATCTGCACCGCCTTATAGGAAATGGTGGTGACGACCCCGGCAGCGTCGGTGAGGTGGAGGTTTCCGGACTCGATGGCGACACCGGGGGTAACAAAATGGACCGCCCCGACTTCAATCGCGGCCTGAGGTCGGCTGTCCGTATCGAACGACGCGAAGAGATCTTCGTAGAAGGCCGCGATCGCCTCACGGCCGACCAGCTGCGTTCCGTCAGACAGGATCAGTTCGGCATCGGGAAGGTAAGTGTCTGCGACTCCTTTCGCGCTCCCTTGATTGTAGGATTCGACAAAACGCCTCGCGGATGCTTCCAGCGCGTCCAGCCGCTTGTCGGACTCGGTCCCACCATTTTGTGGCGGGGACTGGCAGAAGCCTGGAACGGACGCCAGTTGCACAACCAGGAAGCCGAGTACGAAGACACGGGAAAGGAAGATCATGCCTCGATCCTGCCGATTCGAGTATCATTTTCAAGCCTAATCCCGTGCACAGCACTGACAAAAAGGCAAAAATGTGCGCTGCCGGGGGCAAGGATGGACTTCCGTTCGGTCCAGAAAGCTTTCCCGGCCGTTCCAACGGACTACCTCGGACGCCCGTCAACCTTGACCCTTCGCTTTTGCCCAGGCGTCCTTGAGACCGACGGTGCGGTTGAAGACGGGGCGATCAGCGGTGCTGTCGGGATCGACGCAGAAATAGCCGAGGCGCTCGAACTGGACCGTTTCCCCGATTTCCGCGGAGGAGAGGTTCCGTTCGAGCTTGGCGTTCGAGAGGACCTTGAGGGAATCGGGATTGAGGTGGTCGAGAAAAGATCCTTCGCCCCGGTCCGGGAATTCGCTCGCGAAGAGCCGGTCGTAAAGACGGACTTCGGCGTCGACGGCATGGGAGGCACTGACCCAGTGGATTGTTGCCTTCACCTTTCGTCCATCGGGCGGGTTCGACCCGCTCCGGGTCTCGGGATCGTAGGTGCAGCGCAATTCCACGATCTCGCCGGCGTCGTCCTTGATGACCTCCTCGCAGCGGATGAAATATCCGGACCGAAGTCGGACCTCGGTGCCCGGCGAGAGGCGGAAATACTTGGGTGGAGGCACTTCCATGAAATCCTCACGCTCGATGTAAAGTTCCCGGGAAAAGGGAACGTTGCGGGAGCCGGCCTCGGGATCCTCGGGATTCATCATCGCCTCCATCTCCTCGACGAAGTTCGCGGGGTAGTTGGTGAGGACCACCTTGATCGGATCGAGCACGGCCATGTAGCGTGAGGCGGTCCGGTTGAGCACCTCGCGCACGGACGCTTCGAGCAGGGCAAAGTCGTTGGTGCTTTCGAACTTCGTGATCCCGATAGTCTTGCAGAAGCTCCGGATCGCCTCGGGCGGGTATCCGCGCCGGCGAATCCCGGAGATGGTGGGCATGCGGGGATCGTCCCATCCGCTGACATGCCCTTCGGTGACGAGCTGGAGAAGCTTGCGCTTGCTCATCACCGTGTAGTTCAGGTTGAGGCGCGAAAACTCGATCTGGCGGGGGAGAGAGGGCACCGGCAGGTTTTCGAGGAACCAGTCGTAGAGGGGGCGGTGATTCTCGAACTCGAGGGTGCAGAGCGAATGCGTGATGTGCTCGAGGGCGTCGCTCTGGCCGTGGGTGTAGTCGTACATCGGGTAGATGCACCAGGCATCGCCGGTGCGGTGATGCTCGGCGTGCAGGATACGATAGAGGACAGGGTCGCGGAGGTTGAGGTTGGGGTGCGACATGTCGATTCTCGCACGGAGCACCTTCTCCCCGTCTGCGAAGTCCCCGGCGCGCATGCGGGAGAAGAGTTCGAGGTTGTCCTCGATGGAACGGTCGCGGAAAGGGCTTTCCGTTCCCGGTGTCTGGAGATCTCCGCGGGACTTTCGGATCTCCTCTGCGGTCTGGTCATCGACGTAGGCTTTGCCGGACCGGATCAGGTGGACGGCCCACTCGTAGAGCTGTTCGAAGTAATCGGACGCGAAATAGAGATGCTCGCCCCAGTCGAAGCCGAGCCAGTGAATGTCGGTTTTGATTGACTCGACGTACTCGACTTCCTCTTTTGTCGGGTTGGTGTCGTCAAAGCGCAGGTGGCAACGTCCGCCGTATTCCTCGGCGATCCCGAAATTGAGACAAATCGACTTGGCGTGGCCGAGGTGGAGGTATCCATTCGGTTCCGGAGGAAAACGGGTCACCGTGCCCGAGTGTTTTCCCGAGGCGAGGTCCTCGTCGATGATCTCGCGAATGAAGTCTTTCGGGGTAGCCGGGGCGGAGGAAGGCTCGGTCATGCGGTCGGGCAGTGGGGAAGAAAAGGCGGGAAGGTAAGCGGTTTTTTTCCGCGGTGCAACGCCCTCACTGCTTCCACTCGTCGAGGGCGCCCCAGACGTTGGGACGCGGCGAATCCGGGTCCGGCGCGTCGGCCTCGTCCGAGAATTCCTCGACGAGATCCGCCTTGGGGCAGACCCGTCCCTCGACATACTCGTCACAGCGGGGATGGGAGGGCAGGTTGAGGAGGAAATCCTCCCGGACCAGGGTCTCGAGGTCAAAGCTTTCCTGATCGGGTTCCCGGTCGAGTTCGGAAGACCAGTGCGGGAAATCCGCCTCGTAGGGAAAATACTCGAGACAGGCGCCACACTGCAGTTCGAAAGGACCGCTGAGCCGCCCGTGGACGGTGATGACCTCCTCGAACGCGAAGATGGTGGCCTCATAGTGTACCGGGCCCGCCGGCCGGATCGGATCTTCTGTCGCGAGTTCGAAAATGGCGGGTGGAAACTCACCCTCGAGGTGCAGGCCCTCTTCGGGGATTTCGGAAAGGAAAACATCCATGGCGTGGAATGAACGTGATGGCGACGACCTGCGCAACCGCTTCCCCATCGCACGGAAAAAAACCCCGAATTTTCGACGTTGAAACCTCGAGTGGCTTCCCCTATACCTCGGGACCATGAGTCGTTACGCCATCGGTCTCGATTACGGGACCAACTCCTGCCGATCCCTTCTTGTCGATCTCGATACCGGCGAGGAGCTGGGATCGGTCGTTTTTCCCTATCCCTCGGGCGAACTCGGCATCCTCACCGATCCGGGCGACCCGAACGTGGCGAGGCAGAATCCGCAGGACTACCTCGACGGAATGGTCGAGATCATCACGGGCGCGGTCGGGCAGGCGAAGGCGGCAAGGCCCGGATTCGATCCCGGCGAGGTGATCGGGATCGGGATCGATACCACCGGCAGCACTCCGATTCCGGTGGACGCGGACGGGACTCCGCTCGCTCTGAAGACCGAATTCGCCGACAATCTCAACGCCTGTGTCTGGCTCTGGAAGGACCACACTGCCCATGCGGAGGCCGCGGCCATTACCGAAGCGGCCTCCCGGATGCGGCCCCAGTACCTCGCGAAGTGCGGAGGCATTTATTCGAGCGAATGGTGGTGGAGCAAGATCTGGCGCTGCCTGAAGGTCGATCCTGTCGTCTTCGAAGCGGCGCATTCCTGGGTCGAACACTGCGACTGGATCCCCGCCGTGCTGACGGGAAATACTCGTCCCGATCGGATCAAGCGCGGTGTCTGCTCGGCCGGGCACAAGGCCATGTTTGCCAACGAATGGGGCGGACTGCCCGATGCCGAATTTCTCGCGACCCTGGACCCGGCCCTGGCCGACCTGAGAGGCCGGCTTTATGAAGAGGCGTTTCCCTCCGACACACCAGCGGGGGAATTGACCGCGGAATGGGCGGAGAAACTCGGTCTGAAGGCCGGTATCCCCGTTGCCGTGGGTGCCTTCGACGCCCACATGGGAGCGGTGGGGGCGGGCGTTCAGCCCGGAACGCTCGTGAAGATTCTGGGAACGAGCACCTGCGACATCACGGTGCTCCCGAACACGGCTCCCTTGGGAGACGTCCCCGGGGTCTGCGGCGTCGTGGACGGATCGGTCCTGCCTGGGCACTTCGGGATCGAGGCGGGACAGTCCGCCGTGGGAGACATTTTTCTCTGGTTCGTGCACCACCTGGTCCCGGATTCCTACGGAGAGACGGTGGGAGAAAAGTTTACCGAAATGGAGCGGCTCCTCTCGAAATTGAAGCCGGGCGAAACCGGTTTGCTTGCCCTCGATTGGAACAACGGCAACCGCACCATCCTCGTCGACGTCCGTCTTACCGGCCTCATCCTCGGTCAGACCTTGCATACCGAAGCCCACGAGATCTACCGGGCACTGATCGAGGCGACGGCCTTCGGGGCTCTCACGATCATTCGACGGATGGAAGAATACGGGGTCAAGATCGACCGGGTCGTCAACACGGGGGGCCTTTCCATCAAGAACGCGACCCTGATGCAGATCTATGCCGACATCCTCGGTCGTCCCCTCCAGGTCGCGGCGAGCGAGCAGACCTGTGCCCTCGGTGCGGCACTCTTCGGAGCGGTTTCCGGGGGAACGGTCACTCTCGAAGACGTTCAGGCGAATTGTTGCCGGATGCGCGAGGTCGAATACCGCCCGATTCCTGAAAACGAGGCAGTTTACCGGGAAATTTACGCGCTTTATCGAACTCTCCACGATGCGTTCGGGGCGACCGGATGGCAGGGGAGTCTGAGCGAGGTGATGAAAGAGCTCATCTCCATTCGCCAGCGCCAGAGGGGCGGGGAAGCTTGAGGCTTGAGCGCCGAAGAGCGGTTTGAAGAGCTTGTTCCTTGAACCAGAGGAGCTTCATTTTAGAATGACGTGCGCATTATGAGCAATTCCGACGCTCCCGGGACCATCGGCATGATCGCCGGGAACGGCTTGTATCCCGGCATTTTCGCTCGTGCGGCACGCCAGGCAGGGGTCTCCAGTCTGGTCGCGGCCGCTTTTGTCGACGAGACGGATCCGGGGCTCGGCGATCTCGTGGATCGGCTCGAGTGGATGAGAGTCGGGCAACTCGGGAAGATGATCCGGTACTTCAAGAATCAGGGAGTCGCCCATGCGGTGATGGTCGGTCAGATTGCCCCCAAGAACCTCTTCGATCTTCGCCCCGACCTCAGGCTCCTCAAGATGCTGAGCCGGGTCAAGGAACGCAACGCCGAGACGCTCTTTGCGGCGATCGCGGG
>JAGRPC010000076.1 GCA_020439925.1 Verrucomicrobiia bacterium | reverse complement strand
GGGCTGGAGCCTCGCGCAATGGAATCGTCAACCCCGCCGCAACCCTCGACCTCCAGACCGGATCCCGCATCGATCTCTCCGTGGCCGCCGCCGCCGCCGACAGTGCCTCTCGCGGACAATTCACCGGCACCCTTCACCTGAGAGCGCCTCAGGACACCACCTTCTCCGATGTTCAGATGGCTTCGATCGGCAGCACGATCGAGGGGGCTTCCGCCGTCTTCGTGGAGGCTTATCGGCTCTACGATCAGACCGGCAACAGCGCCCTCACGACCGCCTTGCTCAACACTATCAAGGCCGACGGCGAGGCCTTCCTCGGGGCTGCCGGCACGAACGGAGGATTCCACAATGCGATTCTCTCGAGACTCACCTCGCTGCAGCCCGGTCTCGATCTCGTTCTCGGCATCGGTGCGGAAATCCAGAATCGCAGTGGCAGCCTCGTCCTGGGATCGACCTCTTCGACGACCGCCGACGACTGGAATCTGGCCTCGCTGCGATTCGGTCCCGATGGGGCTCCGGGTGTGCTGACTCTGCGGGCCGCAGACAATATCGATCTCTACAATGCGATCAGTGACGGATTCGACGGCGGACCGGACCTGTGGCGCTCCCCTCTCCTCGCCCACAACGCGAACCTGCCCACGAACACCCAGTCGTGGTCGTATCGCCTCGCCGCCGGCGCCGACTTTTCCGCCGCCGACACCCGTGTGGTTCACGATCCCGAAGATCTCGCTCCCGGTTCCGGCATGATCCGCCTCGGCAAAAATGCCGGCTCGGCCACCGCCACCGGAGGCAGCAACGCCCAGACCTCCTCGGTCATTGCCAACCGCTTCCAGGTCATCCGCACCGGATCCGGCGACATCGACATTCATGCAGGCCGCACCGTGCAGTTGCTGAATCCTTTCGCCTCCATCTACACCGCCGGCACCCAGGTTGCCGAGCCGAACCGCATCTTCGCACCCAATGATTTTGTCACGCCCGTGCTGACCGCCTCGATCTCGCAGGGCGGACTCGGAGCCGTGCAGGCGAACCAGACCTACCCGGCCCAGTACGCCATGGCCGGTGGCGACGTCACCCTCACCGCGGGCGAGAACATCGAGCGGAAAACGGAGAACAACACCGGCCTCATCGACGATTCCTCGCGCCAGTTGCCAAACAACTGGCTCTACCGGCGCGGATACGTCGGACCGAACGGCGAGTATGGTTCCGTCACCGTCGGCATCGGCTTCATCACCTTCAACGATCCCGCCGCCTCGACGACCTGGTGGGTGGATTACAGCAATTTCTTCCAGAGCGTCGGAGCCCTCGGCGGCGGCGATGTGACGATGATCGCGGGCAACGAGGTGCGCAACGTCGACGCCGTCATCCCCACGAACGCCCGCGCTCCCCGCGGTGTCCCGGATGCCTCGAAACTGCTCGAACTCGGCGGCGGCGATCTCCTCGTGCGCACCGGAGGAGATATCAGCGGCGGCGTCTACTATGTCGAACGCGGAGTTGGTCGACTCGAGGCCGGAGGCAGTGTCACGACGAACGCGGCGCGTTCGCCGTCTCTCGGTGCCATCCAGAACCTCAACAATCCCTCCGCCGCCCAGTTCGACGCCAACACCTGGATGCCGACCACCCTCTTCCTCGGTCACTCCTCTTTCGAGGTCTCCGCCCGCGGCGACGTCCTCCTCGGCCCCATGGCCAATCCCTTCCTCTTGCCCCAGGGACTCAACAACCGCTTCTGGTACAAAACCTGGTTCAGCACCTTCGGGGCCGATGCTTCGGTCGAGGCCGTCTCACTGGGTGGTGACGTGACCCTGCGCAACGCCGTCACCCTTCCGCAGAGTTCCTCCCCTGCGGACATTCTCAGCGTCTGGATGGGCACGCAGAACCTCCTCGCCTCGGGTTCCTCTGCCGCCGCCTTCACCCAACCCTGGCTGCGCCTCGCCGAGACCAGCATCGTGCCCTTCGGAGCGATCCTCCCGGTGCGGCCGCCCACGATCGAGGCCACCGCCTTCGACGGCGACGTGAAGCTTTCCGGCGACATCACCCTCTTCCCCTCTCCCACCGGACAACTGGAGTTGATCGCTTCGGGTGAGTTGCTTGCCTTCCAGCCGACCGGACTTTCGAATCTCCTCGTTCCCGGACAGAGCGTCCAGGCCTGGAGCGCCTCCTCCATCAACGTCTCCGACGCCGATCCCGATGCCATCCCCGGCGTGACCGATCCCTTCAACTACTACGCCATCGTCGGTTCGAGCACGAACTTCAACAACTCGACCCGGTCGGCCTTCTACGATCCCGTCGGCCGATACTTCACCGACTCGCGTTCCACCACGGGCAACTTCGGCGTGGCCACCACGAAGCAGGCGCTGCACGACTCGGGACTGCTCCACCGAAACGATCCCGATCCGCTGCGCCTCTACGCGCTCGGCGGCAATCTCTCGGGCCTCACCCTCTTCAGCCCGAAGGCCTCCCTCATCCACGCCACCCGCGACATCACCGACATCTCCTTCTACCTGCAGAATCTCGCCGCCGACGATGCCACCATCGTCACCGCCGGACGCGATATCATCCCCTCCAACGCCGCAAGCCTCTTGCGTTCCGCCTCTCTCGCCCCCGGCAACTTCCCCGCCAACGGACAGGATCCCCTCCCGGGTGACATCCACCTCGGCGGTCCCGGCACTCTCCAGGTCCTCGCGGGACGCGATCTCGATCTCGGCACCGGCTTCACCAACAGCGACGGATCGGGCAGCGGTATTCTCACGATCGGCAACACCCGCAATCCCTTCCTGCCCTTCGCCGGAGCCGACCTCGTCGCCGGGGCCGGACTCGGGCCCGCCACCAGCCTCGCCGAGAGCCGTCTCGACATCGATGGGTTTGTCAGGGACTTCGTGAAGACCCCCGATGGACGCGGTTACCTCAAGGAACTCGGCGTGGGCGACTTCGACGCCCTCAACGACGAGGACCAGGCCCGCACCGCCCTCCAGGTCTTCTACCTCGTCCTCCGGGACGCCGGGCGGAACTTCAACAACGAGAAGAGCCCCGACTTCGGCACCTACGACGAGGGCTTCGCCGCGATCCGCAGTCTCTTCGGAAACGGGCATTACGATGGTGAGCTCCTCACCCGCGGGCGCAACCTCCGCACGCAGAACGGCGGCGACATCTCCCTCTTCGCCCCGGGCGGCGGACTCACCCTCGCTAACACCGCCATCGGGAACCCCCTCGTGCCCCCCGGCATCGTGACCGAGTCGGGCGGAAACGTCTCCATCTTCACCGACCAGGACGTCGACATCGGCGTCGGCCGGATCTTCACCCTTCGCGGCGGCGACATGGTGATCTGGTCCTCGCGCGGAGACATCGCCGCCGGGGTCGCCTCCAAGACCGTCCAGTCCGCCCCGCCCACCCGCGTCCTCATCGATCCGCAGAGCGCCGCCGTCGAGACCGACCTCGCCGGACTCGCCACCGGGGGCGGCATCGGGGTGCTTGCCACCGTCGCCGGCGTCAAACCCGGCAACGTCGACCTCATCGCCCCCACCGGCATCATCGACGCCGGGGACGCCGGCATCCGCGTCACCGGCAACATCAACCTCGCCGCGACCCAGGTCGTCAACGCGTCGAACATCGCCGTGGGCGGTTCCTCCTCCGGCGCTCCCTCCGCTCCGGCCGTCAGTTCACCCAGCGTCGGCGGTCTCACCGCGGGAGCCTCCTCCACCGCGGCAGCCAGCTCCGCCGCGATGGACGCGACCGACAACGCGCGTCAGCAGAGCACCACCGGTGAAACCGAGGAGGAAGACCTCACCCCCTCGATCATCAGCGTGCAGGTCCTCGGCTACGGCGGAGGCGGAGCGGAAGAGGACGACGATGACCAGCAGTGAGGGTTGGATTCGCAAGGGTAGCTCCGACCGGCCCGGTCGGGAGAAAACGCCCTTCTCCACGACATCCAACCGGCCGCGCGAGCCGGTCGGCCCTACCTAGGTAGCCCCGAGCGGCCCGGTCGGGGATGAAACGCCCTTCTCTACACGAATTCCCACCGGCCGCGCGAGCCGCGCAGCCCTACCGGGTAGCCCCGACCGGCCCGGTCGGGGTCCGACTTGCGATCCCCCTCACTTCCCCGCCCTGACAAACTCCTCTTCCGTCAGGGTTCCGTCCCCGTTCGTGTCGAAGGTCGGAAAACGACGCCTTCCCTCCTGCTCGTCCGGGAAACGGTGCAGATACTCCTCCATCGTCAGCTTCCCGTCGCCGTTGGCGTCCTTCTGCTTGAAGATCTCCTTGCGATCCGGCTTTGGTTTCGAAGGGTCCGCTGGCGCTCCCTTCGCCTTGGGAGCCGCCTTCCCGCGCGAATCGACCGGCAAGCCCATCGCTACCGCGGCATCACGCGCCGGACTCGACGGCAGGGTCTTCACCCACGCCAGGGCCTTCTCCGTCAGCGCCTTCACCACCTCCGGTTCCTTCGCCGCGAGGTCCTGGTTCTCGCCCGGATCGTCGGGGATGTGATAAAGCTGCGTCTTCCCGCCCCGGTGATCGAGAAAGAGCTTCCAGTCGCCGTCGCGCACCGAGAGCATCGGCGGCAGGTAGCCGTCGTCGGCACCCTGCACGTTGAAAAGCCACTCCCAGTGCAGCGCCTTCTCCCGCGGCTTCGACTCGCCGCCCAACCACAGTGAGCTGAGATCCTCGCCATCCGGTTTCACCCGGTCGGGCACCGCCACCCCCGTCAATCCGGCGATCGTGGGCAGGAAATCGACCGCCCCCACCACGCTGACCTCGTCGACACGTCCCGCCGGCACCCGGCCCGGCCAGCGCACCACCCCGAAGGTGCGGGTGCCGCCCTCATACATGCTCCGCTTCCGCCCGCGCAAGGGTCCCGGACTGCCCACTCCCGCGTTCGAGGCATTGGAGATGCGGTAGTCCTCCGGTCCGTTGTCGCTCGAGAACACGATGATCGTGTTCTCCGCCAGGCCCATCTCGTCGAGGGTATCGAGAAGACGACCGATCTGCGTGTCGAGGTCCGTGAGCGAGGCGCAGAAGATCTGCATCTGCGAACGCAGGTCCTTAGCCTTCCCCAGGTACCCCTGCATCCAGGAACCGAAGGCGGGATCGTCGGCCCGGGGCTGCAGATCCGCATATACTGCCAACTGCTCCGGCGAGGGATCGAGCTTCGCGTGGGGGATCAGCGTCCAGAGATTTACGTAGAAGGGCTGCTCCCGGTGCTCGCGGATGAAGGCGATCGTGTCGTCCACGAAGAGGCGGGTCGACCGCGACCAGAAGCCCGGCTTGCTCCTCTCCTCCTCGTAGGTGGGCCCGTTGCCGGTCACGATCCGCGAGACCTCGATGCCGTAATCCGCCGGTGCCGGAGCTCCCGGACCCGAACCGAGATGCCATTTCCCGAAATGCGCCGTCGCGTAGCCCTCCGACTTCATCAGGTCCGGCAGCGTCGTCGCCTCCGCGTCGAGCCAGTTCGGCATCGAGCGGGCCTCGTTCTGCGCCGCGTCCGCGAAATGACCATGGACCCGGTGCCGCGCCGGGTAGTGCGAAGTCATGAAGGCCGTCCGGCTCGGCGAGCACACCGTCGCCGCCACGTAGAACTGGCGGAACCACGAACCCTCCCCCGCGAGACGGTCGAGGTTCGGCGTCCGCACGTAAGGATGCCCGGCGAAATGCGCGTCCCCCCAGCCCTGATCGTCGGTGAGGATGAAGATGACGTTGGGACGGGTTTCCTCCGCGGCGGCGAGGGCCGGGGCAGAGAGAAGAAAGAGCGAGAAAAAGAGCAAGGACTTCATGACCGATTCGAAACGAACGTCACGAGTCTGGAAAACTTCCGGGACGAAAGCAAGCGTATCG
>JAGRPC010000559.1 GCA_020439925.1 Verrucomicrobiia bacterium | reverse complement strand
ACGATGCCCTGGCGGGCATACCAGAGCTGGGTGACTGGGTGGCCGGCGCTGGCGCGGAGAGGACGGCGCTGCGCGTTGATGGGGGCCTTCAGCGGGCTGAGAAGCCCCTCCCTTTTGGAAGCGGCGTATTCGGCGTGCTGCTCGGAAAGGTAGCCGTTGTCACGGGCTTCGACAGTGCGTCCGTCGTATTCCTCCACATCGCCACGACCGAGGATCCAGGGAAGGCGCAAGGCGGGCAGGCCGGTCTCCACCGTGCCCTCGTAGTCAGGGTCGCCCCACGGACCGGAGGTGTCATAGACGCGAACCGGTTCGTTTTCCTCGATTCGTCCCTCGAATCCCTTGGTCGGGCTCAGGGCTATTTCCCGCATGGGCACGCGCACATCGGGATATTGCCGCCCCTCGACATAAACGCGAGTGGAGGCGGGGAGCGGGGAGGAAGAAGTCATGGGCGGAGGTGGGTTGCGTTGGGCAGTGAAAGGAAAGCGGTATGTTTGCAGGCTCTTCCCGAGCGAGAAGCGGCCAGAGCTAGGCACCCTGAATCATAGCAGTTTGCCCCGTCGGAGAAGATTCCGGAACGAGAGGCGGCAGCTTGGAAAGATCGATTCATGGGTGACTCCCTGCGGCAGCATGACCTGCATCAGGTTCAAAGGGTCTCGCTTCGAGGCGATCTCAGCGGCACACCGCACCCCTGTCAGGAACGTCGGGAAGATGGAACGGGTGCGGGAGGGAGTCAAGTAGGAGGGAAGGAACAGTTCAGACTTGCCGATCATCATTGAAGAGCGAAGGTTTTTGGCCCGATCTTCCAAGAAAACGTTGTCCGGGACGTTTCTACGAACATGACCCTTCTGGATCGTTACATCGCCCGCCAGGTGATGGTTTCTGCCCTCTACGCGGTGGCGGTGATCATCATCATCCTGGTGCTCGGCAATGTCTTCAAGGAGATCCTCCGGGAACTGGCCAAGCGTCCGGACATCAGCCTGATGTTCGTGCTCAAGTTCATCGCCCTGGTGATTCCGATTTCCCTGAGCCTGGCGATCCCGTTTTCCTTTCTCACGGCGATTCTCCTCGTCTTCGGACGCCTCTCGGCAGACAGCGAATTCATCTCCATGAGAATGGCGGGTCTGAGCATGTGGAGAATCTGTGTTCCGGTGGGACTGGTGGCCCTCTTTTTCACGGCGATCTGCTCATGGGTGAACCTCTCGGTGACTCCCTGGGCGAAGTCGGAAATGGAAGGGATGAAGGCCTCTCTTTTCAACCTCATGAAGCGGGAGCCCATGCTGCTTTTCCCTGACCAGCAAGTGATGGACGAACTTCCGGACCACCTTGTCTTTGCAAAAAAGGAGGATGGGCTACTCAAAGGCTTGCAGCTCGTAAAAATGGTAAACTTTGAGGCTGAAGCGGTGGTTTTCGCCAAAGAAGCCAAGGTGACAGTCGATTTTGACAGCCCCAATCCGGAAATGTTACTCGATATGAAGGAGGTCAACGTGATGACCAAGGGGCAGGAAGGCGACCTCATGGACGCTACGCAGCCCATGTTCATGGAGGAGGCCGCCGTGGGGGTCTCGGTCGAGGAGTTCAAGCAGCGCGGCGACACCGCGAGTAACAAACCCGACAATCTGCCCCTTGGGCGTCTTTTTTCGAGATCGGGCGATCCGGAACTCGAGTCGGCGGTTCGCTCGCAGTGTCGAATGGAACTGAGCAAACGATTCGCATTCTCGGTTTCCTGCATCACTTTCGCACTGATCGGGGTGCCCCTGGGAATCACTGCCCAGCGGCGCGAGAGCACCGCGGGATTCATTCTCAGCATGCTGATTGCGGTGTCCTACTACACCCTTCTCAATCTCGCCGACCTGATGAAAAATCGGGAGGATCTCTATCCGCATTTCCTCGTCTGGGTCCCGAATATCCTTTTTCTCACGCTCGGTTTCCGACTTTTCTGGAAACTGAGTCAGAAGTGATCCGGTGGATTCAGATAGGACCGGTTGCCAGTCGGAAAATGCCGGACACCGCGGTCCAGAGGAGGACCCATGCGAGGATGTTGACGGCAATTACCGTTCCGACAACGGCAACGATGAGGATCACCGGCCACCAGCCGCCGCGGGCTTCGGCTCCGTGTTCGCTTTCAAGATAGGTGTTGAGCAGGATGTAGTTCCGGGTGTTGGACTTGAACCAGAAGGAAAAGAGATCCCCGAGCACCGGGATGACTCCGATCACTGCGTTGAAGATCATGTTGGCACCCATGCGAACCAAGGTGGCGAGCGGCAAACCTTTTCGCCCGGCGTCGCTGAGAATCAGGGTGCCCATGATTGTCGCGACGGCCTCGCCTCCATAGGGGAGTAGTCCCAGAAGGGGGTCGAGTCCAAAACGCAGGCGGGTTCCTGGAACACGGATGCACTCATCGAGCAACCACGAAACCCGGCGGGAACGGCGAGTTTTCTCGGAGAGAAGGCTGCGCCAGTCCGAAGGAGCCGATTCCGAATCATCCGCGAAACGCTCTTCCTCTTGCCTCGATGCCATCTTCGGCGAGTCAGATCAGGTCAGCGGAGGAGGAGTCGCCTGTAACGGAGGAGCAGCCGGACGGCGCAAGCGTCGCACAATCAGGACAAACAGCACAATCGCGACGGCAAGAATGGCGATGCCGAGCACGGGCCGGTAGAAGATCCAGGCAATCGAAACGGTGACTGCCCAGACGATACCCGCAAGGAGAAAGGCCACGATCTTCGTGCCTGCACCGACCAACCGACCGAGGAAGGGGAGAATGCTCGCCAGAACGGCGATTGGGGCCAGAACGAGAGAGAAGGCCACGCCGAGAAGGAAGAATCCACCGATGCGGATCGCCCAGGTGAGCATCTTGTTGCGGTCCTGAGCCATCTGGAACATGTCGGCAGCATTGACCTGGCCACGCTCGAGAAGGTCGACGCTGCCTCCCGTGCTCGTTTTGAAGGGGACGAAGGTTTTGCCGGATTGCTGGGCGACAATGCTGACCGGACCGGTGGGAACGGAAAGGAAGTGGATACGAAGGTCTCCAATCGCCGGGGATCCCGGATCGTTTCCAAAATAAAAACCACCGTTGGCGGCCTTTGCTACGGAGCGGACGGCCTCGGAAGCCCCGTCCACCGACTCTATCGTGATCGGACTTGCGCCACCAATCCTCGAAACGAGGAAGGAAGGGAGGGAAAAGGCTCCCAGGGTGACCTCGGACGCGGTCTGGGAAGCATTCCGATACTTCATCTCCGCCGGGTTACGGTGGTCGGAATTCACCTTGAACTGGCTGGAATCGACAGGGCTATCGCGCCATTGTCGTTCGTAAGAGTATGTTTTGATTTCTTCGGTGCCACCTCCCGTCTTGGTCCGCGTCTCGGTTTTCACGACCTCGATCCACTGATACATCTCTGCTTCCCGGATGAGTTTCACCGCCTCGACGCTGACGCCAAAATCCTCGTCCACGAGCGGAGCATTGGTCTTGGTTTCGCCCGTCATATGGACGAGTTTGCCCTCCATTGTCGGATCGACCTGGTCCGAAGCCACGCTGACCACGGCCCCGGCACCTTCTTTGAGGTCCTTGTAGCGCTTCACGGCGCGGCCCTCGTTCCAGAAGAGGAGGAATGTGACAGCGGCGGCGAGAAAGAGTCCGAAGACCGCTCCGCCGATCGATCCCTTGCTGCGGCTGCCGAGACCGCGCCGCGTGACTTCGACGAAATCGCTCATGACAGCTTCCTAGCAGAATGCTGCAGAAGCCGCAACTGCAATCACGATTTCGAAGAGGAATCGATGGTTGCGCAAGGAACTCGAGGATCACGCCAGTGCCGTGACCTTGATATCCATCAGCATCTGAGCGTTCGTCGGGTAGCGCTGAAGGCAACGCAGCAGCCACTCCATCGCGTCTAGCGGACGATAACCGCCCAGTCCACGGCGGATGATGTAGATCTTCTCCAGAACGTGGGGAGGCAGAAGGAGTTCCTCACGCCGAGTGCCGGACTTGTGAATGTCGACGGCGGGATAGACGTAGTTCTGGGCAAGCTGGCGATCGAGAACGAGTTCCATGTTGCCGGTGC
>JAGRPC010000558.1:397-3198 GCA_020439925.1 Verrucomicrobiia bacterium | reverse complement strand
ACCGCCGCGATTTTTCCTGTTAACCTTTCCCGGTCCGCTGACATAAAAAGAATGTCGCCATGGACCGATCCGCCGACCAGACCGCTTTTGTTGCCGCGCTCACCGACGCTCAGCTGCCCCTGCGTCTCTACGTGCAGTCGCTCCTGCCCGGTGACTTCGCTGCGGCCGACGTCGTGCAGCAGGCCAACACGACCGCGTGGGGCAAACGCGAAGACTTCGAGCCGGGAACGAATTTCAAGGCCTGGATCTTCGCGATCGCCCGATACGAGGTGCTGAACTATCGCAAACGGCAGGCGCGGGATGCAAGGCTGGTCTTCAGCGACGAGGTCGAGCAGCTCTTTGCCGAAGACCTCGCCACCCGGGACGAGCTCACCGAGCGCCGCCACGAGGCCCTGCGCGGCTGCCTTTCCAAACTTCGCCCGCAGGACCGCGATCTCCTCATGCACCGCTACGATGCGGACGCAGGGACCCTCGACGAGTTCGCGGACCGGGTCGGACGCAGTGTCGGTGGGCTCAAGGTCACTCTCCACCGGCTCCGCAACACGCTCCTGGCCTGCATCGAAAAACAATTGTCCCCCGCGAGAGCCACTCCATGAATCCGAAGGAACGCGATCAGCTCATCGACGATCTCCTCGAGGGCCGTCTCGAGGAATCGGACTTTCTTCGGCTCGAGGCCGAGTTCTGCGTGGATCCCGAGGCGCGCCAGGCCTATTTCAACCGTGTCGCCCTGACCCAGGCCCTGGTCGAGGAAGCCGGGAGACCGAAGGAAAAAACAGAGGCCCGGAGACGTCCCTCGCTCCGCGTCGTTCCCCGTGCCTGGGCCGCCCTTGCTGCGGCTTTCGCCCTGCTGCTCGGTGCGACGGGAATGTGGTGGCAGGGTCGGCATGCCGCGGAGGCGCTTGCGTCGGATGCGGAGTTGAAAGCCTCCGGTTTCGGGGTGCTGATCGATCAGGTCGACGCCCACTGGTCGGTTGCGGAACTCGGTGAAGGCACTGTCATTCCGCCCGGGCGCCTCGAACTGGAATCCGGCGTCGTCCATGTCGAGCTTTTCAGCGGCGTGAGCCTGGTGCTGGAGGGACCGGCCGAATTCGAGATCCTCTCGGCCATGGAGATCGACCTGCCCCGGGGAAGAATGCGGGCCCGGGTGCCCGAGACCGCCCACGGCTTCCGCGTTCGCACCGCATCGGGGGAAGTCGTCGACCTCGGAACGGAATTCGCCCTCGCCTCTTCGGAAAACGGCGCCGAAGTCCAGGTGCTCGAAGGCGAGATCGAATGGCACCCCGGCTCCGGCGAAAAGCGACTCATGCGACAGGGTGATTCTCTCAGGAGCGCAAACGGAGCTGGCTCTGAGAAAACTTCCGATCTCTCCGGAATCAGCGGATTGGAGGAATTTCGGAAACGCCACGACGCCGATCGGGACGAGCGTCGCCTCGCCTGGACCGGCCGCTGCCTTCAGCTTCAGGAGGACCCGCGCCTCGTCGCTCATTACCGCCTCTCCACGGAAAACAGCTCTCGTCTCGTACCGAACCTTGCTTCGGGTCCGGACCGGCCCGGTCCAGGCGCGGTCGTCGCCGCTTTGCCCTCCGAAGACCGTTGGGGACGACCCGGCGAGTCCCTCGATTTCAGTCCCACCGGCAGCAGGGTGCGGGTCCATGTGCCCGGCGTCCACACTTCCCTCACCTTGATCGCCTGGGCGCGGATCAACAGCCTCGACCGGCTCTTCAATTCCCTGTTCCTCACCGACGGACACGAAGTGGGCGCGCCACACTGGCAGATCCTCAACGACGGGCGGCTTTTCTTCTCGGTGAAGAAATACGGAAGCGGCGAGCGAGTCCCTGACAAACACGCCTTTTATTCCCCGTCGGTCTGGGATCCGTCGCGCAGCGGGCAATGGATGCAGCTCGCAGTGGTCTACGACGTCCCCAATCGCTCCGTCACCCAGTATCGCGACGGAGAAATCGTCAGCCACGAAGCGATTCCGGACGACTACCTCGTCGAGGAAGTCCGACTCGGGAACGCCTCCATCGGCAACTGGAGCGAGCCGGTCTACCGGCAGGATCCCGAGTTCGTCGTTCGCAATCTCAACGGAGCGCTCGACGAGTTCCTCATCTTCTCGGCCGCCTTGAGCGACGAGGAGATCCGGGAGTTCCACGAGATCGGCCAACCCTGACACTCCCAGCCATTTCCTTTCATGAAAAACATTCCCCATCCTTTCCGATCGCCCGCCCTTTTCCTCCTCCTCGGATGGTTGCTTCCGGCAGCGGCCGACGAGCGCCCGAACATCCTCTACATCATGTCGGACGACCACACGACGCAGGGTTTCGGCTGCTACGGGAGCCGTCTTGCTTCACTGAATCCCACGCCGACGCTCGACCGTCTCGCCGCCGAGGGGATGCGTTTCGACCGGGTCTTCTGCAACAACTCCATCTGCACCCCGAGCCGCGCCTCGATCATCACCGGGCAGTATCCGCAGACCAACGGTGTCACCGACCTCGACGGCTCCATCGCGCCCGAGAGGCAATACCTGCCGATGGAGATGAAGAAGGCCGGTTACCTCACCGCCATGATCGGCAAGTGGCACCTCAAGGAGGAGCCCGCCGCCTTCGACTACTACTGCGTGCTTCCCGGCCAGGGAAAATACTTCGATCCCGAGTTCCGCGTGCGCGGTGACCAGTCCTGGCCCAAGAACACCTTCCAGCGCGAGGGGCACAGCAGCGACGTCATCGCCGACCTCACCCTGGAATGGCTGGAGCAACGGGACAAGACCAAGCCTTTCTTCCTCATGCACCACTTCAAGGCGC
>JAGRPC010000558.1:0-226 GCA_020439925.1 Verrucomicrobiia bacterium | reverse complement strand
GGCATCGACTTCGGGATCGATCCCTCCCTGTCCGACCGTGAATACACCCACCGGGCCTACCAGGAATACCTGAAGCGATACCTGCGCTGCGTGAAGGGCGTGGACGACAACCTGGCGCGGATCTTCGACTACCTGAAAAAGCACGACCTCTTCGACAACACGATCATCGTCTACACGGGTGATCAGGGCTTCATGCTCGGGGAGCACGACTACATCGACAAGCGCT
>JAGRPC010000557.1 GCA_020439925.1 Verrucomicrobiia bacterium | reverse complement strand
ACATGGAGTTCGTCCAGTTCCATCCCACCTGTCTCTACCACCACGAGCTGAAGTCCTTCCTCGTGACCGAGGCCATGCGCGGCGAGGGCGCCGAACTGATCGACAAACACGGGCGCCGCTTCATGCCCGAATACGATCCACGCGGATCGCTCGCCCCGCGGGACATCGTCGCCCGCGCCATCGACCGCGAGATCAAGAAGACGGGCGGCCCCTGCGTCTTCCTCGACATCACCCACAAATCCGCCGACTTCGTCCGCGAGCGCTTTCCCAACATCTACGAGACCTGCCTCTCGGTGGACATCGACATCACGAAACAACCCATCCCCGTCGTCCCCGCGGCGCACTACCAGTGCGGCGGCGTGCGCACCGACGTCAACGGGGCCACCTCCCTGCCCGGGCTCTGGGCCGTCGGCGAGGTCGCCTGCACCGGGCTCCACGGCGCGAACCGCCTTGCCAGCAACTCGCTCCTCGAAGGGGTCGTCGTCTCCGATCTCGCCCTGCGCGACTGCCTCGCCAAGCTGCCCACGGGAGGGAGGGAGGAAACCCTCGACCTTCCCGAATGGGAATCGGGCGATGCCTCCGACGTCGACGAACTCGTCGTGATCTACCACAACTGGGACGAGATCCGCCGGCTCATGTGGGACTACGTCTCCATCGTCCGAACCGACAAGCGGCTCCTCCGCGCCGCCACCCGCCTGCGCAATCTGAGACAGGAAGTGCAGGAGTTTTACTGGAACTTCCGCGTCACCGCCGAGCTTCTCGAACTCCGCAACCTCGTGGAGACCGCCAGCCTCATCGTCGAGTCCGCCGCCAGCCGCAAGGAAAGCCGTGGCCTCCACTACACCCTCGACCATCCCGAGAAGGACGACATCAACTGGCGGATCGACACCGTCCTGAAACGCATGGCCTGAGACCGCCCCCGCCCGCGGTCATGATTCGAAACGGCTGGAACTCGCTTTTCGGCCGTTTCTCTATAATTTACATATCTTAAATAAATTACTGGAAAATTGACGATTTTGAGTTTCCAGTGAGAGAGGCCTTTTGTTAAGGTCCCGCGATTCGGTTCCTCCTCTCTCCGATGCACCTCCTTTCCAGTGCGCTCACGGTTACCTCGGCGATCGTTCTCGCGATGCTTCCCGCGTCCCTCGGCGCCCAGCAGTGGCAGGCCGTTTCCCCCGCACCGAAGGTCGTGGCCACCGGCTTCGGTCTCCAGAAAGAGAAGGAAAAGGTGCCCGTCATGAGCGCCTCCGTGCTCCCCCTCGTCGGCACACCCGGACATCTCGTCCCCGGCGCCTTTTTTCCGCAAGCCCCCAAGACCTCCCTGCCCAAGGTCTTCGCCCCCAGCCGCCCCCGCGAGATCTACACCCGCTATCCCTGGAAACTCGACATCGTCGCGACCGTCTTCTGGATCGGCGAGTTGCCCACCGCGAACAATCCCGTGCCTAACACCGTCAGCGCCTGGGATCGACGCTGGACCTCGAACTTCGGCGGCTACGACAATCCCGATCCCGCCAAGCGGGAGGGTTATCTGCCCATCGGCTTCACCCCCGGACAGAACCCCTTCTATTTCGCCCTCCCCTACAACGACATCGACCGCAGCGGCACCAAGGAATCCGCCCGCAGTGTCGTTCCCTGGTTCAACGAAGCCTTCTATCGCAACGGCCGCACCGTGCTGAAAGGCCGCTGGATGGCGATCCGTCGCGGCGACAAGGTCTGCTACGCCCAGTGGGAGGACGTGGGCCCCTTCGAGACCGACGACCACGAATACGTCTTCGGCGACCAGCGTCCCCGCACCCGCATGAACCGCGGCGCCGGACTCGACGTTTCCCCCGCCGTGCGGGACTTCCTCGAGTTCGGGAGCGGCTACGGCACCGTCGACTGGCGTTTCGTCGACGTCGACGAGGTCCCCGACGGCCCCTGGAAACAGCACGGCTCGAACAATCCCTTCGCCAACTCCGTCCTCGCCGGAGACGGCGTCGGGACCGCCTCCGAGAGCATCCTGCGCGTCCGCGAGCTCCGCGACCGCCTCATGGCCTCGCTCGACACCCCGGAAGCCGAAACGGCCGCGCCGTTGACCCGGGAGTGATTCCGTCTCAGGGCAGGACCTGCTCCCCTGCCTCGAAGCGCAGCGTCTGCGGGAGCACCCCAGGCGTTTCCTGCTCCCCCTCGAACACCACCACGATCTCCTCGAAGCGCCCCTCGCCCCAGGCCTCGCGCGAGAGCAGCCAGGTACGGACAAAACGGGCTACCGCGAGACGGCCCTCGTCCTCGATCTTCGCGATCGTCTCCGGAGCCGCCGCCCTCACCGCGAGTTCGCCCGTGATCCCCTTCTCCAGCTCCGCGAGATCGTCCTCCGCATCCCAGCGCACCCAGCCCGCCGAGGTCTTCTTCTCCATGCCCGCCGTGTCGAAGGCCACCGGCAGCGTCGGCAGCACCCGCGGCGCCCGCACATGGAGACGCTTGCCCTCCGGCGTCAGCGTCCACTCCCCGTTGATGTCGATGTGAAACCGGTAGGTCGCCGGCACCGTGATCTCCGAGACATTCTGCGAGAGCGGCAGCGTCTTGCCGAAGACCTTGTAATTCGTCGTCCGGGCAAAGCGCTCGCTCGCCTCCGCCGTGGCGATCTCCAGCTGGCTCCCCGTCCCCGCCTCCACCGTCAGGTCCCGCCACTCGTGAAAGGTCGCGATCACCTCCTCCGGACGAAAGAGTTTCACCAGGCCCGTCGCCGCCTCCTTCGCCGTGTCGATCACCTTGTCCACCGTGCCCGTCGCCTTTTCCACGGTGCGATCCACCTGTCGGAGAAAGGACCCGTAGACCACCAGCGCGGCCACCACCAGAACCACAAAGGTCCAGAAAAACGGGCCCGGACGCCAGCCCCTCGCCTGCGTCTCATCCGAGGCGGGACTCCCGGGAGCCTCCGGAGCTGGCGAGACCCCGCTCATTCCGCCTGACCCCATCGCCGCTGCCGATCCGAAACTGGCAGGCCCGCCACGTCCATCGCACGCAGCATGTCCTGCCAGACCTGCCGCTTCGCCCGCTTGCCCTCCTCCGTGTTCGGATCCTGCCGCAGCAGGTAGGAGGGATGATAGGTCACCACCACCGGGATTCCTTCAAAGGCATGCGACTCCCGACGGAACGCCGCCACCGAGAGCCCCTTTTCCAGCAATCCCTCCGCCGCGATCTGACCCAGCGCCACGATCACCCGCGGACGCACCACCGCCATCTCCGCCCGCAGGTAGGGCAGGCACGCCGCCATCTCCTCGTGCGTCGGCGGACGGTTCGAGGTGTGTTGGAATCTCCCGTCCCCCTTTTTCGGGCGGAATTTCACCAGGTTCGAGATGTAGACCTGCTCGCGCGACAGACCCATCGCTCCGAGGATCTGCTCCAGCTTTTTCCCCGCCGGTCCGACAAAAGGTGTCTTCTGCTTCTCCTCTTCCGCCCCCGGCGCCTCCCCGACGAAGACCAGGTCCGCCGAGGGATTCCCCTTCGCGAAGACCAGCGTGTCGAAGAGCGTGCCCAGTTCGCGCGGCCCCGCCGCCCCCTTCAGGGCGAAGAAAATGCGGTTCAGCTGCTCGCGGCGCCACGCCTCCGTCCGCTCCGCTGGCGGGACCAGGGAGATCTCGAAACCCGGACCCGAGACCACCCCGCCTTCACCGCTCCCCGGCTCCGGCAGATCCGCGTCCAGGGGCATGAAGGAAGACGCCGTCACCGCGGACGAATCCATCCGATCGATCCGATGGCCCGTGTCGGCGACCCAAGAGCCTTCCCCTTCTTCGACCCGCTCCGCCATTTCGGCTCTCGCCGGTGGCTCCACCGTCGCCCGTTCCGGCGCCGGAGCGACCTTTGCGGCCGCCGCCGCAGTGGCGAGGGCCCGCTTCCGTTCCTGGAAAGCCGCCGGGAGACCCCGCAACTGCTCCAGCGCCTCCGGAGACAGCGCCACCGCATCGCTCCCGCGAGCCCGTTCCCGTTCGAGCAGGCCCGCGAGCGCTCCCAAAGCCGCCGTCATCGCCGTCTGGTCCGCCATCGGCCGGATCTTAGCCCCGCCCCCGTCCCCGGCCAACGGCAAAATCGGGAAAAGTGGCGGGCGACGGGAGGGATCGGATCGAGGACCCTGCCTTCTTCATTCCTCGATCTCGTCGAGCAAGGCCTTGAGCGCCTTGACCAGTTGTTCCTTCGCATCGGTCTTGTCCTCGACGTGCTCGGTGAACGCAACCCTCTTGATCCCGAGCTTGCCCTTCACGATCTCGGAAGTGGGATCATGGGACAGCACGATATCGGCCACCAACTGCGGATCGATCGCCTCGACCACCAAGGTCGACTTGTTCCGCATCTTCACGGTGAGCACGTCCCCCTCGATTCGCCCCGAGGCAACTTCCCAGGAATTCCAAAGATGCTTAACCTCGGGCTCCTCGTCGGTGATGATGACCAGTCGTCTCATGGGGTGGGGGTGTTGCGGAACGTCCAAGCGCTGGCACCCGCTACTGGGAGCGCCGCGCTGAAACAGGGTTGAGGGTTCGAGTAAAGAGGGTCATGTCGACTCGCCAGCGGTAGCGGGTTG
>JAGRPC010000556.1 GCA_020439925.1 Verrucomicrobiia bacterium | reverse complement strand
TGGGCCAACGTGATGCGCTGGGAGATGCGTCCGCGCCTCTTCCTCCGCACCGCCGAGTTCCTCTGGCAGGAGGGACACACCGCCCACGAGACCGCCGACGAGGCGATGGAGGAAACGAAGAAGATGCACGAGGTCTACGAGCGTTTCCTCACCGATCATCTCGCCGTCCCGGTGATCGCGGGCGAGAAGACGGAAGCCGAGCGTTTCCCCGGCGCGCTGAACACCTTCACCGTGGAAGCGATGGTGCAGGACCGCAAGGCGATCCAGGCGGGCACCTCGCACTTCCTCGGCCAGAACTTCTCGAAGGCCGCGGGCATCGAATTCGAGGGCCGTGAAAGCAGGCGCGAGTTCGCCTGGACGACGAGCTGGGGCGTGAGCACGCGCCTCATCGGCACGCTCCTCATGGCCCACTCCGACGACGACGGTCTCATCCTGCCCCCGCGCGTCGCCCCGACCCAGGTTGTCATTCTTCCGGTGATGCCGAAGCCGGAACACGAGGAGCCCATCCTCGAAGCGTGCCGGAAACTGGCCGCGGATCTCTCGGCCCAGACCTTCCACGGCGACGCCGTGCGTGTCGAAGTCGACAAGCGCGACCTCGGCGGCGGGGTGAAAAACTGGGAGTGGATCAAGAAGGGCGTGCCGGTACGCATCGAGATCGGGCCCCGCGACCTCGAAAACGGTTCCGTCGCCCTCGCCCGCCGCGACGCCTCGCCGAAGGACAAGCAGTTTCTCCCCGTGGCCGAAGCGGTCTCCGGGATCTCCGGAATCCTTCAGGACATCCAGGACGCCCTCCTCGCCAAGGCGGTGGCTTTCCGCGACGAGAACCTCGTCGAGATCACCTCGATGGAGGAGTTCCGGGCGTTCTTCACCCCGGCGAACCGCGATCAGCCCGAAATCCACGGCGGTTTCGCCCTCGTTCACTGGGCGGGGTCTTCCGAGGACGAGGAAGCCCTGAAACAGGAAATGCGGATCACCGTCCGCTGCATCCCGAACGATCCCGTCCTCCGCGGCGGCCCCGGGACCTGCATCCTCACCGGAAAACCGGCGGAAGGGCGCGTGATCTTTGCCAAGAGCTACTGAGCGGCAAACGAATCCGCCGAAGTTTGCTCCGAAGCGCTTCGCCTTTGGCATGTGCGCTTTGCGGTTCACCTTCGCGCGTGTCCGGCCCCTCGAGCTGAGGGTGAACCGCTGAGCCGTTGTCCACAATTATCGCAATTTTTCAAAAATTCTCGTTTGTAATCTTCAATTCCGATAATAATTTCTAAAATTATTGGATATGTCTGGATTGAAACGGGTGATTCCCGGCCTCTGTGTGGCCGGGTTGACAGCAGTGGCCATGGGAGCGGGCCTCGACCGGGCCGAACCCATCGGCCCCTATCTCGACGGGGCCCTGCCTTCGCTGGCCCCGACCGCGGCCTCGGGAAACTGGGAGCTGGTCAATGCCTTTCCGAACCTCGTCGTGGTCGACCCGGTGCAGATGATCCCGGTGCCCGGAGCCCGGCAGTTGATGATCGCGGAAAAATGGGGGGCGCTCGTGGTCGTGGCGGACGACCCGGAAACCGACCGGCGCGACGTGATCCTCGACCTTTCCGCCCAGGTCCAGGCCGAGGGTGATTCCGGCCTCCTCGGAGTCGCCTTCCATCCGGAATTCGGTCAGGAGGGAAGTCCGAATCGGGAAACACTGTTTGTCTATTATCGCTACACGCCGGAAAAATCGGAACTGAACCGGGCCTACTGCCGCCTCTCCCGCTTCTCGTGGGCGGGAGGACTCGCCTCGATCGACCCCGCGAGCGAAGAGGTGCTCATCAATCAGTATGACCGGCACAACTGGCACAACGGGGGCAGCCTCTTTTTCGGAGCCGACGGGTTCCTCTACTTCGCCATCGGCGACGAGGGGGGCTCGAACGACCTCTTCGGGGTCGCGCAGCATCGCGACGGGGGCCTCTTCTCGGGCGTGTTCCGCATCGACGTCGACCGCGATCCCACAAGATCGCACCCGATCCGGCGCCAGCCCGTCGACGCGGAAGCTCCGCCCGCGGGATGGCCGGGCTCCTACACGCAGGGCTACTTCATTCCCGATGACAACCCCTGGCCCAGTCCCGACGGCAGCGCCCTCGAGGAATACTGGGCCCTGGGCCTGCGCTCGCCGTTTCGCATGACCATCGACCCGCCCACCGGAACGATCTGGCTGGGCGATGTCGGGCAGAGCCAAGAGGAGGAACTCAACCGCGTCGAACGCGGCGCGAATTTCCAATGGCCGTTCCGCGAGGGGACCGCCGAGGGAGCCCATCCGCGCCCCGCGTCCTTCACCGGAGTCGAAACGCCCCCGGCCTTCCGCTACGGGCGCGGAGAGGGCGGCTGTGTCATCGGCGGGTATGTCTACCGAGGCAGCGAACATCCCTCCTTGGTCGGAAAATATCTTTTCGGCGACTACAACAACGGGCGCATCCGATCCCTGACAGAAACCCAAGAGGGAGAAATCCTCGTCGAGGATCTGGTCGAACTCGGCGATCAGCAGCTCACTTCCTTCGGCGTCGACGCGCGGGGCGAACTTTATCTGCTCACCCTCGGCCAGACAAACCTCAACGGCGGGATCATCCACCGGCTTCGCCGCAACGGGACGGCGCGCCCCCAGCCGCCTGCAACCCTGTCGGCGACGGGCGCCTTTCGCGACCTGACCACACTCGCACCCCGCGAGGGAGTGATGGCCTATGACCTCATCCAGCCGCTCTGGTCGGATGGAGCGGACAAGCGGCGCTGGCTCGCGATCCCGAACGACGGCAACCCCGACACCGAGGGGGAACAGATCGGTTTTTCGGCAAACGGACCCTGGGATTTCCCGGTGGGAACGGTCCTGATCAAGCATTTCGAATACGCAGGACGCCGCCTTGAAACCCGCTTCCTCGTCAGGGGTGAGGACGGGAAGTTTTTCGGCTTCACCTACCAGTGGCGTGCCGACCACTCCGATGCGGACCTGCTTCCGGGACCCGCGGTCGTCGAGGACCTCGAACTCGGCGGCGGGCAATCCCTGCGCTGGCATTTCCCGGGGCGATTCGAATGCTTCGAATGCCACAACGAAGCCTCGGGACTGGTCCTCGGTCCGAAAACCCGTCACCTCAACCGTGATCATTTTTACCCACAGACCGGCCGCACCGCGAACCAGCTGGAGACCCTCGCCTCCCTCGGATTCTTCCGGAATGCCCCGTCACCCTTCGCCGCGGATGATTTCCTGAAGGCCGCCAATCTCTCGGACGAGACGGAGTCCCTCGACCGTCGCGCCCGGTCCTATCTCGATATCAACTGCTCGCATTGCCACCTTCCCGGCGGCCCCGTGCAGATCCCGTTCGACATGCGGCTCACGACCCCTCCGCACTTCCAGAACCTCATCGGGGTGGACCCCGGCAACGACCTTGGTCTGGCCAACGCGAAAGTCGTCAAGCCGGGAGCGCCGGGCGAATCCGTCCTGCTCTACCGGATGAGTTCGACGGACACCTGCTGCGCCATGCCCCCGATCGCGAAGAACGCCGTCGACGAGGCCGCGGTTTCCGTCCTGACTCGCTGGATCGCCTCGCTGGACCCGGCGGTGAGCTCTTCGGGACGCAACGACGACCCGGTGCCGTCCGATCTCGCCGCGCCGCGGATCGAGTTGAGCCTTCCGGGCGGAACGCCCGTCGACGGGGCTTTCGACGTGACGGTCTCCGC
>JAGRPC010000075.1 GCA_020439925.1 Verrucomicrobiia bacterium | reverse complement strand
CCAACAAGCTGATAGGCCGCGAGCCCATCCCGAAGCGACAGCTTACGCCGCCTTTAATCTTTCGATCACATGGGGTATTAATCCGGATTTCTCCGGGCTATCTCCCACTTCGGGGCAGGTAACTCACGTGTTACTCACCCGTTCGCCACTAAGAGCTTTTAAAGCAAGCTTCAAAAACTCTCCGTTCGACTTGCATGTCTTATCCACGCCGCCAGCGTTCGTTCTGAGCCAGAATCAAACTCTTCGAATAGAAACTTGATCCCGCTTTCGAAACGCCAGTTGCTCCTCGCGGAGCGGCTGTTGTTCTATTACGGAAAATTGACGTGAGTTCGGTCTCTAAAAAGAGACCTCACTCGGCACGCTACTTGCTTTCACGTGCAGCACACAATTTAGCCTTTTTCCTTTTCCACCATCCGATCGCTCTCGAATGACCAGGTGGATTCACCCTCACTCAAAGATTGGCCGGCTGGCCTGATTGTTCTGAAAGATCCGTTTCCGTAAACTGACCGGATTACCCGTTCGGTTCAGTGGGCTCACCCTCTTTTGGGCGGGCGGTGAATGTAGGCGGACTTCTGCGAAGGTCAAACACTTTTGTTGAAGAATTTCGAAAAAAACGATCCGGGCCTCATTCCGCCCCTTCCGGGCTTCTAACAAAGCCAGAATCCAATGGAAATTCGAGTAAACCGGCCCCTCGCCGGTAGACTGCCCTGACCTCCTGTATTCCCCGGCTCCGGGACCGATCGTTTCGACCGGTATTGTCATCCGTCACCCGATCAGGTAGTCTTTGCCAAGTCCATGGAGTTTCGCTCTTGTTTCCCCCTTCTCGTGGCCACCCTTTGCCCGGTCGCCCTGGCGTTTCTATTCTCCGGCAGCCTTTCTGCCCAGGCTCTTGTTGCCGTTCCGGTCGAGGTCGAGGATGCGGACCCCGGGGAACCGGCTCCCGTTCCTGCCCGGCCCGCTCCGCAAACGAAGACGGAACTGCCCCCGGCCGAAACTCCGGAAGAGGAGGCGGTCCGGGCCCAGGTTCGCTCCGTCTTCCCTGCCGGGCGCCACTTTCTTCCCCTCGCCGAAGTCGTGGTGTCTCGCTTCTACCGCGACCGTGGTTACCGTCCCGTGTGGGACGACGCCGCCGCCGTCGCCGGGTTCCAGCGGGCTCTCTCCGAGGAACTGAAGAGGCATGCCCTGCCCGCCCTTCTCGCGCAGGATCCGGAAGCGCTTGTCCCGCGGGTAATGGAGGGTCCTGTGCCCTCCCGCGACCTGGCCGCGACTGTCGCGTTCGTCGACACCGCCCTGATGATCCGGATCGGAGTCGTGCCGTTCAGCCAAATCTGGCCAGACTGGGACAGCGGCGACACCCCCGGAACGGATGAACGCTCGCCTGACTCGATCGCCGGCGACCTCGTGGTCGCCACTTCCCTTCAGCCATTTGAAATGGGGAAGGCCATCGATGTGATGGGGCCGAAAAACTGGATCTACCGCGAACTGCACAAGGCCTACCCGGAAGTCCGGGATGCGATCCTCAAGTATTCGGGGCTCCCGCAGATTCCAAACCCCGAACAGATCGGTGCCGGCAAACCAGGCGAAGTCTACCCTGCGGCCCCGGCCATCGCCGCCCACCTCATCGACCGCGGTTACCTGAAGATGCCGCCGGAACAGGCCGCTCTTCTCACCACGATGACCCCGGAGCTGACCGGTGCGCTCATTGCCTTCCAGAACGATTTCGGTCTCGACCCGGACGGGATCTTCGGCCAGACCTCGTGGCGATACCTCAACACCAACGCGGCCGACCGCTTCCGCTCCCTCGTCCTGAACCTGCACCGGGCCAGGCTGATGCCCGGGAAACCCGGAGAGCGCTATCTGATCGCGAACCTTCCCTGCGCCGAACTCTATCTTTTTGACGCGAACGATTTCCCCGTGAAGTCCATGCGAATTGTCCACGGAAAGGCCTCGGTCGAGACCCAGCACACGCGGATCTTCAGGGACCGCATGCAGGAAGTGGTCTTCGGGCCCTATTGGAACGTGCCCCCGAGCATCGCCAAAAAGGAACTCCTGCCCAAGATGCAGGAGGATTGGGGTTACCTCAGCCGGAACAACTACGAGCTTGTCAATTCCTTCGGCGCCAGCGCCGGCACCCGCGTCTCGCCGGATACCTTGTCTGCCGTCGCCTCGGGGAATCTCCTCATCCGCCAGAAGCCCGGCGGCAGCAACGCACTCGGCTACGTGAAGTTCCTCTTCCCCAACACTTTCAATATCTACATGCACGACACTCCTTCCCGCGACTTCTTTGCCCGGGCCAACCGCGACTTCAGCCACGGCTGTATCCGGGTCGCCAAACCCGACGAACTCGCGGAATGGGTCTTTTCGCCCGAGGGGTGGACCCTCGAGCAGGTCAGGGCCAGGATGAAGGGCGACCTCAACAAAAGCGTCGCGGTGAAGGGTGGGATCAACGTCTACATCACCTATTTCACGACCTTTCCCCGTCCCTCGGCCGGGGGACGCTATCTCCTCTCGCCGGGCCGGGACGTCTACGGGCTCGACGAGGCCGATGCCCGTACTCTAGCCTTTGTCCTGCCGTGGCAGGAGTCAGGGGGTACCGTCACAAACCCGTCGGGTGGTCAATAAAGGAGACCTCGAGCCCGGCGAATTCCGCCGCCCACCGTTGCGCGAGCGCCTTCACCCCGAAGGTTTCCGTCGCATAATGGCCCGCGTAGATCAGGTTGATTCCCAGTTCCTCGGCGGCCGTGTAGCTCCAGTGCGGGCCCTCGCCGGTGAGGAAGGTGTCGATCCCCGTCGCGGCGAGCTCACCCACCTGTGAACCGGCGCCACCAGTGATGACACCCAGTTCCCGGACCCGAGAAGGACCTCCCGGGGCCAGCTTCGGAGCCCCCCCCGTCGCCGCAGCGACCCTTGCCAGCAACTCGTCGCGGTCGAGATCGCAGGATACGCGCTGCCCGAGGTCAAAACCTTTCCACGGGGCGAAGGGACGCCCCTCCCCTTCGAAACCAAGCGCCGCGACGAGGAGGGCGTTGTTTCCAAGGTCCGGATGCCGGTCGAGGGGAAGGTGCGCCGAATAGATGGCGAGGTCGTGATCCATCGCGAGCTTCAGCTTGCGGTAGAGGGCTCCCTCGATGCGCTGGGCCCCCTGCCAGAAGAGACCGTGATGAACGACAAGCAGGTTCGCGCCGGAAGCGCAGGCCTCCACAATCACCGGGAGACAGGCATCGACGGCAGCGGCGATCTTAGTGACCTCGCCGGAATTCTCAAGTTGGAGACCGTTGAGGGCGCCGGGGTAGTCGGGGATCGCGTCGATCTGGAGCCATTCGTTGGCGGCACGGACGAGGTCGGTGAGAGCGGGCATGGGAAAGACTACCATAAGCCCTCGGATTGTCTCGGCAGCGTTCGCCACGTCGTTCCCTCGGATCGCCTCACAAACAGGAGGGTGAATTCAAGATCCGCTTCAAATATCGCAAGTTCTGCTGAGGAGAACGCTCGGGAGCTCCTAAGCTTGTCTTATGAGGGGGCGATCATCGACATTCAGGCTGATTGCCTTGTTGATTATTGCAAATCTGCTCCCCTTTCCTGTCGAATTGCCCTTGCTCTCTCCGACAATTGTCCGCGCCGAGCGGCCATCAGCAAAAGAAACGTCCAATTGCAGCGCGATCCGGTCCAAGATCAAAAAGGTTAGCCGGCAATTAAAACAGGCGCAAGCGCGCGGAAAGACTGCCGTAGTCCGGCGGCTCCGTCGGCAGCTGCGGAAACTGAGGAACCAACTCGCGAATTGCAAGGCGCTTCCGCCAGTGCCCTTCATGCAAATGGTAACGGTTGGGAACGCCGGAAACACCGCTGACCCCAGCGATGGGGACCAAGGCAACACAGGCACCCAGAATTTCGGTGCGGTGCCATACGAGTTTTCGATCGGAAAGTACGAGGTGACCCTCGCTCAGTACACGGCATTGCTCAACGCGGTGGCGGCGACGGACACTTACGGACTCTATCATCCGAGTATGGCGACGGACCTCAACACTGCCGGGATTACCCAAAGCGGAAGCCCGGGCAGTTTCACCTATTCGGTGATCGGGACCGAGACCCGGCCAGTGACTTACGTGAGCTGGTTTGACGCAGCGCGCTTCTGCAACTGGCTGCACAACGGGCGTCCGACAGGGGCGCAGGACGCGGCGACTACAGAACGCGGGGCCTACATCTTGGACGGAGCGATCAGTGGGGGGCTTACTATCACCCACGAACCCGAGGCTAAGTTCTGGATTCCCAGCGAGGACGAGTGGTACAAGGCAGCCTACCATCAGCCTTCCGCTCAGGGCGGGGACTCCGATGATTACTGGCTTTACCCAACGCGAAGCAACGCCCTTCCGGGGAACCTCATCGGCCCGTTGCCACTGGTGAACCACGCCAACTACTTCAGCACCGTCTTTTCCGTGACGCAAAGTGGCAGTTTCAGCGGATCGCAGAACTACCTGAGTGACGCCGGCTCGTATCCGGAGAGTTCCAGTTTCTACGGAACTTTCGACCAGGGAGGAAACGTTTTTGAGTGGAACGACGCGGTGATCAGCGGAGCGTTTCGGGGAATGCGGGGAGGCAACTGGGCCTACGACGAGTTCCGCCTGCGTTCCGCTAACCGCGAATACACTGGTCCCGGCGGCGAATCAGGCAGAATCGGTTTCCGCGTAGCAAGCCCCTGATGTTGCTTTGGCCACTCTTTTCAGATCCTTCACGCATGCGTTTCTGGGTCGTCGGAATTGATGCAATTTACTGTTGTCCAGTTGCTTGTCGCCCTGCTACTCTCGCCTCATGAGACGGATCTTCCCTTCAAAAAGGACCGCCTTCATCGCGATGGTTTTCGCCCTCGTCGCCTCGACGCTCCTGTTGTCTGGCCTCACGCCCTCCGTGGATGCCGCCTCCCCCAGCTCCTCGGCCCGGATCATCAAGAAGCTGAAGAAGCAGATCGCCACGCTTAAGAAACAGCTGGCGGCAGCTACGGCAACCCCAGCCCCCTTCATCGAGATGGTGACGGTGGGCAATGCAGCCAATGCGGCAGACTCGACCACCTATGGCGCGGTGCCCTACGAGTTCCAGATCGGGAAATACCAGGTGACCCTGGCGCAATACGCGGCTTTTCTGAACGCGGTAGCGGCGACGGACACGTTCGGTCTCTACAACGAAAACATGGCGACGGACCTGAACATTGCCGGGATCGCCCAAATCGGAGTTTCCGGTAATTTTTCCTATAGCGTGATCGGAGACGGCGAGCGCCCGGCGACCTATGTGAGCTGGTTCGACGCGGTGCGTTTCTGCAACTGGCTGCACAACGGCCGACCGACGGGAGCACAGGATGCAGGCACCACGGAGCGCGGGGCCTACACCCTTGATGGGGTCACGAGCGGAGGCCTGACGATCACGCGCAACCCCGGGGCAAAGTTCTGGATCCCCAGCGAGGACGAGTGGTACAAAGCGTCGTATCACCAACCGGCCGGACAAGGGGGTGACAGTGACGATTTCTGGCTCTACCCGACGAAAAGCAACGACGCACCCGGAAACACGATCGGTGTGGCGACACCCTCCAACCACGCGAATTTCAGAACGCCGAACAATTTCTTTTCCGTTACGCAGAGTGCCAACTATGATTCGAACCAGAACTACCTGACGGCCGTGGGATCCTATCCGGACAGCGCAAGTTTCTACGGGACCTACGACCAGGGAGGAAACGTGTTCGAGTGGAACGACGCGGTGATCAGCAGTTCGAATCGGGGGCGGCGTGGGGGCTCGTGGGGCGACCCAGGCGACCGCCTGAGCTCCTCCTTCCGGGACGAAATGAGTCCCGCCAACGATGACAACCTCGTCGGTTTCCGCGTGGCAGGTCCCTGACCGTCACAGCTTGAAAAACACCACCGCGTAGGCCGTGGCCTCCAGTTCCTCGACCCGCATGCGGCGGTCGCGGGTGTCCTCGCCCCAGGGTTCGGCATAAATCACCGTGTTGGTTCCCGGACTGTACCCGGTCACGACCGAGGCATGAGCGGGCGAGCCCCGTTCTTCACGATCCGGCAAGGCTGCCAGTTCCTCCGGGGTCAGGACTGGCGGTGCGAGGGTTGGATCCTTCCGCCGCGCCGCGGCGAAGCGCTGGTGGGCCTTTTCCCGCTCCAACGAAACACGTCTCCACACGATCACCGGGAGGCCCGCCTCGAGGGATCGAAGGACCTTTTCCCCGTCGAAGGACGGAACGATGCTCGTGCGCATCTCCAGTTCCTCGCCGACCGCCCGATAGAGCCCGACGAGGTCGCTTCCAGCCGCGCTTCCCGTATTCTCGAATCCGGCGCTCCCCGCGAGGTCGACGGGAGAGGCTCGCAGACCGAGATAGCGGGAAGTCATCGCAAGGGCATGGATCGCACAATAAGGCGTCTCGCCCTGGACCATCATGGGGACGCCTCCCACGGAAATCTCCCCGGCCTCATTCCGCGCCACCGCCGCGGCGAACTTCGAGGCACGGCCCCGCCGGTCCAGCGCGACAAACTCCGGATCAACGAAGCTCTTCGGCTCGGTTCCCCGGCGATAGAGGTGCAACGAAACCGAATGCTCCGGCCGGGTGACGAGGCGGAGGACAAAATCCTCCCATCCATAGTCGACGTAGGAGGTCCTCAGGGCGGAGGTCGCCCCCATCACGCCCGGCGTCCCCCGGCCACAGCCTTCCTCGAGACGCTCTCCGAGCCTCTCGACGAGATCCTCGAAATGGCGTTCGAACTCCCGACGCTTCTCCCGTCCCGCCTCGCGCTCTTCGCGATTCTTTTCTCCGCCAAAGTGGTAGCCGAAATAGATCCCGGCATCGAGAAAGCCGAGGACGATCTCCGAGACCCCGCTCTCCCCTCCGGCAGTCACGACCGTCATCGGCACTTCGCCAAAGACGAGCGGAAGCGCCTCCATGCGGCGCACGGTCTCTCCCTCCAGGGCAGGTTCGTCGCGCCAGGGACCGGGAAACTCCTGGCGCTTCCAGTTGTCCACGGTCAGAAAGGCTTCGGTGAGATCGGCGTTGAAGCGGGGAAAGGCCGGAATGATGGGAACGCCGACACCGTTGCCGAAAAACGTATTCGGGATGGCCTGAGCCCCGGGAACGCCGAGGAACGGAAGCAGGAGCAGAAGCAGCCGTTTCATGCGCTCCTTTGTATAAGGAATCGATCAAGGAAAGGCAAGACCAGGAATTCAGGGCTTCCCCCGGTTCCCCGGAAACGGGGTGGCACCTTCCGTTGATCGGTCCTCTCCGAGGCACGAGTTCGCTTTACGGGGTTTGAATTTCCGAAAAAGTTGTGTAAAAAGGCCCGGAAACGCTTCAATGTCCTCGCCAAGGCTTGTGAAGATCACAAAACCGCTTCATTCTAGCCCGGTTCGGATCCGTTGCCGGGCCGACCACGTCCGTATCGCATGATCATACCCGTCCAAAAAGGCGAAGAGTTTCTCACCGATTTCCGGGAAGCAGACAAGGTCAGCGGTGCCATTCACATCTGGTGGCTCGGGCAAAGCGGATTTCTCGTGAAATGGGCGGGGCACGGCCTCCTCATCGATCCCTACCTCTCGGACTCGCTCAGCCGCAGCACCGAGGGCACCCCCGAAGAATTGAACCGTATCTCCGAGAGGGTGGTCGATCCCCTTCTCCTCACGGGAATCGACGTCGTCGTTTGCAGCAGCACCGACCCGGACCGCCTCGATCCCGAAACGCTCCTGCCGCTGCGCACCGCCAACCCGGCCCTCAAGGTCGTGGTTCCGGCAGGCTGTGCCGGCGAAGCCGATGCCCTGCTGGGAGCCGCAGCTCCGCCGCTCGTTCCCGTGAACGCGGGCACCTACGTCAAGAGCGGCCCCTTCGACTTTCACGGCATCAACGCCGCCAATCCGAAAATCCGGCACGACGAACGAGGCAACTCGAAAGACCTCGGGTTTGTCATCCTCTTCGGCCCCTTTGCCATCTTCCACAGCGGGGCGACGGTGTGGCACACCCATCTCGTCAAGGAAGTGCGCCGATGGTCGGTCAACCTCGCCTTCCTTCCGATCAACGGCGTCGACGGAAACACCCCGAACCGCGTCAGCATGAATGGATTCGAGGCGGCCGCCTTCGCGAAGGCCGTCAGTGCCAGTCTCGCCGTCCCCTGCCACTACGGACTGTTTGATCGTCACAATCCCACCACCGACGAATTTTCTTCCTGCTGCGAACGGCTCGGGCAACGCTATCGCCTTCTCAAAATCGGCCAGCGTCTCACCATGGGCCCCATCACCGATCCGAGTGCGGGCAAAGCGCTCCCCAGCGAACCCTATTCGAGCGACTGGGGCCTCGGCTATTGAAGGCAGGTCAAGCCGAATGCCGCCACCGGCAATCCGCTCTCGGTTGCCTCAGAGGACCGACGGTTTCGCAAACCGCACTTCGGGTCCAGGATCTTGCAAGATTGTCTTGCTTAGCGGGTTGATTTTCAATAAATCTGAAGCTTTCCTCGCATTCGCTTGATTTTCTGTTGATTTTTTTTGAACAAATCTTAAAACCCGAATACTCAATCGTGCCACGTGTTGGCTGGGATTTTGGAGGCGACACAGAACCGGCTTATATGCTACAACCACAAATCGGACCCTGCCGTTCCGCACGGCTCCGGGATCCGCGACTGCCGGCCCCAATCCCATCCCCGACACCTGACCGCTGCGAGACCTGACCACGAAAACTTCGGAAAGGCGGAATAAAATCTGCTCTTTCCTCGTTTCGACGTGTTTCCCCTCACTGCGGCACACCCCTCAACCACTCACTTTTTTATTCTATGGCCAATCTGGAAATGGACGGCGGCATCAAGATCTACCTGCGGGAGATCGGGAAGACGCCCCTGCTCACCCGCGAAGAGGAAGTCGAACTCGCCGACCGCATCAAGAAGGGCGACAAGGAAGCCCGTGCCCACATGATCAAGGCGAACCTTCGCCTCGTCGTGAAGATCGCCCAGGACTACGCGAATTACGGCCTGCCCCTCCTTGACCTCATTTCCGAAGGCAACATCGGTCTGATGAAAGCGGTGGAGCGATTCGATCCCAACAAGGGAGGCAAGCTCTCGACCTACGCGGCCTGGTGGATCAAGCAGTCCATCAAGCGTGCCCTCGCGAACCAGAGCAAGACCATCCGCCTGCCCGTCCACATGGTGGACAAGATCTCGAAGATGCGCCGTGTCGCCATGGTCCTGAGCGAAGAGCTCGGACGCGAACCCACCGACGAGGAACTCGCCGAGGAAATCGGCATCGACCGTGCCAAGCTTTCGCACCTGAAGTCCGCGGCCCTGCGTCCGGCCTCCCTCGACGCACCCATCAGTGACGACGATACCACCGAGTTCGGTGAAATCATCGGCGACGAGAAGGCACAGACGCCGCTCGAGCTGCTCAGCCACAAGAACATGCACATGCAGCTCGACGACCTCCTCGAGGTCCTCGACGAGCGTGAGCGCAAGATCATCGACGCCCGCTTCGGCCTTGCCGGACAGAAGCCCAAGACCCTGGAGGAAGTGGGCCAGGAATTCGGCGTCACCCGCGAGCGCATCCGCCAGCTGCAGAACATCGCCCTGAAGAAGCTCCGCCGTGCCCTCCAGAAAAAGGAAGATCCCGGCCCCCGTCCGCTCCGCAAGGGCGGCGAAGACAGCGACGACGATTTCTTCCGCGACGACGACGACACCGCCCTCGCGATCTGATCCGCCACACTTTCGTGCGGACGGAAACGGCCAGGGCGCTTACTTCGCCTTGGCCTTCCCTTTCGCCTTCACCGGCGGAAGAGGTTTGATCAACGCGATCTCGACGTCGTTCTTCAGTCCGGGGCCGGCACTGGTCCGCCCGCGCGCGATCGCCTCCTCCATCATCGCCTTCATCTTCGCGACCCGCTCGGGGTGATCCGCAACGAGGTTGTTCTTTTCGCCCGGATCGGCGGAGAGATCGAACAGCTGGAACCCGGGCATCCCCGTCGTGTCATCCGCGCCCGGGCGCGGAAAGCTCCATCCGCCCGAGCCGGGGCAGAGCAGCAGCTTCCACTGCCCGTCACGGATCGCGAAGCTGCCGTTGATCGACTGGCTCACGATGCTGGTCCGCCCTTTCCCATTCCCGCCGAGCAACACCGGAAGAAAACTGAAGCTGTCCTCGCCCGCCGTTTCCGGGACCGGCTTTTCGAGCACGTCCGCCACGGTGGCGAGCAGGTCAATCTGCCCGATGAGCTGATCCGAAACCGTGCCTCCCTTGACCTTGCCGGGCCATCGCACGAGGAAGGGAACGCGGTGTCCGCCTTCGTAAAGGTCGGCCTTGTGACCCCGGTAGATGTAACTGGGGTTGTGCCCGGCGGCGAGCAATTCGGGGAAATTCGCCTGCGGCGAGCATCCGTTGTCCGAGGTGAAGACGAAGATCGTGTTTTCGACCAGACCGTTGCTCTCGAGGGCAGCAAGGATCAGCCCCATGTCCCGGTCGATCTGGAGAATGAAATCCGCGTAGGGATTGATGCCGCTCTTGCCCTGGAACTCCGGTGTCGGGACGATGGGGGTGTGTGGTGAGGCCAAGGGCACGTACGCGAAGAATGGATTGCCGGCCTTCGCCGAATCGGCACGCTCACCGAGATAATCGATGAGTCGTTTCGTGATCCCGGGTTGCACGTCGATCGCCTCAAAGTCCGGGCCGGCCGGTCCGGGTCGATGAAAGGCCTTTTCCACGCTCGCCACCTCGGTGGGAAGCCGGTCCCGAATCCAGACGTAGGGAAACATGTCCAGCGAGGCGCTGATCCCGTAATAATGATCGAACCCACGATCGACCGGACCGCTCCGGATGGGAGACGTGTAGTCGACGAGGCTGAGATCCTTGAAGGGCTTGCCGAAATCGGCTCCGTCGTCCGCCACCTTTCCGCCCTTGAGCGGCCATTCCATTCCCAGGTGCCATTTGCCGAAACAGGCGGTGTGGTAGCCCTGTTCGTGCAGGAAACTGGCTAGTGTGACCCGCCCCTCCGAGATCAGGGGCAGGGAGAAGCCGCCGAGGACACCGTTCTGCAGGCGGGTGCGCCAGTGGTAGCGGCCCGTAAGGAGGCTGTAACGCGTCGGCGTACAGACCCCCGAGGAAGTGTGCGCATCGGTGAAGCGCATCCCTTCCGCCGCGATCCGGTCGATGTTCGGCGTGGCGATCTTCGATTCCGGGTTGTTGCAACCCACGTCGCCATAACCGAGGTCGTCGGCAAGGATCACGATCACGTTGGGTTTTTCGGCCGCAAGAATTGAGGATCCCAGAAAGAGGGCAAGCAAGAGGATGGATCGAATCATCGGTGGATCAAGGTAGTTGCTGATCGCTACGGGTCTTTCCGCAGATCGCTGAGAGCTCATCAAGGATTCAAGAGGTTCGGCGCCCATAGCGGGCCCTCTTTCACCGTAGGCGTCACCCCGTCAGCGGGAAAGGTCTCCTTCGCAGCCTCCCTCAGGATCTGGCTCCACTCCGCGACGGTGGCGGCGTGTTCGGGTTTCTTGGCGAGGTTGACGAGTTCACCGGGGTCGTTTTCGTGGTCGTAGAGCTCCGCGCCCTCCCTGCCTTCATCCCATTCCGTGTAGCGCCAGCGATTGGTGCGCAGGCTGTAGCCGAAAAACCGCTTTCCTCCACCACCTTTCGCGGCTCCACCCTTCGATTTACCGCCGCCACCGCGAACCACCTGGGACAACGCCCACCCGCGGCCTTTCGCCGCCGGATCGGCCAACATCGGCACGAGCGACTGTCCCTGCAGGTTCTCCGGGGCCTTCACGCCCGCCAGTTCCGTGAGCGTCGGATACAGATCGACCTGGCTGACCGGTTCTTCCACGACGCCGCCTTTGGTCTTGCCCGGAGCCACGATCAGCAGCGGCACCCGGGCACTTCCCTCGAAGAGACTCTGTTTCTGATAAAGCCCGTGCTCCCCCATGTGATAACCGTGATCGCTCGTGAAGACGATGATCGTGTTCTCCGCGAG
>JAGRPC010000074.1 GCA_020439925.1 Verrucomicrobiia bacterium | reverse complement strand
TCCGCCTGGTAGATCATCATGCCGATGTGGGCATGGCCTCCGCCGAGATGGTTCGCCTTCCCTTCCCGGGAATCGCTCCACTTGCCGCTGCGGTCGTAGTGATAGTGGTCGGCGATGGTGTCGAGCTTCTCGTAGATCAGCGGGTTCGGGGTGTTCGAATCGACGAGGTGAGCCCCGTGGATAAGGTGCCAGAGATGACCGGTGACCGTGTTGATGAAGAACAATTCGCCGTTCGCGTCCCAGTCATGCCCCCACGGATTCGTCGTGCCGTGGGTGAGGACCTCGACGATGCGTTTGTCAGGGTGATACCTCCAGATCCCCCCCTTCATGGGCACGCGGTCCTCCTCGGGCGTTCCAGGCACCCCCAGTTTTCCGGGGCAGGAATGGCCGCAGCGCCCGTAGAGCCAGCCGTCAGGAGCGAAGCGGAGGCCGTTCGCGAAGTTGTGATAGTTTGCCTCGGCCACGGTGAACCCGTCGAGCATCACTTGCGGCGGACCGTCGGGAACGTCGTCGCCGTCGGCGTCCGGGATGAAGAGCAACTGCGGAGGGCACATCAGCCAGACCCCGCCTCGCCCCACCTCGACGCTCGTGAGCATCTGCACCTGGTCGGTGAAGACCTTGCGCGATTCGGCGACCCCGTCCCAGTCCGCATCCTCGAGGATGAGAACCCGGTCTCGCAGGGAAAGGTCGAAACGCTTCTGCCGCTCGGCGTAAGTGTAGTTCTCCGCGACCCACATCCGTCCCTTCCCGTCCCAGGCCATTGCGATGGGGTTCTGCACGTCCGGCTCCGCGGCAAACAGCGTCGCCTCGAAACCCTCAGGCAGATTCAGGGCCTGCAAGGCCTCCTGCGGCGACATCGGATCGGGGTTGCCCGGCTCGCTGTTGTAGGGCTCCGGAAAATCCGCGGCGAGGCCGGCCTGTACCAGCGCCGCAGCCAGAAGGAGAACGGGGGTAGGTCTCATTTCAAACGAAAGGATTTTCGGACGATGTCATTCCACGACCTCGCCGATCAGCATCACGGATCCGACGTTCCAGACCTTCGGAGCGTATTTGTCAGGATTCTTGTCGAAGTCGGGACGGTTCTTCTCGAAGAGGACGGAACGTTTGTCGGGGCCCGCTTCGTCGAGGGTCACCGTCACGGTATGGACGGCATCCCCGGCGAGGCCGCTGCCGGCCTGGAACTTGCTGAGGCGGTGGTAGGTGCAGTAGGCGTCGAAACGCGGCACGGTCTTCTCCTCGCCGTCGTCGAGCTTCACCCTCAGTTGCCCGCCGTCCGGTCCCACGACATCGAAGAATCCGACCACCTCGCCCTTGAAACGCAGGCTCAAGCCCGCTCCCGGAGCACTCGTCCGCCACATCTGCGGAAGGAATTTCGCGAAGCGTTTCGCGAGATCGTCTCCCTTCTCCCCGCCGTCGAGTTTCTGCCAGTCACCGCCCAGCATTCCCTCGCTCAGCGGCACCAGCTTCGCCGCCGCCCAGTGATCCGAGCGCAGGGGCTTCCCGGGGATATGTGGAACGGCCGCGGCGGCGGCAGGCGCGGTTTCAAAGGCATCGAAGCCGCGGGACACCGTTTCTGCGTAGAGCACATGACCCGTCTCCACCAGCGGATGGACTCCGTCCGTCGAGAAGAGCATCGGGGCTCCGGGATCCGGTTTGGCGTCCTTGGCAGGGGCCTCGCCCTTGAAGAGGAGCGTTCCCGCATCGAGGCGTTTCTGCACCTCGACCCCGAAATGCATCGAGGGAATTCCGTAGTGATCGGCCACCTCCTCCATCGCCGTGGCCGAACGCGAGCACTTGCCCGCCTTCAGGTCGGTGAGGAAGGGCTCGCTCACGGTGTAGACGAAGATGATGTCCGTTTCCGGGTCCGCCGCCCAGGTCTGCCTCACGATGCCCTCCATGGCGCGCTGGATCTGGGCCGGGTCGGCGCCGCCGTCGTTGACCGCGAACTCGACGAAAAGAAGGTCGGGACGGTGGGCGAGCACGTCCTGGCCGACGCGGAAGACGCCGAGATCGGACCCCGTGCCCCCGATGGCCGCGTGGATCTCCGACCACTTCACGCCGGAAAAACGCGTCTTCAAACCCTCGAGCGACTTCACCCTCCACCCCGCCGCAGCGGTGATGCTCCCGCCGAGATAGGCCACGCGAAGCTCACGACCGTCCGCGGCCCGGGCCTTGCGGAGGAGGTTGGGAAGGCCGGCGCGCGCCCGAATCTCGGCAGTGTCCCGGCGCGGAAGATCCTCCTGGGCTTTCGCGGAAACAACGAGGAGGGCGGAGAACAGCAAGAGGAGGGATTTCATGGAGGAGGGAAAGAGGTTTTGTCAGGGTTTGGCGAGGTAATCGAAGCTCTCCACCTCGATGCGCAGGGTTTTTCCGCCCGCCGCACCGCTCTGGGTGAACTCACCGGTAACCTTTGGTCCATAAAAGGCACCGACCTGGCGGAGGTGGCGGAAATACACCTCGCATCGGACCGCCGTCTTCGCATCGACCGGAGTGCTGAAGGCCAGATAGATGGGGAAGGCGGTCGATTTGTCACCAATGAGGGTCACCGAGTCGCCCTTCACCAGTACGCTTTCGCCGTCGGCGCGCAGGGCGTTGTCGTAACCGACCGCCTCGGTCTTGCGGGCCTTGGTGAAAAAGTCAACGACCTGGCCGCGCGTCATGTAGACGTAATCGCCGATCGCCTTCTTCATGAACTCGATCTTCGCCTCCGTCTCTTTCAGCCGGGCCTCCTGCCCCGCCTTGAGGAGCAATCCCTGTCTCGCCTTGATCTTCAGATCCTGCCCGACACGCTGGGTCACGACACGACCGTCGTTGCCATAATGCGCGTCCAAATGATCGACGTAGAGTAGCTGGCCGTTCTCGCTCACCTCGACCCGGTATTGCCAGGAGTAGTCCTTGAGACGCTCCCGGTTCTTCGTGAGCACGTCCGAATAGATCAGCGCCCACTGCCCGGGGTCCTTGCTCGTCGTGATCGGCGCCTGGGCATGCGCCTCGTGGGCCGCGGCGAAAAGAAGAAAAACGATGGCGGAAAAGCCCGGCCAGGAAAGACGGTTGGGGTTCATGGCAGGACTTTGTCCCAAGTCCGCCCTGCTGGCCAGCCCTTTCCGCTCACTCGAGGAGAGGCCGGGCGATCTCCCGCAACTTCGCCGGATCGAGCTTCCGCACCTTCCGGTCGTAGGTGATGAGTCCGTTGATCTCGCCCTCGACATCAGTGGTCTGGGTGTAGATC
>JAGRPC010000073.1 GCA_020439925.1 Verrucomicrobiia bacterium | reverse complement strand
CCGTGGTTCCGCGGTCTCGAGATCAGCACGGGGCCGGACGGGAGCGGTTTCATTCTCGACTGGAGCGACACCGGCGAGTGCCACGAGCACACCGGGGTCCACCGCACGAGTGGCCGCATTTTCCGCATCAGTTACGGAAAACCCGAGAAACCGACGACGCCTTTTGCCTGGAGAAAGCCGTGGCCGAAAGCGGATCTCGCCTCGGACAACGAGCACTCCCGTGCCCTCGCCGTCCGCGAACTCGTCCAGTTTTCTCCCATCGACGCGATCACCGGTCCACGTCCCGGAGTGGTCTATCCCGAGCTTGCCTTCGATCCGGCAGCCGTGGCAAAGGGGGAGGCCTCTCCATTCGTGCGGCTGAATCTCGCGTCGGTCCTGCAGCGATTGCCGCTGGAAAAGCGTGAAGCTCTCGCCCTCGCGCTGCTTTCGCATGAGGAGGACGCCGACGATTCTTTCCTGCCCAGTCTCGTCTGGTTCGGGATTTCTCCGCTCGCGAAGAGTGACCCGCAGGCCCTCGTCCGCATCGCTGGCGCCTGCAAATGGCCGCGATTGACCCGCTGGATCGCCCGCAGTGTCTCCCAGCAACCGGAGGCGCTCAACGCCCTGCTCTCTGTGAATTCCGGCGATACCGTGCTCGAAGGCCTGGCCGAGGCCTTCAAGGGCATCCGCAAGGCTCCGAAACCTTCGAAATGGGACGTGGTGGCGAAGGCGTCAACCTCGCCTCTCGTTCGCGAGCTCAGCATCCTCTTCGGCGACGGCCGTGCCCTCGACGAGGTGAAGGCACTCGCCCTCGACGAAAAGGCGGAGATCTCCGCGAGGGAGGCTGCTCTCAAGACCCTGATCGAGTCGCGTCCTCCCGACCTCAGGGACCTCTGTGAGAAACTGCTCGAAGTCCGTGGGCTCGGCGTGCCCGCCGCCCGCGGTCTCGCCCTCTCGGAGGATCCTGCCATCGGAGCGCGTCTCGCCAAGGTCTATCGGAAGTTCCCTCCCCAGGACCGCACCGCCCTGCTCGATACCCTGGTTTCTCGTCCGTCCTTTGCCAAGGCGCTGCTCGCCGAGATGGGCGCGGGCGCGATCGCGAAGTCCGATCTCACCGCTTTCCACGCCCGCCAGATCCGTGCCTTCGGGGACGAGGTCCTGACCGGTCAACTCGTCGAGGTGTGGGGCGAACTGCGCGACTCGGCCGCGGACAAGAAAGCCCTCGTCGAAAAGCTGAAGGGAGATCTCAGGCCGGAAGTCCTCGCTTCCGCCAATCTCCAAAGCGGTCGCGTCGTCTTTGCCTCGGTGTGCGGTGCCTGTCACGTCATGTACGGTGAGGGAGGCAAGATCGGCCCCGATCTCACCGGATCGGGACGGGCCAATCTCGATTATCTTCTCGAGAACATCGTCGACCCCGGGGCCGTCGTCAGCGCGGACTATCGCATGAGTCTCCTCACCCTCGTCGATGGTCGGGCCCTCAGCGGAGTGATCACGGGCAAGGACGAACGCACGGTCACCCTGAGGACCCTGACAGAAACCCTGACGATCGAACGGGCGGAGGTGGCGAAGACGGAGACCTCTCCGATGTCGATGATGCCCGAGGGGCTACTTCTCGCCTTCCCGCCGGAGCAGGTGCGCGATCTCATCGCCTATCTCATGCATCCCGTGCAGGTGCCGCTCCCGGGAGCGGAGTGAAGGACGGGCGAGTCACGACTCCGCGGCAAAGACCTGCTTTCCGCCCAGCCAGGTCTGCTTCACCCGGGTGTCCTTGACCTCGTCGACGGGGCATTCGAGAAGGTCGCGGTCGATGACAATGAAGTCTGCGAGCTTTCCCGGTTCGAGCGAGCCCTTTTCCTTCTCCTCGAAGGTGAGCCAGGCGTTGTTGATCGTGTAGAGCCGGATCGCGTCGGCGCGGGTGATGACCTGTTCGGGATGCAGCGTCCCGGACATCCAGCGGGGTTGCCGGGTCAGGGTGGTCCACATCCCGAGGAAGGGATTGTAGGGATTGACCGAGCGCAGGCTCCCGATTTTCTGCATGTGGTCCGATCCTCCGCCGGCGATGACCCCTTTTTCCGCGAGGGTCTTGTAGGGCTGGAAAAACTCGAGCCGCTCGTCGCCGAACTGCTTGAGGAGAGTTCGTCCGTCGAGATAAAGCCAGGCGGGCTGGAGGTCGGCGACGATGCCGTGCTTCGCCATCTTGGCGATCGCTTCGGCGCTCATGAAGTTGCAGTGGGTCACGCAGGGGCGTTTCTCGTTCACCGGGAAATCGGTTTCCCCGATGCGCGCGTAAGTGTCGACGAGGCGCTCGACCGCTCCGTCGCCGACGGAGTGGGCGGTGAACTGCAGGTCCCGTTCGAGCGCATGTTTCGCCATCGTGTAGAGCTTTTCGGGCTCGACATAGACCATGCCGCGGTAGGCGGGATCATCGATGCCGTAAGCCGCGCTGACGCCCCATGGGCGTTTCATGTAGGCGCTGCCGGTGAGCATGCCTCCGTCGAGGAAGATCTTGATCCCGCGCAACCAGAGTTGGTTGTTGTAGGCGTGCAGGGGATGGTCGGCGGCCTTGTCGATGTTCTTGAGGACGTCCTCGATGGGGGACTGCGCGCCGACCCCGTAGTAGAGGTAGACGCGGCAGGTGAGGCGGCCGGCGTCGCGAAGCGCGGAATAGAGGGCGATGCCCCCGTCGCTGGCGCTGCGATCGGAAACACTCGTGATGCCGACCCGGTTGTAGTCGGCGAAGAGGGCGGCGAGGGCATCCAGCTTGCCGGCCTCGTCGGGACTTTTCACTCCGGTGTTGCCGCGCTTGATGAGGCCGGTGGCCGAGCCGCGGAGGATGCCGGTGGGTTCGCCGGTGGAGGGATCTTTCTCGACGCGCCCGGTTCCGCCCGCGGGAGCCTCGGTCTCGCGGGTGATACCGGAAAGTTCCAGGGCGAGGGAGTTCACCGCGGCATCGGGACCGGTGCGGAAGGTGACGGGATGTTTCGGCGCGGCCTCGTCGAGTTCGGCACGGGTGGGGAAGCGCTGCTCGCGAAGGCGCGTGATGAAGACCTGCGAGAGCCCGATCCAGGTGCCCTCGGGCACCTTCGAGGCGCGGTCGCGGATGTAGGCGAGGACATCGGCGATGGTTTCCATCTCGGGGATGACGTGATCGAACTCGTAGGTCGCGGCCCCGGTGCTGTGAACGTGCGAGTCGATCAGGCCGGGAAGGACCATGGCGCCCTTGAGATCATACCGGGTCGCATCGGAGGGCAGACCCTCTTCGATCTCTGCCTTGGTTCCCACCTTCACGATGCGTTCGCCGTCGACGAGCATGGCCTCGGCGATGGTGAAATCCGCGTCGGCCGTGACGATGCGCCCGTTGAGGAAGGCGACCGGGGCGGCGGGCAACGGTGCGGTGAAAAGGAGCAGCAGAGCGGAAAGAGAAAGGCGCTTCATATCCCGTCGAGCATGACAGACCCGGGCGCGAGGCTCCATCCCGTGATCCCGTTTCGGAGCAGGGAAGGAAGCGTCTCAAATGTCAATCTGCCCGGGGAACGCGGGGCAAAGGACCGATGCCGCCACCTCGCCCGCTTCCGGCAGGAAAAAGCGCACCTTGCCGGTCGCTCCCACGGTCCAGAACTCGAGGCAGCCGATCTCGAAATAGAGGTCGCGTTTTTCCTCCATTTCGGCACGGGTGTTCGAGGGTGAGAGCACCTCGACGCAGATTTCCGGGGCCATTTCGAAGACCTTGAATTCGCGCATCGGCTCGTAGCGTCCGCGGGACATCCAGGCGGCATCGACGAGTTTGACACCGTCAGGGGTGGAGACCGGGCATTCGACGAGGGTTCGACCGCCGTTCATGAGTCTTGCAAAGAGTGACACGACCTCGCTCTGATAAATCCCGTGCCTTGCAATGGCCCACGGACTGAGGACGAGATGTCCGTGGCGGTCCGTCTCGACGCGCTGGGTTTCATAGAGCGCCATTTCGCCGCTCTCCAGCAACTCGTCCCAGCGTCGCTGATTGAAGGCATGTTGTTCGGAAACCTCGGGCAGTTTCAGATAGAGGGACATGGCTCCATTCTGGAGTGGAATCGTTCATTTGACCAGTCCTTTTTGTGCGATCGCGCCTTTGCGGGGGACTCCCGTCCGTGTATCGTCACGCTCCCTTTTCAGTTCAGCAACTCCAACCCCTGACGACCCATGCCCTTCCAATTCACCGGATTCGCCGACGAGGCCGAGAAAACGCTCGATGGACAAATCTCCACGCTGAAGGAAGCGGGATGGAGCGCGATCGAGCTCCGGCTCGTCAACGGGAAGAGCATCTGCGATCAGACCGAAGAGGAATGGAACGCGACCCGGGCCCAGCTCGAGGAGAACGGGATCCGCATCGTCGGTTTCGGCGGTCAGATCGGCAACTGGGCCCGTCCCGTGACTTCCGATTTCCAGAAGGACATCGACGAACTGCGTCGCGTCGCACCGCGCATGCGTTCGGTCGGGGCGAAGTTTCTCCGCATCATGTCCTGGCCGAATGACAAGGACGCGCCGCTTTCGAGAGAGGACTGGAAGGCCGAAGTCGTCCGTCGTCTCCGCGAACTCGCCCCCATCGCCGAGGCCGAAGGAGTCATCCTCGCCCACGAGAACTGCAGCGGCTACGGGGAGACCCCCGAGGGTTTCCTCGAACTGGTCGAGGCGGTGCCGAGTCCCGCCTTCAAGCTCATCATCGACACCGGCAACAACAGCCTTCACGACAATTCCAACGAGGCGACTTGGGATTATTACACGAAGTGCCGTGACCAGATCGTGCATGTCCACATCAAGAGTGCGAAACCGAATCCCGAGGGCGGTGACTGGA
>JAGRPC010000555.1 GCA_020439925.1 Verrucomicrobiia bacterium | reverse complement strand
CTCCCGAGCTCAGGTTCAGGGGCAGGTTTCGCGCCCTCGCTTCCAGCAAGGGAATGACGGCAAGGCGACGGTAGAGCCCGAGGGAACGCGGTTTCCCGAGATCGTAACCGACGATGGGCGAAGTCAGCACGCCATGGAGTTCACAACAGGCTTCGACACCGACAAACCCGCTCTCCGCTTCCCGCAGGGCAGTGAATTTCGCCAGACCTTTCGAATGGAGATGCCTCAACCAGTCGGCCGTGTAGCGGGGATTGTGTCCCGAATACTTCCGGATGTAGAGCTGGGTGTAGAGTTCCGTCAGGCGATTAAAATCATCCGGCGCCAGCGCCTCGTGGGGAACGATCTTCAGATCCCCGCGCTGAAGCAGCCGGACATCCTTGCGAAATTCCTCGGAGGCCGACACCTCGGCTGAATCCGGTTCATAGTACCAGACCTGTCGGCTTGGAACGAGACGGGCTCCCGCTGACCGGAGCGCGACGAGAAGATCCGGACATTCCCTCGTGTTGAGGGAACGAAAGATCACGGCATGGTCCGGCCAGCGTTCTCTCAACGCGGCGAGCGCGGATTCCAGTTCCCTGCCGGACCACGCGGGCCAGGGGTTGGTCGAATGGAGCCAGTTGTTCACCATGACGGCCCGGTTGAGTTCCGCCCGTCGGAACCAGGTCCCGATCGCGCCGAAGGCGGCACCGGCCACCATGGCGAGTGGCGAAGCGACCGCGCGGGCGATCTCCTCGCGGGCATAGGAGATGTAGTGCGTCCACGGGGAACAGAACCAGGAGTTCTCCCATTCCTCGTCGTTCACGGTGAGGGGAAATTCGAATCCTCCGGCCTGGAGGAAGGCCATTCGGGTGTCGAGATTCGACGCGCAGACGAGGGTGCCATGGGCGAGGACGGGAGCGAACCAGGTCCGTCCCGTTTCGCCGAGAGGCGTTTCGGAGATGGAGACTTCAGTCGTCATGAGGACCGGGGGTCCCGTTGTATTCGATATCCAGGGTCGAGGCAGCTGCGAGGGAGACCCCGTGTCGGAGCGAGCGGAACGCGAGTTCGGCGAATCCGACCAGTTGTCCCCATCCCGGACCGAGATCGTCAGGCGTCACGACCACGTCCTGCGATTGCCAGGCCTTGCGCGGGGCGGAAAACAGCGTGGGAAGGCGCAGCAGTGAGGGGCGCATCGGAGGCGGCAGGCTGGAGGATCTTGCGAACAAGCCGGCGAGAGAGACCTCCGGGCCGAGAACGTGGATCCCGCTGGTGAGGCGGGGGTTGCACTCGATCACCCTCAATCCGGTTTCCTCGCCCCGGATGAAGTCGAAGGCGAGGGAACCGGTGAAGTTTCTCTCTTCCGCGAAGGCGGCGATGAAGGCGGCGGCCTCCTCGTCCCAGTGAGGTGCGAACGAGCAGCCGGCCCGGCCCGCCCGGACCGGGCATTGGTAGAATGTCAGGGTTCTCGTTTCGCCGTCGAGGCAGAGGGCCCACGAGGAGAATTCCTCCCCTTCGACCCATTCCTGCGCCATCCATCCGCTTTTGTCCTCTGGAGGATGGGCGAAGCGGGTGTGGACGCCGAATCGCGAGAAGCGCGGCTTCCAGACGAGGCGACCTTCGCCAGGGGCCTCCTCCGCGAGCCAGGAGGCGGGAGCCATCGAGCCCGCGATCCGGGCGAAGGCGAGCTTGTCGTGGAGAGGTTCGAGCGCTTCGAGGGAATTGAAGAAGGGGCGCACGACGGTGGCAATCTCTTCGTGGAAGGCGGCGAGATGAAAGATCTCCTCGCAGGTCGGCCAGAGCAGGGTCGCCTTTTCCTTCCGCGCAATCCCGAGGAGGGCCGCGATGCAATCGCTCGGCCGAAATCGGGGCGGGGGAACGCGGTGGTGGGAGGCGAACGCCCCCGAGAAGCGGCCAAGGGGAAACTGCATCGAGTCCGCGCCAACCACGCGGAACCCGTCTCGCCGGAGCCGTCTCGCCAGGTCGAGGGTGGCCGGCGCCCGGGTGCCGGTGAGGAGAATGGTGCCGGCCGACATGGCGGAATCAGTGGAGGAACGGGCTTATCCCTATCGCCGCACTCGCGATCCGGCAAGCCCGCATCCGGCGGGGCGATAGTGGCAAAGCGACGGGAAAAGGCGGTTTGATGTAAGACAGGCGGAAAGATGGGGAATCCCCGGGAGATGAAGCTTCCTTCCTTGTTCCTCTTCACGTGGCTCGTCCTTCTCCCGGGCGTGGCGTCCGTCGACGCCGGGGAATCCTGGCGGATCGGTCCCTCGGCCCGCCTCGTCCTCGGGCAGGCCGATTTCACCTCCAATGCCGAAGGGTCCGGTCTTTCCGGGATGGCGAGGCCGTCCGATATTGCCGTGGATCCGACCACCGGCAAGGTCTTCGTGGTCGATTACGTGAACAACCGCATCCTCAGGTTCGCCGCCTATGCCGGTCTTCAGAATGGCGCGGCTCCCGAAGCCGTTCTTGGGCAACCCGATTTCGACACGAACACTACCGGCGGCGGGCCCGCCAAACTTTCGAATCCGCGGCAAGCGACGGTCGATCACGAGGGAAGGCTTTGGGTGTCGGATACTCTCAATGGGAGGGTCCTGCGATTTGACTCGGCCTCTCAGAAGGCCAGTGGGGGATCTGCCGACGGCGTTCTCGGGCAGTCGGGTTTCTTCGCCGCGGACTCGCCGTCTTCGCGATCGGTGATGGAGTATCCCTTCGGGCTCGCCGTCGATGGGGGTGGAACGCTGTTTGTCTCCGAGTCCTTCACTCACCGGGTTCTTGCCTTCCGCAACGCCGCGATGCTCGACAACGGAGCCAATGCGTCCTTCGTACTCGGCCAGACGAACTTCTCGAACGATGCCTCCGCGACCACCCGCGACGGGATGAATGGCCCGCGAGGGCTCGCGGTCGATGCGGAGGGAAATCTCTTCGTCGCCGACACCTTCAACCATCGCATCCTTCGTTTCGACGATGCGGCCAACAAGACGAATGGCTCCGATGCCGATTCGGTCATCGGGCAGACGAATTTTTCCAGCAATCAGGTCGGCACCTCCGCGGAACGGTTTTGGGCTCCCTGGGACGTCGCGGTCGATGGCGAGGGTCGTCTCTGGGTGGCCGATCTCTGGAACAACCGCATCATCGGTTTCTCGAATGCGATCCTGCTCGGGGCCCTCCCCACCGCCGATCAGCTGATCGGACACGAGACCTTTTCGAGCCTGGCCACCGGCCTTTCGGATCGGGAACTGGACTCCGCCAACTTTGATCCGATGACCAATCAGGACAATTCGCTTGGTGTCGGAGCGGGCCTCGACGGGCTTGTCTGGGTGGCCGATTCGGGAAACCACCGCGTCCTCGCCTTCACCAAGGACAGCCATTTCCCTGACATGAGGATCGGTCTCAAATCCTCCGCCACACGGGGTAATAATGTTCACAACTCTGGCGGTGCCGGGCAGACCCAGGCCTACGCGATCAAGAATGGGAAGAAGGCCAGGCTGTATGCCCGCCTCGAGAATGACGGCAATGTCGACGACAGCTATTCCCTGAAGGGACTGGGAAGCAATTCGCGCTTCAAGATCGCGGTGTTTCTCGTGACCGGGGGACGGCGCAATGTGACCGCCTCCGTGAAATCGGGGGCCTATCGGACAGAGCTCCAGATTCCGGGATCGAGTTTGGTTTACCAACACGAGATCCGGCCCAAGGGAAAGGAGAAGTCTAAGCGCGGAACGATCCGGGCCTGGCTCCAGGCTACCTCGACCACGGACTCGCAGGTCGACCGGGTCGTTTCGCTCGTGAAGAACCGTCCGAAGTAAAGGGTAGGGCCGTGCGGCTCGCG
>JAGRPC010000554.1 GCA_020439925.1 Verrucomicrobiia bacterium | reverse complement strand
AGCATGGTGTCGGGGAGCTGCACGATCCTGGTCCTTTATTTCGTCGGCTGGTTGAAGACCGGCAAATTCGACGAGTACAACCTCCTCGGACTGCATCCCTTCATCTGGTCGCTTTTCGTCACCAGCATCGCGATTGTCCTCGTGAGCCTGAAGGGGAAAGCGCCGGAAGAGGCCCTCGTGGAGAAATACTTCGGTCGACGGGAAGAAGGCTGAACGGTTCCCCTGGTTTTACGTAGTTCCCTTGGTGGTTCGACCAAGCGGAAGGTAGGCGCAAGCCAGCGTCAGGAGTGCGTTGATGGGATAAAACCAGGCAAAAGTGATCTGCGGACGTGTTACATCCAGCCAACCGGACGGCACGTGAAGGGCACCGAGGAGCCGTGGGAGTTCAGGCCGGACCCAGAGAACGACGAGGATGGAGAGAACAGTCCCGACCACGATCCCGGTGAAACTTTTTCTCCCGGGCAGGATGGCGGCGAGAAGGACGCCGAGAAGAGGTCCGTAAGTGTAGGAGACCATGCCGAAGGCGAGATCGATGAGATTCTTGTTCTCCGACGCCGCATGGCCCTGGGCCATCCAGATGGCAAATCCGGACAGCAGGACCGCCCACACCGCTACCGCGATACGGGAAAGGCGCACCATTTCGCCGCTGCGCTCGGCCGCCTCCACTTTCTCGCGGCCGAGAAAGGCGGAAAGGCTCGTCTGGGAGAGGGCGGCGAGGACGGAATCGAGACTCGAGATCGCGGCGGCGAAAGCTCCCGCCAGGATCAGACCGGTGATTCCCGGAGGCACCACGGTGGTGATCCAGGTAGGGAAGACGTAATTGGAGTCCTTGGCAAAGAGGGCCGTTTCCGCCGGAGTCATTCCCTTGATCTGGTACCAGGCGAAGAGACCCGAACCCACCGCGAGCATCACGAGGGTAATCACGAGGGAGAGGCTGCTCCATACCATCGCTTTCCGAGCCTCGTGTGTCGTGCCGCAACAGAACATCCGCTGGGCGTTGAGCTGATCGGTTCCAAACGCGGCGAGGTTCTGGAAGGGCATCGCGATGATGGCCACCCAGAACGTGTAGCTCAGCATCGCGTTGTCCCAAGGCGGGGTGAAATCAAGGATGCGCATCTTGTCGACAGCGACACCTTCGCCGGTGACGAAGGATCGGTTCACCTCGACGATCTCGTTCCACCCCAGGGTCCCGACGAGCCAGCCCAGGGCGAGGAGTGCCCCGAAGATGAAAATGCAGAACTGGATCACGTCCGTCCAGATCACCGTGCGCATTCCCCCCATCAGGGTCCAGAGCAGCGCGAAAAGGCCGATGGCGAGGATGCTCCAGGTCATGTCCCAACCGGTCACGGTCTGGAGGATGAGGGCGGTCACAAGGACCCGGACGCTCTGGCCGAGGATGGCACCGAGCGAGAAGAGCCCGGTGACCAGTCTCCTGACCCCCTCACCGAGCTGGTGGCCCATGAAATCGTAGGGGCTGTAGATCTCACGACGGTAGTAGAGCGGCACGAGCCAGTAACCGACAAGAAAGCGGGCCATGATCGATCCGATGCCCCATTGCAGGTAAGTCCAGTCACCCTTCGCGGCATAGACTCCGCCGGGGACGCCGATGAAGGTCAGGGCGCTGATTTCCGTGGCGATCATCGAGCCGCTCACCGCCCACCAGGGCATGGTGCGACCTCCGAGGAAAAAGTCTTTCACTGTGGCCGCTTTGCCGCTGAGCCGATGACCGATCCACGTCGTGAAAAGGAGATAAAAAACCACGACGGCCCAGTCGAGACCGGTGAAATGGTGGGAGATTTCCGCTTCGGGCATGGCGGGGAGGGTAACCGAGTCCGGACCGGCTTGTCCAACGCGGAATCCGGAAAGGTGGTGCGGCGTCGAACAGGCGAAGGCCGGGGTTAAGCGAGCCCCTCAGAAAGCCGGCAATTTGGTAAGAGGGGAATCCTCGTTTTCCGGATTGGCGAATCCGACGAGGCGCTGATCGGAACCGGCGAAAGCGACGACCTCTTTGCCGTGGCGGGCCACGAGGACATATCCCCGGAACTGAACCTGGCTCTTGGCACGTTCAGCCTTGCTGAGACCATCGTGATCGTCTGCCTTTTTCTTGTAGGAGTTCTGTTCGCGGGTGTGCAACTCGAGGTTGCGGGTTTCGTTGGCGAGAAGCTTGAGAGGATGACTGGTCTTCGACATCACGTAGTAGCTTCCCTTCTTCTCGGTCTGTCCGAGCAGATAGACCTCCACGGAAATCTCCGCGGGATGGGTCGAAAAGTTCAATATTTTGGCAGCGACTCGCCAGCGCTGACCTGTTCCATGGGACGGTGTCCCGGTAACCTTGCCTTCGAGCCTCACATTCGGCTTCCGCTCCACTGGATTTCCCGCCGCCTCCATCTCCTTCTTCCATCGGGCCTCGGCTTCCTTGGCGGTGACTCCCATGGCGTCGGTTGCGGGCGGGTTTTCGAACTTGGCGAGAGCACGACCGCGCTCTTTTTCTTCCATCATCTTCACCAGTTCGCGATGCAGGAGAGACTCTCGCTCACTGAGTGGCGATTCTGCATTGCGCTGCTCGTTCTCGGGCACCAGCCGGAGATTGGCCAACTGGTTCGAGGCGGGTGGAAAAACCTGGGGTGGCACGATCCATTCAAAGACGAAATTCTGACCGGTCCCACGACCTTTTGTAGCCATTCCATTGAACTTGCCGATCTCGTTGAAGAGCCCGCGCCCCTCCGCTTCGCGCCAAGCGTTCAGGATCGCGTTCGAGGTGAGAAGTCGTTCGAGGTTGCCGACATCCTCCCGGAATTCATAGGCTTTGGGGAGGAGGCTCTCGGGACCCGGCCCGCTGGTGCGCTCCGAATGCTGCAGGGCTTCGATGATGCTGATCATCTTCTGCTTCGTTTTCCCGAAATCGGCTGGATTCACTTTTCCGGCCGGATTGGTCGGAGCGAGGAGCTTCGCCAGGTTGCGTGCCGGCTGGTTGGTGTTTTGAGCGAAGGCAATGGCTCCCACCGAAAAGAAGAGGCAGGTGAGAAAACCGGGGAGTTTCATCGGCAGCGTAAAGATCGTGGCACGGAACGGCCACCGCTCGGGAGGGTGCCAGAGCGGCCGGAGTTCGGGCAAGTCTTTTTGGAAGGGAGTTTTCTGACCGATTGGTTTTCCAAGTCGAAGAATCGGACTTTTTGATGGTTTTTCCAAGTTGGGCCGTTGAAATAAGGAGATGTTTCATCAAAAATGTGCATCTTTTGG
>JAGRPC010000072.1 GCA_020439925.1 Verrucomicrobiia bacterium | reverse complement strand
CCACCACGAACGCGGCGAAGACGAAGGTGGGAGGGTTCAGCACGAGAGGGATCCGGTAAAGCTCGGTTTCCAGCGCCGAGGAAATGAGCAGGCAGAGTCCGTAGCCGATGCCCCAGCCAACCGGGATGGCGAGGAAAGTCAGGAAAAAAAGCTCGCCGAGAAGCACCGTAGATACTTCGCCGCGGGTGAACCCGATCACACGCAAGGTGGCGAGTTCCCGGCTCCGCTCGGAGAGCGCAACGCGCGCGCTGTTGTAGACCACTCCGACAGCGATGACACACGCGAAACATACGTTGAAGAGGCGCATTCGCAGCAGGTTGTCGGCAAACGATTCCATGAAACCCTGCACCGCGACCCGCTGCAGGGTCACCCCGGCCACGACCGGAATCTCCTTCAGTTCCCGGAAAACCGCCTCCTCGCTGCCCTCGGCGATCCGGAGCCACGCTCCGGAAATCACAGGAGGTTCATCAAGCAGCGCATGCAGGGCGTTCAGGCTCATATAGGCCGATGTTCCCGCAAAATCATCCACGATCCCCGATACCCTCACCTCGCGGACGGGGCGCTCGAAATCAAGCACCTCCACCCGGACACGGTCCCCGGGGGAAACTCTCAGAATACGGGACAGGGCCGAAGAAAGGACGAGCCCCTCGGGAGGCAGGTCGACCTCCCGTCCCCCGGCATCGAGCAGCCTGAAAAGTTCCCTCCTTTCTCCCAGCCCCGTGATCGAGGTTTGCCTGGAGTATTGGCCACGCACGAGGCGCACCGGAGCCGAACGGTTCACCGCCACCTCAGCCACCCCGGGGAGATGCAGGAGGCTCGACACGGCGCGGGCCGGGATCGCCTCGTGGAAAGTGATCGAGGCGTCATGCCGCTCCTGGAGTCCGAACTGGAAGTCGATGAGGAAACCGATCGCGTCCTTTCCGAAATTCCCCACCACGAGAATGGCGCAGGCGAATGCGATCCCTAGCGTAGTCATCGCGGCTTTCCCCGGACGGCGCGACAATTCCCGGAGAATCATGCGGTGAGCCTGGGGCAGGCGCCGATGCCAGCCGAGGCGTTCGACGAGCGATGGCCGGTAGTCCGGCGGGGGTTCCGGTCGCATCGCTTCGGCCGCGGGAATCGAGACGGCTCTCCTCACCGCAAGGGAGACCCCGACGAGCGAGGAGACGAAGGCGATTCCACCGCCCGCGAGCAGGGTCCAGACGTCGATCCGGAAAAGAGCGGCGGGAAACCGGTAGAACTCGGCATACATCGAGGTCATGGAGCGCCCCATCCACAATCCCAACAGGCAACCGAGCAGGACACCCCCCGACACGATGACTCCGACGAGGGATGCATAGTGCAGTCCGATCCGCCGGTTGTCGTAACCGAAAGCCTTGAGCGTGGCAATCTGTTCACGCTGGAGTGTGAGCAAGCGCCGGAGCGCCACATTCAGGAGAAAGACCGCCACCCCCAGGAAGATGCTCGGGGGAACGAGGCTCATGATCCGAAGCTGAGCAAGTTCGTCACTGACAAAACGGTGGGAGAGGTGCAGGTCCCGGCCGATGGCCCCGAGTCCGCCATGACTCAGGAGGACGCGGTCAAGGCGACGGATCACTTCGGTCTCGTTGCCCCCCGGCGCCAGGGAAAGGGTGAGATCATTGAAGGCCCCCTCCATATCGAAGGCCGCCTCCATTTGCCGGCGAGGCATCCAGAAAATCCCGAAACGCTGATCGTCCGGCCAGAGACTCCCCGGCTGGATCGTGGTGATGTATTCGGGCGACATCCCCACACCGACAATGGTCAGCTTTTGAAGCCGACCGTTCAGGATCGCCTCGAATGAGTCGCCCGGCTCGAATCCATGGGCCGAGACGAATGCCTCCTCCGCGAGGACTTCTCCGGTGCGGAAGGTCTCGGGAAACCTCCCCCTCAGAAGATGAACCAGGTTCAGGTTGGGCTCTCCGGAGTCCGGAAGGGAAATGAGTTTTCCGACCGCAGGTTCGGCAAGGCCGGGCACGTCGAGAATGACTCCCTCGACGATCCGGTCATCCACCGACGCGACCCCGGGGATTTCGTGGACACGATTGGCGATGGATCGGGGAGCCCTCCGGAGTCCGGAGAACACATCCGCGAATCGGGATCGGTCATAGTAGGACTGGCGCGCAGACTCGAGCGATCTCAAGGTCGACCGCGCCCCGATGAAGACGGCGATCCCGCAACCGATCACCGCGGCGATCGCCACGCTCTGTCCTTTCATCCGCGAGAGATCCCGCCACAGTTTCCGTTCGAGCGCCCGCATCGTTTCACCAGTTCAGTTCCCGTGCCGCTCGCACCGTTTCGTTTTCCGTCACCGACTCGATCCTTCCATCCGAAAGCCGGATGACCCGCCCCGCCATTTCAGAGATGACCCGGTTGTGGGTGATCACCACCGTGGTCGTTCCGAGTTCCCGGTTGACCCGGTCGATGGCCTCGAGGACGAGGATCCCCGTTTCGATATCGAGAGCTCCGGTCGGCTCGTCGCAGAGAAGGACGTCGGGCTGCTTGGCGATGGCTCGGGCGATCGCGACCCGCTGCTGCTCTCCGCCCGAGAGTTGGGAAGGGAAACGGTCCATCCGCTCCTCGAGCCCTACCAGCGCGAGGGCTTCTTCCGGCTTCATCGGATTCCTCGCGATCTCGGTGACCAGTCCCACATTTTCCCTCGCCGTCAGCGAAGGGATGAGATTGTAAAACTGGAAGACAAAACCCACGTGCTCGCGCCGGTAACGGGTCAGTTCCGCTTCCGAGAAGTCGGACATCCTTTTCGAACGATAATAAACCTCCCCATCCGTCGGCACATCGAGCCCCCCGAGGATGTTGAGCAGAGTCGACTTGCCACTTCCCGAGTGCCCCAGCAGGACCACCAGTTCAGACTCGTAAAGAGTGATGTCAATCCCGCGGAGGGCATGCACGACGACCTCACCGGTGTGATAAACTTTGGTCAGCTGCCGAGCCTCGTAAACGATAGGGTTTCCCGCTTCCTTTGTCATGATGCCGACCCAGGTCGGGCCTCTTTCCCAGTGGTCCTATCAGCCTAACGCCTTCAGATGCGCGATTCAATCCCGTCGCGCCCCCGTTTCCCTCAGTCGGCTCGGAAACGGGAAAAAGCTTGTCGGGAAACGGCTTTCCCTGTTTCCTGTCCTCGTCCAGATGCACCGAAACATCCCAAATCTTGGCGGTCTGATCGCGGTTCTGACCGTTTCTTTTGCCCTGACGAGTTGTTCCGGTCCCTCGTCTCCATCTCCGGAAACGACGACCGCCCGATTTCTCGAGGCCTTTGCGAAAACGGAGTCATCATTCCTCGCGAGAGCTACCTCGCCTCTTCAGATCGAGTTTTCCTCCCGGGACGGACGTTTCCGCTACCGCCATTCCCTTGCTTACCTGCAAAGGCTGATTTCCAATCCCCGATCGTCCAGAAAAGAAGGCTCCGCTCTCATCGCCTCGCTGGCCCGACGCGCTGCCCTGACCCTGCCTTTCGTCGAAAAGACGACTCCCGTCTTTTCGGACCCGTCTGAGGTCGCCGAACTTTTCGCAACCATTCATGCCTCACTCCATCCTTCCGAGGCCATCGAGCTGGAAGGCAATCTGCGCTACGAAAACCTCTCCACGGATCGCCGCGACGGGAACCGGGAGGGTTCGATCGACTACCAGACCCGCTCGCAGTTGCGTCATCGCGGCTGGACCCTCTTTGATTATCATCCGGAGATTCAGCCTTCCGATACCCCTCCCTACCGATGGGTTTCGACGGGAAAACGTTCGTATATCGACGGACTGCTCGTGGACGCCATGGAAAGATCCGGGACGAGTCCCGTTCCCGAGGAATTGCCGTTCAAGCGCGAAGCGACCATCCGCGAAACCTCGCCGGGCTTCACCAGCCTGAACTGGGAAGTCGGACTTTCGCCATTCCTCCCCTTCTACGAGATCCTCGGCAGCTACGGAGGATCCGATTTCTTCTCTACGGCCAATCGGGAGAGACACGATGCCCTCAACATCGCCATCGAGAAGGTGGGTGAACGGGTCAGAATCACCCTGGTGAGCGGGGTGGTCGGGGAGGGCTTTTCGAGGACCATCCTCGTGCTCGATCCTTCGAAAGATTACGCCCTCTTCTCGGCACGAACCCAGATGGCCGTGGATGAGGATTTTTCTCCCTCTCTCGAAAACGTCGTCGAAGCCCGCGACTTCTTCTTCGCCGAAGCCGGAGACCGGAGGTTCTATTATCCGTCGCACCACCGGTTCGAACTCCACTCCCGGGACGGGTTCCAGATCAAAGGCGATCACACCATCCGATCGATGCGCCTGCTCCGGGACCTGCCGCGTTCGGATTTCGACATCACCCTCGACGAAACGTGGGAGATCAGGGATCAGCGGAAAAGCGTCGCGAACCACTAGAGGACGCCACGCGGTACGAATCCGTCCGTCCGGACCTGGTTTCACCCTTCTTGCGGCATCACGAGGCTGCGAGCCACTTCTCCGCACTCCAGGGCTTCGTAAGCCTCGTTGATCCGGCTCAGCGGATAAGTCCGCGTCAGGAGCGAATCGAGGTCGATTTTGCCCTGCTCGTGCAGGTCGACGAGCGTCAGCAGATCGAGGCGGGGCCGGGTCGATCCATAGATCGAGCCCTTGAGAGTCTTTTCCGCGTAGACAAGCTGGTTCACGTTGATCCGGGCACGGGCCTCGGGTGGGGCGATGCCGACGACCACGCAGGTGCCACCTTTTTTGGTCATGTCGTAAGCCTGCTCAATGGGCTCGGCGAGGCCGATCGCCTCGAAGGCATGATCGACCCCTCGTCCCTCGGTGAGATCCTTCACCGCACCGACCGGTTCGTGTTCGCACGCATCCACGACATGCGTGGCCCCCATGGTCTTGGCGTATTCCAGTTTCGCGGGAACGCGATCGACGGCGATGATCTTGGTCGCCCCGGCGAGCCGGGCCGTCTGGACGATGTTCAATCCGATCCCCCCGCATCCGATCACGGCCACGCTGCTGCCGGGCATCACCCGGGTCGCGTGCATCACCGCCCCGTAGCCGGTGATGACGCCGCACCCGATGAGGGCGGCATGCTCGAAGGAGACCGACTCGGGGATTTTCACCGCAGCGGCCTCGGGCATGGTGGAACGCTGCGAGAAGGTCGACACACCCGCATAGTGGAGAATGGATTGCCCCGAGGCGTTTCGGAAACGAGTCTGACCATCCGGCATCAGGCCGGTGAAACGCATCGCCGTGCCAACGTCACACAGGGCCGGACGTCCTCCGAGACAGTATTCGCAACGACCGCATGACATCCGCCAGATCGGGATGACGTGGTCGCCCGGTTGCACGGAGGTGACGCCTTTCCCGATCTCCTCGACGACGCCTGCTCCCTCGTGCCCCAGGATGATGGGAGTCTTCATGGCGAGATCCCCCTTCATCACGTGGAGGTCGCTGTGGCAGACTCCGGCGGCCATCATCCGCACGGTGATTTCGCCCGGACCGGGCGGGAGAACCTCGACCGTCTCGAGGACGAGCGGTTCCTTGGCTTGATAGAGGACAGCGGCGAGGGCTTGCATGGGTAGGATTAGGATGAAATCGCGTTCCCCGGAAAATGTAAAAGGCAAAACGCGAAAAGCGCCGCCCTTGCCTTCGATCGGTTTTTGAGCAAGAGAACAGCCATGCCCGATTCCGACTCCGACCCGATGCGTTATGCCATGCTCGGCGGCGATCCCTCTTCACCGCTGGAGAAGCTCGAAAAGTACACCGGTGAAGTGGACTGGTCCTACCTGCGTCCGCACTACGAGAACGGGGCTCTCGTCTGGGTCGATCCCGACCTCTCTCTCACCGAGGTCGGGCATGCCGTTTCCATCGATGACACGGACCGCGTTCAGGCGTGGAAACGATCGGGAGACCTCGTTACGCCTTCGGAGCCCCACGCCCTCCACTGGGAAGCGACGGGAGCCCGCTTCCTCGCTCTCGTGGTTTCTCCCTTCGTCCTGATCCAGCCCCTCTGAGGCGGATCACTTCGTCACGGGTTTTCCCGCGTCGGCCCAGCCGTTGTAGCCGTCGACGAGGTGGTAGATCTTCGCGAACTTCAGCTTCTTGAACAGCTCCATCGAACGACCGCTCCGGCCGCCCGCGGCGCAGTGGACGAGGTAGGGTTTCGCGGGATCGAGCTTCGAAATGCTGGACTCGAAGTCATCTCCGGTGAAGTCGACGTTCACAGCGTCCTTCAAGTGGCCGTCGGCGAATTCCTCAGGAGTGCGAATGTCCAGAATCGTGACTTTTTCCCCTGCGGCGAGGAGTTCGGCCGCCTTGTCCACCGAGACATCCACGGGGTCGGCGGCGAAGAGCGGGGCAAGACCCAGGGCAAGGACGAGAGCAGGAAGAAGGATTGGTTTCATGAAAGAATTCTAACCCTCCTTGCGACGGCTTCCAAGACGCCTCGCACGACGTGGATGCGTGAGCGTCCCTCCGTCCGAATTTCCTTGGCACAGGCATGACAAATCCTGAACCTCGAATCCGTGATGAGAATCCCTGCCGCGCTCCTTCCCGCTTTTTCCGCCATGGTCGCCTCGACGACCTCCGCCTCCGATCTCGTCCTCGTCGAGGATGGCAGGGCACGGGCCGAAATCGTGATCTCCGAATCCCCGGAGCGCTCGGTCCGTCTCGCCGCTCATGAGTTGCAGGAAAGCCTCGAGAAGATCTCAGGCGCCCGCCTTCCCGTCCTCACGAAACCCTCGGGAGCGGCGGTGAAGCTCTTCATCGGAGAGAGCTCGTTCACCCGTGCCCTCGGCCTGAATTCGGACGATCTCAAAGACGGCGCCTACCGTCTCTTCACGGGACCCGACTGGGTCGCCTTCCTCGGCGACAACCACGATTTCGTGCCCAGGGAACCCTGGGCACGAAACAACGGCGACATCCGTTCGGGAAAGCTTCAGGGGGAATGGAAGGCGATCACCGGCGAGGACTGGGGCGTGCCGAACGGCGGGATGTACAAGCACCGTCTCCGCCTTCCCGGCGACATCGGCAAACCAGACGGTGCGGTCACGGAGAAAAACGAATCCTTCGAATTCTGGGGTTTCGACGAACGGGGCAGCTACAACGCCGTCTGCGATCTGCTCCGGCGTCTCGGAATGCGCTGGTATCTTCCCGGCGAGCTCGGCGAGGTCGTTCCGCGCCTCGACACCGTCACCCTCTCCCCGCTCGACGAAACGGTGAAGCCGGATTTCGCGGTGCGGCGATTCAATGTTCGTTTCGGCACGCTCGGATTCGAGACCGCCCGCTGGGCCATGCGCCTCGACATGCGGGATCCGAACGAGCTCCAGGTCGCGCACGGAATGGACACCATGACGGGCAACGACGCGATCTTCGCAAAACATCCCGACTGGTTCGCCCTCTACGGAGGCAAACGCCACTACACTCCCGGCTACAGCAAGAACCAGCTTTGTTATTCCCATCCCGGGCTTTTCGAGGAAACGGTGCGCTACGCCCGCGCCCTCCTCGACCACTATGACTTCGAGACCGTCTCGATCATGCCCCCGGACGGCTACACCGCGATCTGCCAGTGCCCCGACTGCGCCGGCAAGGACGACCCTGCGCGAGCCGACCGGGGTCATCTCTCCGACTACGTGTGGGACTTCGTCAACCGGGTCGCCAAGGAGGTCGGAAAGACCCATCCGAACAAGCGCGTCCTGAACTGCGCCTATGGAGCCTATACCCTTCCTCCCCTGAACATCGAGAAGCTCGAGCCAAACGTGCAGGTCTGTATCGTCGGGGGACGTCGTCCCACCGCTGACCAGCCCGAACAGCAGGCCGCGATCCGCAAGCTCCGCGAGGACTGGATCGCAAAAACTTCGCAGCCCCTCCTCATTTTCGAAAACTATCCCTTCACCGACCGCGGCTGGTATCTGCCTTCTTTCGTTCCCCACACCCTGGGCGCGGGCATCAACGAAACCAAGGGCGTCTCCATGGGAGAAGACATCTGGCTGAGCATGGGAGCCGACTTCGCGACGAAGGCAATCGGCTACAACCATATTCCGGTCTATTTCACGGCGAGGATGTACTGGGGTGGAAAGGAGGCCGATGTCGACCGGATGTTCCGCGAATACTGCCGGCTTTTCTA
>JAGRPC010000071.1 GCA_020439925.1 Verrucomicrobiia bacterium | reverse complement strand
CCTGCCACACGGACTTTACGTCGCTTTGAGGGATCCCCGCCGTCAGGTGATCGATCTTCATCTGGCGGATGGACGGAAAGTCGGCTTTCGCAATCTCCTCAGCGGAATTCAGACTCGCCGCCACCGTCCATTCCATGTTCGATTGCCCCGAACAGAGCCAGACCTCGCCGACAAGAACGTCCTTCACTTCAATCAAGGGAATGACCTTCTCCCCCTCGATCCAGACCTTGAGAATCAGGCTGGTCTTGGCCGCCGGCATCGCGGGCAAGGCAAGCTTCCACCGACCGTCTTCCCCCGCTTCAGCCGTTTCCGGCACTCCCCCCAGCGAAACCTTCACCGTCTTCCCCGGATCCGCCCAGCCCCAAATCGGAATCGGCGCATCCCGCTGAAAGACCATATGATCGCCGAAGAAGCCAGGCAACCTCAGCTCCGCGTGAACCGCGGGAACAAAGGGAAGCAGGAGAAGCAGAAGTGTGAGGCGATAAATCATCGAGTGAGGCAGGCAGATATCCAGGATCCAGCTAGGTATTCCCTTCGAGAAAAAAGACCCGGCCTCCTTGCGGAGAACCGGGTCTTGAAACCAAATCCAAAACAGACAGGGTCGATCAGGCTTTCTCGGCCTTCACTTCCTCCCCTTTCTTGGTGTGCTTGTCGGTAGAAACGGTGACTTTCTTGCCGACGAGATCTTCGATCTTTGCTTCCTTGCCGCTCGCGTCAACGATCTTGGCTGAGGCAGCGAGGGTGATTTCCTGATCACCGACCTTGAGAACCTTTTTCTCGGCGTCGTAGGAGGAGAGTTCACCCGAGACAGGAACTTTCACGCCGCAACCGGCGTAAATGGAACCAGAAAGGGCGACGATGGAAAGAATGGCGAGCAGTTTTTTCATAGTGGGTAGAATCAGAGGTTTAGCGGAGGGATTTCATCCAAAAAGCGGTTTCGAGACAAGAAGAAAAATGCGCCATTCGTAAAAACCTTCCCAAACTTAAAAAAAACGTTCAGGCTCCGGGGCCATTCCATGATCCCCTTCTTCCGACGTGTTTTCCTCCTCTTTCTCCTCCTCGCCGCCGCTCCGGCAGTGGCCCATCCCGTTCCAGATATCCTGGTCCGGTCCCACTTCTCTTCTACGGGTGAAGCCGAGATTCGTGTGGAAGTCGATCCCAGATCATTCGAGGCCAATCCGGAGGAGCATGACTATCTCCAAAAAGAGGCCGCTGAGAAGGTGGATCAGCAATCACTCGAATCCTTGGGCAAGACCGCGAATCGCTTCCTTGAAGGGCGCGTAAAGTTTTTCCTCGAGCCCATCGGCGAGGTGCGTCCCGAGTTTTCCTGGTCATTCGCAAAACTCGGCGACGGCCCGCTCGAGAACCCGGACGATCCGGCCGTGTTGGTAGGATCCTGGAAGACGACTCTGCCGAAGGGCCTCTCGGGATTCCGCATCAAATCGCTCGAACTCACCGGATCTGCCATCCCGATGAACGTGGTCTTCATCAATCACCTCAACGGAAAGCAGATCGAGCGCTACGCCGTCCTCTTTCCTGGGGAAACCAGTTTTCTCCTCGATCTTGCAGGAATCGCCACCGCCGAGGTTTCCGCTTCGCCCGATGCGGTCGGCGTGAAGGCGGCATCGGGCGACTACGCCGCTATTTTCGCCTCTGAGATCAAGCGGGGATTCCTTCACGTGCTCCCTCTCGGTCTCGATCATGTCCTCTTTGTTCTGGGATTGTTCCTGATGAGCCGGAAATGGAAACCCCTCGTCTTTCAAGTTTCCACCTTCACCCTTGCCCACACCCTGACACTCTGGCTGGCTTCGGCGGGCTGGGTAAAGCTCTCCCCCTCGGTGGTTGAGCCGGTCATCGCGGCAAGCATTGTTGCCGTCGCCCTCGAAAACCTCGTGCGACGGGAATACAGCCATTGGCGTCTCCTCGTCGTTTTTTCCTTCGGCCTCATCCACGGACTGGGGTTTGCCGGAGTCATGTCCACGAGGCTCGACTCCACCGAATCGCTGATCATCGGCCTGCTTGGCATCAATGTCGGAGTCGAACTGGGCCAACTGGCCGTGATCGCCATCGCCTTCATCGCGACTTGCTGGATAACAAACCAGGAGAAATACAGGAAACGGGTTGTGATTCCGGGATCGATTCTCATCGCGATCGCAGGGGTCTGGTGGGTTCTCGACCGCACCCTGCTTTAGTGGTAGTGCGTCGGGCACGGAAATGACTAGCGCCTCGAGGGAGGTGCGGAGCCGATCGTTTCTCCCGGAACAAATTTCGCCTCGGAAAAGACCTGCCTTTTGTCCGGTTTTCCCCGGCTGAGATGTTCGGCCCACTGATAGAGCCGGCGCAGGACCGGGCCCCGGTTCCAGTCGATGTGGGCGACCCGGCGATGACACCAGGAAAAGCCCGGATCGGCGTCGGTGCAGACGAGCGAAAGATCCTCGGGAACGCGGAGGCGGCGATCGAGGCAGAACTGCATCACAGCGATGTAGAGGGCCGCTTCGTCGACAATGAGTGCGGTCGGAGGGGTGAGGCGGAAAATGGAGTCGAGCATCTCGTGGAAACGCTCCGGGTTCTCCTCCCAATCGGGCAGGTGGTAGGGAGACGGGGGGATGCCGTGCTCCTTCAGTTCCGCGAGGAAGGCCTGTTCCGGCAATCCCGGCACCGGGTGTCGACGCCGGGGGCGTACGAGCATGGAGATCCGGCGGTGGCCGAGGGAAAGCAGCGTTCTCGCGGCCTCGGCGATCGCGGGAGC
>JAGRPC010000553.1 GCA_020439925.1 Verrucomicrobiia bacterium | reverse complement strand
GCCTGCTTCACGGCTTCGGACTTCAACGCTTCTTCCTCCGCTTTCCTGAAACGTTCGCGAGTTTCCGAGGAAAGGCTCTCGAGAAACCCGGGAGGCTTGAACAACTCGTCGAATCCACGCATCATTCCGCCGCCCTGTCCGCCCGGACCTCCCGGCCCCGGTCCGCCGCTGTTTCCTGGTCCGCCCGGCGGAAAAGCCCCCCCCCTTTCCGGGGACCGACCTCCGCTCCCCTGAACTTTGGCCAGCAATTCCGCCACCGAAGGGTCAACCCTCTCCATGGCGGACTTCACAGCAGCCTGGTAGGCGTCCCCTGCGTGTTTCACTTCTTCCCGGGCGGTCACGACGGCGGGATCCGTCCACACTTCACGAAGCGCCTCCCGGAGCCTTTCACGTTGCTCATCGCTGAGGGATTCCCAGGCTTCGACCCTTTCACGGTCGCCCTTTTCCCACAACCTCGGCTTGGCTTCCCCGCGCTCCTGGCCATCCGCGGGAGCGCTTGACCAGAACAGACCCGCCAAAAGGGCCGCGAAAGCAGTGAGAGGGATGGAGCACTTCATGGGAACAGGATATTTACTAGGCGAATCAACCCGCCCGCTCAAGAAAAGTTGCAAGCCTTTGTGATCGCAGCCAACCTTGTCGGCTGAACTCCGGACAACTACCGGGGCGCACCGCCTCCTCGTCGTCTCACCGCTTGCCTTCCGAAGCCGTAGCTGAATGCCTGACCGCATCAAATCCTTTCCTTTCCTCGCCACGATCATTCTCGCGGGCCTGCTGACGCGCCTTTTTCTCAGCGGATTGAGTGTTTGGGGAGTGGTCGCGCTCGTGGTGACCTCTCTCTGGTTCGCTTTCGAAATCGTCCGCTGGCTTCTTCCTCTCCGACAGAAAAGAAAACCCGCAAGCGGACGGCGCTCACCGGGGGGCAACGAAGGAAACGCAGAATCGGAATCCCTCATCTCCCTGGTCTTTTTTCTTTCCGAGCCCAGCCGTGCCGACGAAGCGTCGATCCGCACCTGCGTCTCCAACGCTCTGGGGATCCGATTCCCGGTCGACAATCCGGATTCGGACACCTTCGTCATGCCTTTTTCCCCACCCGATCTCCGCCACCACGAGGCCCATATCAGGCATTTCATGGTCCGAATCCCCGAGGGGCTTTTTGCAGTACTGGTCTCTGACAAGCCCTACATCGAGAACCCGGCCGAATTCGCACGAGGATCGATCCGTGACAAGCGCCTCCGCACCGCTGTAGAGCGGCATGTAGCATGGGTCTCCGTGGACCTGATGGACGCGGAAGACGACACGGAGACTCGGCTGAGCGCTTACCGGATCATCGGGCGCATCCTCGCCTCGATGGCCGGACCCGACTGTCTCGCCATCTATTGTCCGGAACTGCAGCGCTGCAATGAGTTTGACCCGGGATTGATCGAAACGCTCTGCGGTGAAGACCCCCTGCACCTTTTCGATGAACCCACCTTCGAGCCCGTGATCGAGATCTCCGACAACCATCCGAGGATGGCCGACGCGGTGCGCGAGGCGGTGGATCGATGGCCCGAGTTCGTGGAAGCCTTCTCGACCAGTTCCTCGATCGAGAGGGAGCGGTTTATCGTGAAGGCGGAGTTCCGCGAGGGACGCAAGTCCGAATTCATGTGGGTCTCCGTCCGGGATATCCTGGGGGACACGGTGAGCGGGACCCTCATGAACGATCCGCACGAACTTCTCGAGGTGCACCGGGGGGCGGAAGTGACCTTCACGCTCGACCGGCTCAACGACTGGATTTACCCGGGCGACGACGGCTCGCACATCGGAGGATTTACTCTCGATGTGCTCGCCGACGAAGGAGACAATTGACCCGTAAGAGAAGGTCAGAGCGACCAGCCTTCGCGATAAGTGTGCGATACGAGCCTGTCGGCGGTTTCGTTCCCTGTCTTGAGGGTTTCCGGATTCCAGCTCAGTTCCGTACCGGGACCAAGCATGGTTCCAATGACCCCGAGCAGCAGAGTCTCGGTCAGGGGAACGGCGACATCGAAGTTCGACTTCGCTCGAGAAGGATCCCCCTTCTGGATCGCTTCAACCCACTCGACATAGTGCCCGGGCGAGCGTTCCTCGGTCTTGGGAGGCGCCACGAAAGAACCGTGCTTCGCGTCGATGATGACGGGGTTCCCGCCATGGCTGCCGTGCATCATGTGATGTTTGCTCCCGAGGTAGACACACCCGTTGTCCGGCACCTGCTGGTCCTCCCGCATTCCGTCCGGGCGGGGTATCGTGTATTTGCCGTCATACCAGGTGAGCTTCACGGGACCGCGGCCTTCCGCGGCGGCGAATTCATAGTGAATGATACAGGAAGAAGGATGGGAATCCTTTTCCGATCCTGCTACGGCGCGGTCCGCCTTTTCGACGGTCACACGGGTCGGGAGTCCGAGGTTCAACGCCCACATCGGATGATCAATGATGTGGGCACCCATGTCGCCGAGCGCTCCGGTCCCATAATCGAGGAACCCGCGCCATTTGAAGGGAGCGATCTTGCTGCTGTAGGGCTTCTCGGGAGCGGGGCCGAGCCAGAGGTCCCAGTTGAGGCTTTCCGGCACCGGCTCGGCAGCGGGCCGGAGCAGGTCCTGAGGCCAGATCGGACGGTTGGTGCGGCAGAAGACCTGCCCCACCTCACCGACCGAGCCGGAACGGATGTATTCGTTGGTGAGCCGGGCACCTTCTGCGGCATGCCCGGTGTTGCCCATCTGCGTGCAAACCCCCGCCTTTTTCGCCGCAGCATGAAGTGCCCGGGCTTCCGAAATCGTGAGAGTGAGAGGCTTCTCAACGTAAACGTGTTTTCCCAGCTTCAGGGCACCCATGGCCGCCACGGCATGGAGGTGATCGGGAGTCGAAACGACCACGGCATCGATCTTGTCACCCTCAGTGGCGAGCATCTCCCGCCAGTCGGTGTAAACCTTCGCCTGGGGATATTTCTTGAAGGCCCCCTCGGCTCGTGCCTTGTCGACGTCGCAGAGGGCGAAGATCGTCTGTCCGGCCTTGTCGCAGCCGTCAATATTGGCCCCGGCCCGCCCGCCTGCCCCAATGAAGGCAATGTTGAGCTTGCTATTGGCGGACGTCCCCTGGCCTTTGACGAAACCAGAAAGAAGATTGAGGGAAGCGGCAGAACCAAGTGCGGTTCCGAGGAAGCGCCGACGAGAAGTGTTGGAAAATTCTGGGGATTGCATGAGGTCATTTTCATAAACCGGAATGAAAGCCTTCGTCAACCGCGCAACTCCGCGCAGCGACCTCGCGAGCCATCCGGTTTTCCTTGATTTTCCGTGCTTGCAAACCGCGCCGACCTGCCCTAAAGTCCGCGCTCCACAATTCTCCAAACGCCCTTTTCAAGTCATGTCACAGCACTCCAGCCTCAAGAAATCCAGCAACGTCGGAGCGAAGCGCAGTGTCCTGAAGCGTTTCGAGCGAGTCAAGCTGATGCAGAAGCGCGGCGTTTGGCCGGAAGGACGCACCCCCATGGGTCTTCCCAAGACCACTCCCGAGGCCTGATTCTGGTTTCTCCGGAATCACAGCGTTCCCGGCTCACTTCCTCGCTGAACCGAAGCACCTCTTCCCATGGATGAACAGGCGGACAAGGGCGTTCGCCTGAATCGCTTCCTCGCCTCGTGCGGTATCGGGTCCCGTCGTGCCTGTGACGAGTTGATCGAGCAGGGTCGCGTCGAGATCAACGGCGAGATCGTCGTGTCACTGGCCTCCCGGGTCCAACCAGGTGATCACGTCAAGTTTGATGGCAAGCTTCTTCGGAGCCAGGCCCCTCTTTCCGTGTTGTTCTACAAGCCCCGCGGCTGCCTCTGCACGCGGGACGATCCGCAGGGTCGAAAAACGATCTACGATCTTCTTCCCCGGAATTTCGCCAAGCTCCATTATGTGGGGCGGCTCGATTACGACAGTTCCGGGCTGCTCCTCCTCACGAGTTCGGGTGATCTGACCGAGCGCCTCACCCACCCCCGCTACCATGTGGAAAAGGAGTACGAGGTCCTCGTAGATCATGCCTTTGACCCGGAGTTGGTTCCCAAACTTCTGGAAGGTTTCCCGTTTCCCGAAGGCCACGCGAAGATGGAGTCGGTGCGACTTGAGGGGAAGCGCCGTCTCCGTATCATTCTCACCCAGGGATACAATCGCCAGATTCGCCGCATGCTGTCCAAGGTCGGCTACAAGGTCGTGCGGCTCGACCGGGTGCGCATCGGCGGTCTTGTCGACGACCTCCTCGCTCCGGGGGAACACCGTGTTCTTACCCACAAGGAGATCGAAACGGCAGGAAGCAATCCCGTCCCGAAGAAGCGGGGACGTAAGTCTCGCGGCCCCAAGCCAGGTCCTCAGTAAACCCGGACCGACCAGCTCTGGACGGGTTGGCGCAGGAGCCTCAAGGTCATGAGTGAGCGTGCGTCGTTCTCATGGAACCCCCGCACCATGCGATCTTCGTAGGAGAAGGTCGGACTGTTCGTTTCATACCGGTTGGAGGCTGGGAAAGGAACGGGAGCGGCGGGATCCGGATCCGCCAGCGTCAGATCGAGGCGGATGCCAAGGAGAGACTCGGGTGACTCGAGCGCCCATTCGTGCCGGTGGAGATAGGATCGCGGCACCCGTATCTCGAGCTGGCGCGATCCGTCCGCATTCGTGCGAAGGGCCGAAAGCACTCCCTTCGGACTGAGAACCATGTTGTAGCCGTTGCCAAAGCTGCCAAGCTCGATGGAGGGCGTGAAGCCCGGTCCGTCGTCCGCCCTGGTGTAGATCACGAGTGGTTCCACCACTCCGAAGCTCCGGACTTCGGGCCCTGGACGCGCATCGATGAAGAGCCGGGCCTGCATCGCCGCCTGGTTACCGAGTTCCGGCAGGGAAAGGTTCCCGAGTTTCACGACCGCGTAGAGCGCTTTCTCGTCGGCTTCGAACCGAACGGAGGGACCACCCGAAGAGCGACGCTGCGCCACGGCTTCCACGGCCGGGGCAAGATTCGCGTATTCATTCCACGGCCTCAACCCCATTTCCTGTCCGAGAACCAGATCACGGGA
>JAGRPC010000552.1 GCA_020439925.1 Verrucomicrobiia bacterium | reverse complement strand
GAGGGTTACGCCCTTTGCGAGTGGCTCCGGGACCAGGGTATCGCGGCGTTTCTCCTGAAATACCGGCTCTGTCGTGAGGAGGGATCGACTTACACGCTCGAGGGCAATGCCATGGATGACACCCGTCGCGCCATCCGCATCGTCCGCAGCCGGGCGAAGGAGTGGGGGCTGAGGCCGGATCGGGTCGGCATCATCGGGTTTTCCGCCGGAGGGGAACTGGCCGCCTACTCGGCGATGTGGCCGAAACCGGGCGACGAGAAAGCCGCCGATCCTATCGAGCGGGTTGGGAGCCGTCCCGACTTCCAGGCGCTCATCTACCCGGGAAAATCGGACACTTTCACCGTCGAGTCCGGCATGCCGCCGGTGTTCATTGCCTGTGGTTACGGTGACCGGGCCGACATTGCCGAGGGCATGGCCTCGCTTTATCTGAAATACAAGGCCGCCGAAGTGAAGGCGGAGCTCCACATTTATGCCAATGCGGGCCATGGATTCGGTTATCGTCCCGGGACGGAAACGGCCGCCGCAAAATGGGTCGATCGTTTCCGCGAATGGCTTGTGGACAGCGGTCTCCTGTGAGAGATCGGGTATCTGCATCTGATTCCCCATGCCTGTATCCAGTCACCGGATTGAAAGCGAAGGAGTTCCTGCAGAGGCCCTGCAGGTTTCGTGGCAGGGTGGTCAGTTTGTCATTCTCGTCGCTCCGAAAGGCCTGGTCGCTTGTGGCGTGGTTGATCCGGCAGTGATGGACCGTTTCGGTGCGGCGGTGGCAGTGGCACGGGGAACTCCCGAATGCCCGCTCGTCACTGCGGAGGATCTGCTCGCGGCACGGATCGTGGAAGTGACCGGGGTCGCCTCCTCCCTCGGGATCTCAGCGGGGATGACGGGCGCCGAGGCTTTGGCGAAGCTAGGGTAAGAACCGGTCCTGCATGAACGTCACCAGCCTTCTCCTCGCCCTCGGGCTCGCCGTCATCGTCGCGGCGACCGGAGCATTCATCGAATGGGGTGCGCGGAAACATGGGGGCTGGAGTCTCTGGAGGCGGCGTGTCGTCCGGATTCTCACCATCGTGGCGACGCTCCTCACCGCGACTTGGGTCTATTACGCTGACGCCGAGATGCGCGGCACGACCTTGTTCGAGGTCGCCGGGACATGGGAGGAAAACGGAAACCGCACCTGGCTCGTCGAAGTGGAGCATCCCCGAGTGGAACACACCCTCATGGTTTCCCCGTTCACCCGGGGAACCGACAGTGCCGAACGCACGCTCACTCTCCGGGTTCGTTTCGGGGCGATGGGGGAGCCGCCGCTGGTGGACGAAACCGTGGTTCACGAAACCGTATTGAAACGCGGGAAGTATGCCTCCACCTACACGTGGACCGAGGTATACTGGAGCTTCACGCCACCTCGGGCGGATCCGTACGAACTGATCGTCACGACGAGTGACGGTTTTGTGCCGCCACTCCTCCTCCTGCGGATTTCCGACCCCGAGAAACGAGACGGGAAACGCGCCAAGGGCTACTGAAACGGGATATCGCCGAGGTAAGGCCAAGGCGGTGACTGTGCCCGCGGCAGGTAACTCAAGGCAAATTCGTCACGCCCATCAGGTATTTG
>JAGRPC010000551.1 GCA_020439925.1 Verrucomicrobiia bacterium | reverse complement strand
ATCGATGGGATTCACTGCTTCCGGAACCGGTGGAATACCAGGCTTTTCCGGCCCGACGAAGGACCAATGCTGCTCATACTCCGCCCCACCTTCAATCCAGCGCCGGAGGATTTCCTTTTGTCCGTCCGTCAGGTTCTTGTGATGACCGGGAGGTGGCATCACTTCGTCCTTGTCCTCGGAGACGATTCTCAACCAGGCTTCGCTTTTCGAGGGATCGCCCGGAACGAGGGCCGCATAACCTCCCAGGTCGGCTCGGGCGCCGTCCGCAGTGTCGAGGCGCAAATCGGCCTTGCGCTTCTTGGCGTCAAAGCCATGACACGCGAAACACGCATCGGAAAGAATTGGGCGAATGTCCCGGTTGAACGTCAGCTTCTCGTCAGCCTCCGCGATCAGAGGCACAAGTGCCGTAACAACCGGAATGAGGACACGAACAGAGACAGTCATGGGCAGGCAGGAGGGTAGAATGACGAATTGAACCCTCTCTAGTCGAAGGTAAAAGCGCCGCATGTCCCCCCTCAAGAACGGGTTTGCGTAGGATTTACCCCCGGATTCAAGGTTGCCCAATGCTGCTTCTCGTTCCGAAGGCTCACCAGACGATGTCACGACCCGATTCCGTCATGACAACTAGAGCTTGTCAGACCTCTTTTCTTCGTTCAGTATCCGACCATTCCCGTTTCCGCGGGGACCGTTTCTTCACCGACATGAAAAACTCCCTCATTCAACGCCTTCTCCTCTGTGGCCTTGCTCTCGGCCTCACTTCCTCTCTTTCCGCGGAAACCTACTCCGGAATCGTCAGACTTCGCGGTGAGGTCCAGAACGAGGCCAAGCCCGGTTCCATTTCCTTCAATCTTCGCGGGCAACTCACCGGGAAGAAGTCCCGGGACAAAGCCAACGTGACCGGAGGTGGACTCTTCCGGAGCACCACCGACACCATCGTCGATACGACCTTCGAAGGCCGCCTCAAGACTTACCTGAAGCTCACTTCGCGTCCCGGATCCCCGGGAGGACTCGTCCGTAGCAACCGCAAGGTCGTTGTCAGGGTATCGCGCAATTTCGTGGTCTTTCCGGGCGGGCGCATCAAGCTGGATCGCCCCATCGACGGCAACATTGCGGAAAGGCAGCGGATTTCCGGGGCTGGAAAAATCACCCTCCGTGACTGAGGTGGCGGGCTTCCGCCACCCCGGTTTTGATACGCCTCGGAATCAGAGGATCTCGAAAATCGCCTCCACTTCCACGGCAGCGCCGGTCGGAAGGGCGGCAAATCCAAGGGCACTGCGGGCGTGATACCCGTCACCTTCCTTTCCGTAAAGCTCGTGGATAAGATCCGAGGCCCCATTGATGACAAGGTGCTGATCGGTAAAGTCGCCGGCAGAATAGACACACCCTAGCAACTTGACGCAGCGCAGGCCATTGAGGCTGCCGTGCGTGTGGTGCACCGAGCGGAGGATTTTTTCCATGCAGTTTTTGGCGGCGGCGTAGCCTTCCTCAACGCCAAGGTCCTTGCCGAGAACCCCTTTTGCGTCGCTGACATGACCGGAGGTAAGGAGTTGGTTCCCGCTACGGATACAGAGGTTGAGATAGCCCGGGGTGATGGGCGAAAGGTCGATTTCAAGGGACTGGGCTTTTTCTTGAGGTGTCATAGATGTTTTGGGTTTTAACCGTGATTTGAGGATTTTCCAGAGCGCGATGCGGGGAGAGATTTGATCGGAAGTCTCCAAGTAACTCCAAACCGATCCATTTCCGGCAGTTCTGGATCGGGGGCAAGCTCAAAAGGAGATGCTTTCAAACCGTCGCCTTCCTCCATCCCGATCAAACCTCCGTCCCTATAGAGGTTATCCTTCCAGGTTGCCGACTCCGGTCTCGTTTCCACACGGACGGCCGGACGCCCGTCCTTGGCGATGATCCGATTGCCCTCAAAAACCACGTTTTTCGGGGGCAAGGACGCATCCTTCACGTCGTTGTAGCCGATGACTACCGACTCCCTGCATCCCGAGAAAGTGTTGTTCCGTATTTCCGCACCGATGACCTGGTGATAACCGTTGTCCGGACTTTCGGGAATGCCGTTCACAAGGCACAGGGCGCTGCGAAATCCATCCCCTTCCAGATTGAGAAAGGTATTCCAAATCACTTTGTGTCCGCGCCCGATAACCCGGACTCCACCCGTCTGCCCACGTGTCCCTCCGATAAACGTGTTGCCCTCGACGAGACAATCGTGGCCGTGCCGCAAGGTCAATGTCCCCTGAGTCTCGTGAAACCAGTTCCCGCGGTAGACGTTTCCGCATGATTTGTTGGAGATGCACTCGGTCTCTCCGTCACACCGGGAGAAGAGGTTTCCCTCAACGACACAGTCTGCTTTCTGCATCGAACTCTTGCTGTCACCGATGCGAATCGTCTCCCCACCGTTTTTACCCAGCCTCGGACGGTCACGAAAAAGGTTCGCAAGGATCCGGTGTCGACCGGGATCCTCCTCACCGAGCCAGACCACGAGCGTCGCCCCCTTGTTCTTCTTTCCTTCGATCGTGCACCGGTCGATCTGGTTTGCCTCCCCATAGATCCCGATCCACCGATTCTCCGATTCTCCCGCGGCAAAATCGGAATTCTCGGTGAAAAGGCAGTTTGTGACCCGAGAGTGATTCGCCCGACGCTTCGAATCGATGCGGAACTCCAGCCAGTCGGTATTCGTTCCTGAAAGGTTCACCAGGCTGACTCCGCTGAGGACGAGGTGATCGCCCCCGATCCGTATCCTGGACGCTCCCGTGAAAACCGTTTTACCGGGTTCCTCCGCCCTGACCACGATCGGGTTTCCGGCCTCGCCTTCTCCGTCCAGGCGAAGATCGGCATCCTTCCATTCCCCTGTCGCGAGGACAATGACGTCGCCCGGCTTTGCGTCCCGAACCGCCTTGCGCGCGGTTTCGGGGTCGGAAACGCTCACCTCCGTGGCGAAGGCCGGGAGAAGAGCAAAAAAAAACAACAATCCAGGGATGGCCTTCATTTCTTGGGTCTGACAAACACGCGTAGCCTCGCCGATTCAAAACTGCCGGCGTTTCCGGAAAAGGTCCAGTCACGGGTCTTCGGATCTTTTGAGCTGTTTCCGATCCCGAGATCTGCGCCCGGACCTCCACGCCACTGATTGATCGCAAAAACCGTCTCCTTGGCGGCGATCTGGTGAACCTGCATCGATCCGTACCCCTCCGCCGGCGGCATGGGAGCATCGCCGAAATCCCACAGGTCTTCGGAGGCTCCGGGTACCTTCGCCGCGTTCATGGGACCGTAGTTGTGCGGCCAGAATTCGAGCTGACCGGAGAGCCCCTCCCCATTGGTGACACCCGGCACATTGCTGAGAACCTTGAGCCCCTTCACCGTGGTCTGATGGAAAATGCCGGACTTCATGGTCGGCACTCCGATTTTCCCAGCTTCGGTTGTGAAGGCATCCATGGACGTCCAGATCCACTGACGTCCCCCACCCGAAGGCAGGAGTTCCATGAAATATCCGACCCTGTCGAATCCTGCCGCAATCTCCGCGCTGCGGTCGATGGAATAGTTGATATCGGCTCCCAGCGTCTTCAGATCAAGATCAAGAACGAGCTGGTAGTCGGCGGCCTCCGGTACCTTGAGGGTGAAAAAGTCATATTCGGGAACCGTTCCCGCTCGGAAGGCTGAAGCCGGAAGTCCGGCACCATTCGCCAGATTCGGCTCCGCAAGTTTGTGCCAAGCATAACGCACCGCCACAGGTTCCTTTACGCCCGCCGCACTGATGACAACCGTGTCTGCCCCCTCGACGACTGCAGTGGCGGGGACAAACTCCGCCGTCTCGCCGATGACCTCAAAATGAGTGAGCGGCTTCCCGTCGCGCGACTGCAGGCCTCCGTCAGCGTTGTCGAATTTGACACGGAGCCGGCCCGGTTCGACGACGAGTTCCCTGAAGACAGGACCCGAGGCGACCGTGTCAGGGCGGCCGTAATCATACTTCAGTGCCAGCAGGGCGAGACGCCGGCCTACCTCCTGCTTGTTCTTCGGGTGGATATCCTTTGGATTTCCGATGTCGTTGGTCACAACCATGCCCGTCTTCGGAATCGACAAACAGGAACTCTGGGCCTCCCAGAAACGCGGCAGGATCATGGGATCCTCGTCACCGTATTGCCAGGGAGCGATCTGGACGAAATAAAACGGAAACTCTCCGATCCCCCATTTCTCCCTCCATCCCGAGATGAGAGCCTGTTTCTTTTCCGGGTATAGCGGCTCGGTATGGTTCGATTCACCTTGGTACCAGATCACCCCACGCATTCCGTAGCCTACGAGAGGGCTGATCATCGCGTTGTAAAGGGTCGTTGGTGAGGTATGAGCGGTGAGCGGCATCAGTTCGGTGGGAAAGACCGGGGTCACCGGCGAAGCGGTATTACCGGCGAGCGCTTCCCTTGCAGACTTCTGCCAGTTGGTCACCGCTTCGAGGTGGGCTTTCAGGGAAGCTTGATAGGGAGCGCTTGAAGGCAGGGTGTTCGTCACTTGCCCGTGAATTGCAGCCAGCGCCGGAACTTTGGCAAAACCTTCCACGGGAGTCCAAGGCTCAATCCGGGTGCCTCCCCACGAGCTGTTGATCAAACCGATGGGAACGCCCAGCGCGCGATTAAGCTCGCGAGCCATGAAATACCCCGCGGCAGTGAAACCGCCCGCCGTCTCCGGAGAACAAACCTGCCACACGGACTTTACGTCGCT
>JAGRPC010000550.1 GCA_020439925.1 Verrucomicrobiia bacterium | reverse complement strand
CGGACGTGCCGACCGCGTGCTGGAAAAACCTCTCCGAGAGGCAGAGGAAGGGCAGGAGTTCCGGAAGCAGGCGGTCATCCTTCGGCGCGAGCACATAGATGTCGCCCGACACCACCGCCTCGAACTCCGCCACCGCCACCTTCCGCTGATACGCCCGCCGTTTCCCGAACAACACCTGCCCAGGCCGGCACCGCCTCGTGAACGTCGTCCCATCCGCGACATTCCCCCACGACCGCACATGCAGCGACCCCGGCTCCAGATGCTCCATCGCGATGAATCGCTCAACTCCTGCGGCCTCCGGATCTTTGACGCTCTCCTTTTGCAGGGTCACCACATCCCCAAACTTGAGACGCTTCCAGCCCGTACGGTCGAAGAGCGGGAGTTCCGACCAAAGAGGGTTGGGTCGGAAATCGGACAGGGTCGAATCAGCGAAGGTCATCTGGTCTTTTCAAACTGGCGAAGAAGTGAGGGGCAGTTCGCCTGTCAAAATGGATTCATCATCGACGAACTCTTCCAAGTTCTTGTCCTGCAGGAATGGGGCGGACTTGATCTTCTCGCGGAGCTTCAAAAGTCGGCTGTCAGCGCGTTGAAGGACGGTCGAAAAATCGAGGGGCAGAATCCTGACCCTTCCATCCAAGTGGGTGCTCTCAGAACGATCGATCGGCTTGATTCGACGCCCAAGGACAAACCCCTGCACTTTCGTCCGATCTCCGAGCAGGCCCTTTTCGTGCAGTTCTCTGACGTAACCCCAACATTGTTGCTTCTCCTTGTCCGTGATCGGAACGTCAGGAGCTTTCAGCTCAAGAATGACAAGCTTTGCGACCCCAATTTCAGCACCTTCGTCATCAAACTCCGGGTAGCTGTATAGTCCTACTGTCCCATCTGGGAGGATTGCAAAATCAGGGCGTTTTAGCGAACCCTTGGTCTCTGGAACACCAATTAATTCTTGAATGACTGTCGTCATTCCCTGGTTTGAAGTGTAGTGGATCGTTTCAAACTCGGGACCGAAAATCCAAAGGCCTTGTCGGAAAAGCGGCTGGAGCTCCTGAACTTCCAGTGTGCTATCATCAGCAGTTTTGATGCGGAGCTCTTCAATCAACTGCATACGCCCTTGGATCTCGTCGAGCACGATCTTCGCCATCCCAACGGTCCAATCGTCTAGGATTTGATGAAGGTCGTCGATTTGGTCCGGACTCAGCTGATGAAGTTTGTGCAAGAGTCCAAATTGGCTGTTCGCGACTTCCATGCTTGCGAGTACTCCCGACACACTTTTCAACTCTGTCTCAGTCAAGCTGGGACATTCTTCGGCAACCTTCTCAACGAAAAGGTTCCATTGCTCCCGCCGAATAGGCGACATCTGCTTCACTTGTTGCGCATGGCTTCGCCGCACGTTGGCCGTCGTCTCGTCGCGCTTTTCTTTGGTCACTTCCAGAAGGCGCTTCGTGATGGCCTCTTGAACGGCCGCGTTCACGGTGACGAAGGTTTCGTTTTCCTCCTCAAAACCCGACCAATCAGGCTTCACCGCGCCAGCTTCCTGTAGCAAATCGGCTTCAACGATGAAGGTGAACCGCTTCGCTTCCACACGGCGCCCGTCGATCAAGGATCGTTGCTCTGGATCTTTCCAACCACAATCGCCAACAAGACGCCCCAGGACGTGCCATGCAACACCATGCTGGCGTCCAGTGGGATCAGTTCGCTGGGCGTCGATCACCTTGATTTCGATCTCGGTGCCAAGGCTTGGAACAGGAACAAGAATCTTCTCTAGCCCTTTGTCCTCGATGTCATCAAAGGCAATCTTGACGCCGTTCACCGAAACTTGGAATGCAGGGTCGGTGAGGAATCGCCTCCCAAGCTCGGTGCGCACGGTTTCTGGCCGGATCGTGCTTCCGTTCACTCTTCTGATTGTGATGGTTGTTCCCGTCGACTCCGCTTCCTCCACTTTCAGATGGTCAAAATCCAAAGGCTGGGTTCGTCCCTTCTTTACCAGGAAAACGTTCCGAGTGCCTTCCTTTGCCGTCGCTACTTGATATTCGGAGGCAAAGCAGAACCCAGCGAAACGGCCGATCCCGTTTCGTCCAAACACCTTTCGTATGCGCGTGACTCCCCCTATCTGAACCTCGACTGAGGTTCCCTGATTCTTCACCCGGTCGTAGCTCATGCCACCCCATCGGCGGTAGAACTCGGCCTTTGTCATTCCTTCCCCATCGTCAATCACTTCAAGAGGAGAATTGCCTTCTTCGGGCCACGTGATTCTGACGTCTTTAGCGCCGGCGTCCCAACAGTTTGCGACGAGCTCCACGATCGCGATGACCGGGTCATGAACCAGCTTCGTCCCGACATATTGCTCCCAAAAGCGATCGTCGAAGAACAGCTCAGGCTGCGCTTCCGGGCCTTCCTTCGTAGAAACTTCTGTGTCGCTCATGAGTGTGAGGAATTGCTGGCGATTGTCTTGCGACATCTCATGCGATCGAAGCGTTGGAGTCCCGACCAAAGAGGATTGGAGCGGAAAACGGACAGGGTTGGGACTACGGATGACAACGATTTCACGGATTGTACTTGGCCAAAACGTCTTTGCCGAGGGCGGTTAGCCGATAGCGTTGTTTGCTGCTCTTTGGTTTGTCCGGGATGGTCATTTCGATGAAACCGGCTTCCAGAGCAGGCAAAAGGTAGGCTTTTCGGAAATGCTCGTCGTCCCTCAGTTCCATGGCCTTCTGGAGTTCCCGCCGGAGCATTTCGCCTTCGAGAAGCTGGATGAGCTTCAAAACTTCCGGGGTGACTTCCGGGGTGA
>JAGRPC010000549.1 GCA_020439925.1 Verrucomicrobiia bacterium | reverse complement strand
GTGACTTCCGGGGTGACTTCCGGGGCCTTGAACGTGACCGTGACGCCTCGCCGCTCATCGGAGTCCCATTCTGGAGGTGGCAACCCGGCATCCAAACAGTCTTGGACCATCAAAACGCTACCGCGTCCGGCTTTCTCCATCAAACCGCGCAAGTAAAGCACGTGGGCGATGTCGGGATTCCGCAGGATGGAAATATGCCCCTCAAGCAGGCTCTCCTTAGTGATGCCTTCGGGAAGAGCGCCGGAATTCCAAATCTCCAGCCTGCGTGGGTAGATATGAATGGCGACTCCTCCAGAGGGACTCGTGTAGTCACGGTGGGCCAGCGCGTTGACGAGCCCCTCACGGACGGCATCCTCCGGATAAAGTGGCGAGTCTTGGCGCTTGGGGTTGCCCTTGATGAAGCGGGAAACGCTAGGTGTGTTTCGGACGATAAAGGTGTATGCGTCCTGGAATACTCGATCCAGCGGTCCCTCGAAGGATTTCATGTCACTGAACTTTTCGCCGGCCTTGTCGGAATTGTATCGCATGGCACGGATACGGACTTGCGGGTGTCTCACCGACGGGCGGGTGGAGAACAGGACGTCGCCTGCGTTGGTCAAACGACCATATTTTGCGACATCGAGATCCTGCAAGACGCGCATGGGGTCATCAGGATTCTTGAGCAATACGCGCTTCACTTTATCCGTATCGCGAACCGCCTTTTGCACTTCCTCATAGTCGAGGTCTTCATCCGCATCTGCGGTGGAAAAGCGGCGCTCCCAGCGCTCTGGCTCGATTTGTGAGCGCAACACGATTTCCCGGATCGTCTGCTGGTCCATGATCTGGAGTTTGTCACCATCTCGCTGGTAATGGACGTGATTGAAGGCATAAGGCGGATCGCTTCCTTTGGGAACTTCGATGACGATGACCGTCTTGCCGTCCAACGTTTCCCTCTGAACGATGATCAATGCGCCAGGGTTTATCGACTCACGGACAAACTGTTCGAACTTTGCAATCTGCGCATCCGATTCGTTCGTGCCGATGACTCCTCCTTTGTCATCGATACCGCACAGGACAAAACCACCAGCAGCGTTAAGGAACCCGCAGATCGCCTTTCCGATACTTTCCTTGGCGCGAAGGCCGGATTTGAACTCAAGCGTGGCACTCTCGCCCAGTTTGAGCATCTTTCGGATTTTGTTTGAGGTCATGCATCACCTCCTTCCATCGGGAATGGCGGACCGTCTTCAAAATGCTCTTCAATATAGGCCTGAACTTCCTGGTAGCGGTAAAACTGAAACATCAGGAAACGGTCCGACTGATCTGGGCGGTTGAACTTCTGAACCCAGTTGCCTTTGCGCTCCTTCAACGGCTTGGCGTCGATTGTGGCTTCCTCATACATATCGATCAGACGCAGATCGCTGAGGACATTATTCCTTCGAAGATTCAGCTGTCTCCGACCTTCCGAGCCCTCGTAACCCAGTTTCGAAAGGAGTGTTCGAGCCGTCAGAATATTCTCATGGGCCAGTAACCAACGCGGCTTTTGGAGTTCGATGGCAAGACGGAGTTCCTGGTGAACGATGGAAAGCGAATCAGCATCATCCGGATCGACCCCGCTCCCGTATTGGCAGCCAATAACCCCAAGGAAAATGTCGCATTTCCGAACGCCCTCCAGGCAGTTCTCGAATGCCGATTTGTCAGAGAAAACAGGCAAGGTGCCCATGTGCGACATCCAGACCTCATATCCGAATCTCGTGAGTTTGCTGTAGATGCGTTCCAGCTCATCCTCAACGCCATAGACGGTTGAGGATACCATGACTTTGAGGCGCTGTGGTTGTTCCTTACTCATTGGGTGTCGTGCAGCAGAGCTTCCAGTGACTTGCGCACACTACGCGAGCTATCCAGCCAGGCCGCCAGCGCATCGGGCAACGCCATCGTTGCCGTCTCACTCGCAGCATCCGTCTGGGCCTGCGTCTCCCCGCTGACATAGAGCGGGATGCTCAGATTCCCCTCTTTCGCTCGGACCTCTTCGATGGGCACGACGCGGGTGAAGCCGGGTTCGTCCTGGAAGGACTGATAGGCGCGGACGATGCGCTGAAGGTGCTCGTCGGTGAGGAAGCTCTGGGCGCGTTCGCGGGTGACTTCGTTCACCGCGTTGATGAAGAGGATTTTTCCGCGCCGGGCCTTGGGCTTCTGCGTGCGGCAGACGACGACGCAGGCTTCCATAGGCGAGTTGTAGAAGAGATTCGGGCCGAGGCCGAGGACGCACTCGAGAAGGTCGGCCTCGATGAGTTTGCGGCGCATTTCCGCCTCCTCCTGCCGGAAGAGGACGCCGTGGGGCCAGAGGACGGCGCAGCGGCCAGTTTTGGGCTTGAGGCTTTGCAGGATGTGCTGCTGGAAGGCGTAGTCGGCGCGGCCCTGTGGCGGGGTGCCGTAGAGATTTCGCCCCCAGGGATCGGAGGCGAAGGCCTCGCGGTCCCACTGCTTGATGGAGT
>JAGRPC010000548.1 GCA_020439925.1 Verrucomicrobiia bacterium | reverse complement strand
CATGAAGTCGCTGCCTTTGCTCTCGTTCGCCGGAATGGTCCTGTTGTCCTCAGCCGAAGCGGTTGACTACAAGGAGGAAATTCGCCCCATCCTCAACAAGAAGTGTTTCAAGTGCCACACAGGCCCCAAGGCAAAAGGTGGCCTGAGAATGGACTCTCCGGATGACTTCGCCAAACGAATCGGAGGAGACGAGCCCGTGATCATTCCCGGAGATCCTTCCAAAAGCCTTCTCTCGGTGAAAGCCGGGCTGCCCGCTTCAAACGGTGAAGCGATGCCTCCCCCACCCTCCAGAGACCGCGGAGCCGAGCCGATGACGGCGGCCGAGTTGAACCTGGTACGACAGTGGATCTCGGAAGGAGCCAAATTTGAGGCCGGAGATTCGACCGCAGTGACCGCGGCCCCTGCTCCGGCCACCATGTCGAACGAAGTTCACTCCTGGAGCAATGCCGCCGGAGCCACCTTGGAAGCGTCTTTCGTGGCACTGAACGGTGCCAGCGTGAAATTGCGCAAGCCGGACGGATCGGAGTTCGACTATCCCCTCGCCAACCTGAGCGCCGATAGCCAGGCCCTCGCGAAAAAGCTCGCCGCCCAGTGATTTGGCGGAAGCACCGCCAAGTTTGATCGGAGCGTTCCTCCTTCAGCGGCAATCCGCACCCTTCACCTCGTACTGACCGGCCACCTTCTCCTTGATGCAAGGGGTGCTGGCTTCGACCCACGCCGCAAAATGATCGCTCGCCTTGTGCGCGGCGAAGGCTTCGCGGTTGGTGTAAAGTTCGTAGATGGCAAATCGGGACGGGTCCTCGATGTGCTGGGACCATTCCCACTTGAGACATTCCGGTTCGTGGCGGGAATGAGCGGCGTTTGCCTCGAGGGCGGCGACCATTTCCTCGACCTGGTCTGGATGACTTGTGATGGTGACAACGACGGCAAGCATGTGTCCGGGAGTTAGTGCGGGAACCCCGCGGGCGCAAGGACTTTAGAGGACCGAAAGCCGGTCACTAGCCACCCTCTGCCGATAGCGGGCCAGATAAACCAGGCCTCCCAGCATGCCCAGCATTCCCCCCAGATAACTGGCGTTGTGAATATAGGCGACGGACATGAATGCGTTCGCGTCGGAGACCCCGAGCGATCTCATCAACTCGTGCCATCCCTCGTGATAACCCGTGGTCTCACGCCACCTGCCCCAGAGCCATCCTCCAAGGCCGGAGAATGCCGAGATCACAAAAACGATCACAAAGGCCCGCCCCATGATCCGCACAGGCGGAATCCGCTCTCCGTGCCAGAGCGAAACCCTCACCAGGATCCAGGCCACCAGCGCCCCGACCCACCAGGTCGCGAGAAAGCCGATCTCGCCTGCAAAAAGGCGTGGACCTCCCCATCCGGGCTTTGCCCAGGCGAACTGGTCGAACTTAAGACAAGTGAAATACTCCGGCCCGAGGGAATACGTCACCTGGTCATGCGCCACGCCGTAGACGCCGGCAAGCAGGGCTCCGGCCAAGGTGAACACCAGGGTCCGCGGCAATTCCCGCAGCGGCAGAACCGGGACCAGGACCCGCAGAACGAACCCTCTCCAGTCCATCTTTCAACCCTCTCCGGTTCGGGACTCCTCAGAATCCGAGGCCGGGAGGCAGGCCGAGTCCGGCGGTCAGTTTGGACATTTCCTCCTGCATCATCGCCTTGCCCTGCGCGATGGCCTGCTTCACCCCGCTGAGAACGAGGTCTTCGAGCAACTCGACGTCTTCCGGATCGACGACGGCGGGGTCGATCTTGATCGAGAGGACATCTCCCGCGCCGTTCGCCTTCACAACGACTTTGCCTCCCGCGACGCTGGATTCGATCTCGCGGGCGGCTAGTTCACCCTGCACTTCGCCCATGCGCTTCTGCATTTGCTGGGCCTGCTTCATCATTTTAGCGATGTTCATAAAGGAAACGGGTAATTGAATTGGAAATAATGTCAGGATTTGATGATTCGGGCCTCGAAGGCTTCGAGGGCTTCCCGGATGAGGGGGTCGGCCTTGAAGTCCTCGGGATTCACTGCCGGTTCCGGTTCGGGTGCGGGCGGTTCCGGAACGGCAGCGACAGGGGCGGCCACCGGGGGAATTTCCTCTTCGACCTCCTCGTCCTCGATGAGCGGCATTTCGGCCGGGGCAATGTCGGCTCGCACCACGATCTCGAGCCTTGCCGGTCCCTCGGCAAGGGCACGGACCTGGTCCTCGATGTCTTTCTCGTAACGGGTCAGCGACTCCCGGAAAAAGCGCTGCTCCGTCGAAAACCCGATCGTGAAAATCCCTTCGGCGTGGGAAATAAAGGACGCGGCGGAGAGCCACGTTTCAAAGAGCGGCTTTTCCGTGATGAGCGAGGCGCGGGCCGCCTCCCATAGGGCAGCCCCCTTCAGATTGCCTGCGGGAACCGGCGTCTCTCTTGGCCTGGTCACCGGGGCCACCACCGGCTTGGCCGGATCCGGTGTCGCCTCTTTCTTCTGAAGCGGAGCTTCGAATGCTCGCGGGGCCGGGTCCGAGGGTTTCGTGGAGGGCAAAGCGGCTGCCGAGAAGGCCTCGCTTTCTCCGGACACAGAAGCTCCGAGTCCCTCAGCCGAGGCGGCGGCTTGGGATACGAGGGAAATGACCTCGTCGAGATCCGCTTCACCGAGCATCTGAATCGCCTTGATGATCCCCACCTCGAAATGAAGCTTCTTGTTGGCCGCCCATTTCATCCGCGCATCCGTTTCGGCGAATCCGTCGATGAGCTTGAGAAGGCGGTTCGTCCCCACGGAAGAGGCTTGCCCGCGAATATCCTCCGCCACCTCGGCGGGAAGTTCTCCCGAAGCCGCTTCCGGATCCACTTTGGCGACGAGAACATTCCGGAAATGTCCGATAAGGTCGCCGAGGAGTCGCGAGAGATCCTTTCCCCCTTCGGCATGGCCGTGAAGGGCGGCAAGCGCCGCCGAATTGTTTCGCGAGAGGATCATGCCACCAAGCGCCGCAATGGATTCGGCGGAGTTGAAGCCAAAGATCTCCGTGACGTCGCCTTCCTCGATCTTTTCCCCGCAGAAGGCGACGAGTTGATCGAGCATCGACTGGGCATCCCGCATTCCCCCTTCGGCTCCCTTGGCGATGGAAAAGGCGGCCGCTTCGCTCAATTCCAGGTGCTCCTTTTTGGCGATGTGGAGGAGGTGATTCGCAATCGTCGCGGTGGGGATGCGGCGCAGGTCGAAACGCTGACAACGACTGATAATGGTTGGCAGAATCTTCTGGGGCTCGGTCGTCGCAAAAATGAACTTCACGTGCGGCGGCGGCTCCTCGAGGGTCTTCAGGAGGGCGTTGAAGGCCGCCGTGGAGAGCATGTGGACCTCGTCGATGTAATAGATGCGGAATTTTCCGGCAATCGGAGCGAACTTCACCGAATCGCGCAGGTCGCGAACCTGTTCGACCCCGTTGTTCGAGGCCCCGTCGATTTCGAGAACGTCGAGACTCACTCCCTCTCCGATCTCGCGACACACGGGATCATCGGGATCAAAATCGGCTTTTGGTCCACCCGGACAGTTGAGAGCCTTGGCGAGAATGCGGGCCGTCGAGGTTTTCCCCGTGCCGCGGGGGCCGACAAACAGGTAGGCCTGGGCGATGCGGTTCTGCTCGATGGCGTTTCGCAGGGTCTGAACGACGTGATCCTGACCGAGCACGTCATCGAACGTGCGGGGACGGTATTTCCGGGCAAAGACCTGGTAGGTGTCGCTCACGCGCACACTTTAAGGAAGAACCGGGAAAGGAAAACGAAGAATCACGAATTTTTCAGATGAGCCGGCAACACGGGGATGGCATCTTCGGGCATGAGTTTCCTGAAGAAGCTTTTCGGCCTTTCCCCACGCAATCCGACCGAAGGGTTTCCCCGGAATCTCATGCCGCCTCCCCTGGCTTGGAACCACGCGGAAAGGACACTTTGCGGCATCCCCCTGCCCTCCCCCGTGGAGGCCCTCGCCCCGCTCGGTCCGGCCGAACGATTCCGGGCGGTCAACGAAACCACGAGCATGCTCGGCTATCCCCAGCTCGGGCTCGAGATCGAGATCCAGTCGGGGCGGATGACCCTGTTCACCATCCGCATTTCTCCGGAGGAGGACTCATCCGACCCCGGCGAAAAGTTTTGCGGACGTCCCCTGCTCGAACCGGGCCGGCTCCTCCTCGAACCCGGGACCCCGCTGAAATCGATTCAAGATTGTCTCGGCGAGGGGCGACTGATATCCGAGGACGAGGACGATGGAGTGATCTGGCTGTTCGAGAGTGGCGATATCCGCCTCGAAGTGGCCCACGCACCCGATGGTCGCCTTCTCCGCATCGAGGGATACGACGACCGCTCGTAAAGACGCCTCATGCACTCGTTCACGACTTCGCCTTGTGGCGCTTGAATCGCTCCAACGTTTCCTCTCGTTCGACCTTGTGGTCGACGACGGGCGCGACATAGTCAGCGTTCAGTCGGGTTCCTGGCGGCGGCGGAGCAAGAAATCGTTTGGCGTCGACTTTCTCGAGTTCAGGCAGCCAGCGTTTGATGTAGGTCCCCTCGGGATCGTAGTTCGCCGTCTGGGTCCACGGATTCTGGATGCGAAAATAGGGAGCGGCGTCCGCCCCGGTCCCGGCCGACCATTGCCAGCCGCCGTTGTTGTTCGCGATTTCTCCGTCGAGGAGGTTCTGCATGAAGTGGGACTCGCCCAGCCTCCAGTGAAGGTGGAGATCCTTCGTCAGAAACATCGCCGTGATCATGCGGACCCGGTTGTGCATGTAGCCCGTCTCGCGAAGCTGGCGCATTCCGGCGT
>JAGRPC010000547.1 GCA_020439925.1 Verrucomicrobiia bacterium | reverse complement strand
CGCTCGGACTGGAGGAGCGACGGGCTGTAGAACTCCGCCAGCGGTTGCCCCTCTGTCACCTCCGCCCCCATGAAGTTCACGTGCAGCTTCTGGATCCGCCCATCGATGTAAGCGGAAAGGACGCGGTGACGGCTCGCGTTGTCGTCGATCATTCCGGCCACCGGGAGCGTCCTTGTCAGAGGCTGCACTTTGGCCTCCGCCGTCTCGACATGAAGCACCTGGATCTGCGTCTGGGTGAGGGAAACGAAGTCACCGCTGGATGCGTCGAGTCCTTTCTCTCCCTCGTAGACGGGCGTGAGGGCCATGCCGCAGATCGTGCAGCGGCCCGGCTTGTCGCTCTTCACCCAGGGGTGCATGGCGCTCTGGTAGTAGAGCACCTTGCGCTCGCCGGACGAACCTTCGGCTCCCGGGGAGGAACCTCCTCCGAAGTTGCCGCGGAGAAACCAACCTGCGGCGAGTGCGGCAATGACGATGAGAATGGTGATGAAATGTTTCATGGGAGTTATTTTCCTGCTTGTTGGAGATGGCCGCCGGTGATGGCGATGAGGGCCTGATCGGCGACGTGCCGGGATGCGAGCGCCCGCTTCTGTTCCGCCTGTGCGTCCAGGAGAAGACGGCGGGCGTCGAGCACTTCAAGAAGGGTTGCTTTGGAGGAAACCCAAGCGTTTTGCGTGGTCTCGACCGCTTTCTCCGTCTTCGGCAGCACTTCCTCCGAATACGAATCGAAGAGCTCCTGGTTGTTCTGCGCCTCGGTGATGAGGGTGATGAGCTGGGTGTAAAGCTCGCGCTGCTGGGCGGCAAGATCCCCGAGGGTGGCGTCGCGCTCGCTCTCGGCCCGTGCGATGTCGGCCTGATAGACTGAACGATTGAACCAGGGGAGCGTCACTCTCACTGCGAACATCGCCTCGCGGAAATCTCCGCCCGAGTAGGTGTTGGTCTCGACCCCGACCGAAACCACCGGCTTGCGTTTTTCACGCGAGGCATCCGCCTCGGCCTGAGCTCCCTCCGCCTGATGTCGCATCGCGGCGAGCTGCGGGTTGTTTTCCTCCAGTCGCTGCCGCAGCGCGAGGGCATTGGTGAGCTTGGACGGGCTGTTGTCCAGAGCGAGGGTGCCTGTCGTGTCTTCGGCTCGGCCTAGAAGAAGATTCAGAGTGGTGGCATATTGAACTCGCTGACGTTTCAGAGAAGCGAGGGACTGCGAGCGCAGGGCGAGTTCACTCTCCAGCCGCAAGGACTCGGTCGCCGAGGCATCGGGGTTCTTCGCCCGTTCCCCGGCGATCCCCACGATGGTTTTCAACCAGACGAGATTCTCGCTCTGCAGGCGGATCAACTCATCCGCCAATGCCAGTTCCAGTACCGTCTGACCGACCGTGAGTCCCAGTTCGGCTTCGGTCTGCTGTCGTGTCGCCTGCTGCGCCTGCTGCTCGGCGGTCGCACGGCGCTTCTCCGCCCTGAAGAGGCCCTTGCGCGGGAGCATCTGGTCCAGCCCCACCATGATGTCGCCCTCATCCATTCGCATCTCACGACTAGCAGCCCGCGTCCCCAGGCCAAGCTGCGGATCTTCCCAAAGGCGAACCGCGCTGATCGCTGAGGTGGCGGCTTGTGAACGCGCCTCGGCCGCTTCGACCGAAGGATGGGAGGCGACTGCTTCCCCGATCAGCCGCTTTATATAATCGGGTGTGACCCGGGTCGAGGAATCGTCGGCCTGTGCCGACACGGCTAGGAGCAGTGCCACGAAGTGGATTCTGAGAAATGTATGCATGAAAAGAAAGTATAGGTGAGATTTCGTGAGACGTGGGCGATCCCGACCCGACAATGGTCGTAGAATCGAGCGCGAAGGGCGCAATACGGCTGTCAGAGCCGCCCGATCAGATCAGGATGGAGCAGAAGAGCACCGAAAGCCTGATCGACGAAAGCGCCGTCCAAGGGTGAACCGCAAACTTGATCGCAAGTCCATCGAGAATCGGTTCGGGCTGAAGGATGTTCGATTCAGCAATCCAAAGAGTTGCCGGTAACAAATCCCGCCCCTGGAGAGGAGGAGAATTGACTGGAAGCGGAGCGTCAGGGGTTGAAGGGAGATCGATGCAACAACAGCCCTGGGCTTCGGCGTGACAGGCGCAGGAGACCGCACATTTGGGACTCTCTGCCCCAAATCCAACTCCCGACAGAGGCAGCGCCTGTGTCAGAAAGGTTAGAAGCAGTAGTGTGGCAACGAGGGCCTTCATGAATCGGTGAATTTCGGAACCCTGTCCTGTCTTTCGATGATAGGACCCGCCCTATGGAAGTCAATCTTTCTTGATGCCTGTTGGTACGTGTAGGAAGGATAAGCGGTCTGGGATGGTTAAGGAGTCAACTCCGCCAGTTCCGGAATCCCTCCAGGAAAATGAACTTTTTTCGATACCCATTTCGCGATACTCAATAACCGGCCTTTGCGAGCGCTTCGCGGAGTAGCTGCCGTGCTCGGTAAACACGAACCTCAACCGCTTTGGGGCTGCATCCCAGGGCCGCCGCCACTTCGGCCTGACTCATACCCTCGACGGTGAAGAGGAGCAGAGCCTCGCGCTGGTCTTCGGGGAGGGCGGCGATGGTGCGGTTCACCAGATCGGCCCGTTCA
>JAGRPC010000605.1 GCA_020439925.1 Verrucomicrobiia bacterium | reverse complement strand
CGGGCTCAGCGTGGAGCGACGGGAATCCATGTGGAAGAAGGTCATCCATCAGACCAGGGATCCCGTTTTTGTTTCTTTCGAGGGTGATCAGATGGTTGGATTTTGCCACGTCACCGCTTCGCGAGATGACGATGCAGACCGTTGCGCCGAGATCACCGCGATCTACGTGGACTCGTCCTTTTGGAGGCGGGGGCATGGATATGCCCTGTGCGGTTCGGCAATCGCCTATGCGGAAAAGGATGCATTCAACGAGATCTCTCTCTGGGTAATCGCCGAAAACCAGCGGGCACGAAATTTTTATGAACGGATGGGATTCCTTGACGATGGAAGTTTCAAGTCGGTTGACCGTCCGGGGTTCGTCCTGAAGGAAGTTCGTTATCGCCGCAAGACCACGGGAGGCGAACCGCGCGATCCAGGCGTCTCTGTTGAGACGTGACGCTGCTCGTAGCGGGGCAAGGGATCTCTGATATTTCGTGTGCCGTCACTAAACCACCGCCACCCGCTCCACCAGCCGCCGGTGGACCATGGCCCGCCATGCTTAGAGGCGCTCTAGCCATTCGGGGGGCAACTGGGAAAAACGTCGACCGAGGGAGGTTTTGGCTTGCCGCGGGGGAAGGGGCGGAGAGGATTGGGTTCTTACACTTATGTGTGGCTAAACAACGTCAGGGCGGAATAATATGTCGAGTGATGGAAAAAAAGCCTGCACAGTGTCAGCGATACTCTCTGTCGCAGTCCTGTTCGCCCTTGGCCTGCTCTTCGCTTACCCAATCGTTTGGTGGTGGGGCATGCATGAGGTTTACACAGGCATGGTCCGTGAGTTTGAGTTCCACGGTATGGTAGTCGACAATGAAGACAGGCCGATTGCTGGCGTCAACGTTGGAGCCGAGCTCTATACTTACAGCCTCTTTCGCGGCAAGAATTACCGGAAGTTCGTAATCGCGACTGATCGCGATGGCCGCTTTTCGGTCGGGCCAGGGAAAGCGATTTCTCTGAAACTTTATCCCATCGAGAAGTCAGGGTATAAGGTTCGTGGGAGGAAGTGGCCCAATGACGGCGGGGATTATTGGCCTTACAACTTTTCCTCGCCCTCTTACAAAGGCGTAATTGCATCGCAGACTGTCCCGTTCACCTTCGTAATGGACCCAACCACCGATCCCTAACAAGTCGCGTCATGGGAGGGCTTTAAGCCCTCCCATGCGCTCGACGTTCGCTCACTAGAATTCGAGCTTCCCTCCCCACCGTGGAAGGCCTATACGTGTCGGCAAGGCATTCACTTCATGGGCGATCTTGTTTCGAAGCGCAACCCATGTTCTGGTCATGAGGATCTCTTCCAACCTTACACTAGCGGTGGCAATCGGGTCTCTCGCCTTCTGTTTCTTCCTGACTCCGATCAGGAAACGCCCGACCGACTCGGCCCTTGCGGTTATCGCAGAGAGATATCTTCGGAAGGACTTGAGCGCGGACGAACAGAAGGGCTTCGAATTTGAAGCTCGATGGATCCGGTCAAACGAACGGGCCATGGCGAGCGCCTTCGAGGCGACCAGGCTTGCGTTGCTTTTCGTTACCTTGGTGGTGGTGGCCCAGGTGCTGACCGAGAAGCGTCTGAGGAAAAGGATGGAAAGTGTCGAGTCAATCGACTGATACGAAATAGC
>JAGRPC010000546.1 GCA_020439925.1 Verrucomicrobiia bacterium | reverse complement strand
TGAGCGAATCACTGGACCGCTTCGGTGAGGAGATTGGCTTTCGGCGGCTGGGGATTGATCGTGAAATTGCGAAGGGTCCCTTCTTCGCAGATCCGGTTCTCTGGAAGGCCATTGTCGCAAACCTGATCGGGAACGCCGTGGCCTACGCACCCGAGGGCGGAACCGTGCGGATCGAAGTCACGCCGGGACGCTTCGCTGTCGAGAACGAGGCACCGGAACTTTCGGCATCGGACATTGAACGTCTCTTCGAACGTTTCTGGAGGAAGTCCTCCTCCCGCACGGAAAAAGGGCACTCCGGCCTGGGACTGTCGGTCGTTCGTGCCGCAGTCGCCTTTCTCGGTGGGCGCTGCTCGGCATCCCTCGAGGACGGAAGGCTGCGTGTGGAAGTGGAATGGCCCGATCCTGATGCGTCGGCTGTCGGGATCTCCGGGGACAAAGGATGAGCGGAATCCGTTGTCTCTTCGACTGCTGGTCTCAAAGGGGAGGTTTCTCCGTCTCGTCTCCGGTCGCTCCCCCAAGTCGGCCCACGATCGTCTTGAGGATCCGGGCGAGGTCGCGGGTCTCGGTTGCCTCCATGGCTTTTCCAAAGTCCTCCTCGATGACGCGCTCGTAAACGGGCCACGCATTCCGTAGGGCCTCGCGTCCCCGGGTGGTGAGCACGGCATAGGAGACGCGGCCGTCGTTGGCACATCCTTCCCGGACGAGAAGCCCTTCCTTTTCAAGTCGTGCGACCCGTCTCGAGATCCCGCTGTTTGAGAAGAAGGTGGCTCCGGCGAGTTCGCTCATGCGGAGGCGTTGCTCCGGGGCTTCGGCCAAGGTGATGAGCACGTCGTAGGTGTCGAAGGAAATGCATCCGTCGGCGAGGAGGGCCGCGTCGACGCGCTTGGTGAGAAGGGCGTGGGCCTGGAGAAAAAGTCGCCAGGCGACTTGGCGGGGACGGGGCATCGGTATGACGAATCACGTGCGGAGGTGCGACACTGTTTCTAAGCCGGATCGCAACCGGGATCAATCCCCTCTTTCCTTTCCTGACAAACCAACCAGGAACCCTCTGAAACTATTTGCGCGCGCAAATAGTTGATGCCGGTGGCACGGGTCCTGCATTTCGAGTCGGATCGATGAATGGCATTTCGACCTGCAACTCCGGAGTCGGTTCCGGCGTTTCGGCGGAGCCCCTCCGGAGCCTCCGGAGGCGGAGGGCGAGCCCGCTTTTTGAATTCCGCCGAGTGGTCGGTCGCCCCCTCGCCATCGTCCTCGGATTGCTGGCCTGGACCGGCTTCCTCGCGGGCTGGCACTTGCTCGCGGCGGCCGAGTTCACACCCGAACAGCTCCTCCCCGGGCCGCTTGCGGTGATGGATGCACTTTGGCGTCTCCTCGCCGAGGGGAGTTTCGGCATCGACATCCTGCAGAGCGTGAAGCGGATTCTCGTCAGTTTCGTGATCGCCGTCTCCATCGCCCTCCCGGTCGGAGTGTTCATGGGTGCCTTTCCGGTGGTGGAAAGTTTCTGCAATCCGCTCGTTTCACCGTTCCGCTACCTTCCTGCCCCTTCCTTTGTTCCGCTGCTCTTGATGTGGTTGGGAACGGGCGATTCCCAGAAGATCGCCCTCCTCGTCCTCGGCGTGGTCTGGTTCCTCGTGACGCTCTTCATGGACAACACCAAGGGGGTCCGCGACGAACTCGTCGAATGCTCGCGCACGCTGGGGGCGTCGCGATTGCAGGTGCTCGGTCGGGTGATTTTTCCGGCGGCCCTTCCGGGTTACCTCGATACCGCCCGCCAGATGCTGGCGGTGAGCTGGACCTACCTCGTGATCGCAGAGATCGTCGCCGCGACCGATGGCATCGGTGCAATGATGATGCGGGCGAAGCGTTTTGTCAGGGTCGACGACATCCTCGCCGGGATCCTCGTGATCGGGCTCCTCGGGCTCGGGTTCGATCTGCTTTTCCGTCTCATCCACCGGCTCAGTTTCCGGTACCTCCGCTGAGCGGAGTCCGATCCTTTCCGAACCGAATCCAACCACCATGAAGACACCACCCATCCTCCAACCGCTCGTCCGGGGAACCGGTTTCCCCCTGATTGCCGTCGCGCTCTTCCTCGCCGCTTGCGGCGAGAAACCGCCTGCTCCCGAAGCGGAAGCTCAGCCTGCAGAAGAGGCACCGTCTGAGGCTTCCGCTCTGGCGGAAACTGGTGGAAACTCGGCGCCGGCGCCAGTGAAGGTCTCGCTCTTCTCGTGGCCGGGATATGGCTTCTGGTTCATCGCCAAGGAGAAAAACCTCGTTCCCGAAATCGCCCTCGACATCCAGATCATCGAAGACCCCTATGAGAGCTTCGGGCAGATGGCGGCGGGCCAGCTCGACGTCACCTCCTCCACCGTCGAGTACGGACCCATCGCCGCCGAAGAGGGGGTTCCGGTGAAACTGGTCGCCTACACCAATCCGTCGTATGGCACCGACAAGATCATCCTCGCCCCGGGCGTGGGCGGAGCCGCCGACCTCGTCGGGAAAGAGGTCGCCGTTCTCGAGGGCGGGCTCACCCAGATCTACATGGGCATCTGGCTCGAAAAGAACGGGGTCGCCTTCGACCAGGTGAAATACACAAACCTGATCATGGATGACGCGGTTGCCGCGATGGTCAGCGGAAAGGTCGCCGCCGGTGAATTCTGGGAACCTTTCGGCAGCAACGTGCTCAAAGCCCTTCCCGAGGCGAAGGTCGTCGACACCTCGAAGAGCGACTACTTCAAGGAGACCGCCCTCCTCGGAGACGGGATGTACATGAGCGGTTCCTTTCTCGAAAAGAAGGACGTCGCCAGGTTGACCATGAAGGCCTATTTCGAAGCCGTGAAATTCTGGGAGGCGAATCCGGCGGAGGGCAACAAGATCATCGCCGACGGACTCAAGTTCTCCGTCGAGGATGTCGAGCTCGTCATCGGCAAGGACGGCAGTTCCGGCGATGGCGGCATCTATCCCTTCAACTGGACCGAAGCCGCCCAGTTCATGGGCCTTGCCGAGGGAGAGCCCCCCTTCGGCAAGAACGGGCAGATCGCCGATCACTGGAAGCTCACCAACGACTGGTGGATCAAGTTCGGTGTCGTGAAAAAGTCCTACCCCATGGAAGCGGGGGTGGCCATTGAGCCGATGAAGCTCCTCAAGGAGAGCGGATATTGAACGCGACGTTTCCAGATGCGGTTTGTTGCCGCGAGGAATCCGTCCTTCCGGGAGGTTTTGTCAGGATCCCGGGAGGGCGATTCCTCATGGGCGGTCGGCCCGACGACAAGTTCGCCAATGCCATCGAGCTTCCGAGCGTCGAGGTTGAGGTGGCGGCTTTTTTCCTCGGGAGTCATCCGGTCACCGAGGCCGAATGGGCCGCTTTCCTCGGAAAACGCTCCACGTCCCGTTTGCCACAGACCGGGGTGAGCTGGGATGAGGCGCTCGAATATGCAGGGTGGTTCTCGAAGGAGACGGGGATGTCCTGTCGTCTTCCCGCCGAGAGGGAGTGGGAGTACGCCTGCCGTGCCGGGGGCGACTCGATCTTTCCCGGAGGGAACGATCTCACGCCGCGGGAGGCGAATTTCCTCTACGACGAGTCCGGGTTGCCCGTCGGGGCGGGATGTCGGCTTGCCGTTGGATCCTTCTCGCCTAACGCCTTCGGCTTGTACGACATGACGGGCAACGTCTGCGAATGGACCGCCGATCCCTGGGCCGGACTCGGAGGGGTCGATCCTGACAAACGTGCCATTCGCGGGGGTGCTTGGGACCACCTCCCCCGGCTCTTGCGATGCTCGTGGCGGGACTGGGCTCCAAGGGGGGCGAGGTACGACAATCTCGGATTCCGCCTCGCCGCCGATCTTATTGACTGATGGAACTCCAATTGTTCAAGACACTCTGGGGGCACGAGGGTTCGCTCGAGGAGGCGGCCGCACTGTGCTGCGAGTCCGGTTTTCGCGGTATCGAGGGCCCCGTCCCTTCCGACCCGGTGGAGCGGGAAGCCTTTGTCGCCATTCTCGCCTCGGCCGGGCTTGACCTCATCGCCGAGGTCTGCACGTCGACGAGCCCCGGTCTCTACGTTCCCGAGCCCGGCGCCACGCCGGAGATGCATCTGCAATCGCTGCGTGAAGGGATCGAACGAAGCCTTCACGCCGGTCCCCGGTTCGTCAACACCATGGCCGGATCCGATGCCTGGACCTTCGGGGAGAAAGTCGCCTTTCACGCCGCCATCGTCGGGCTCGAGAGCGAATACGGCATTCCCATCAGCGTGGAGACCCACCGGGGACGTTCCCTCAACAGCGCCTGGACGACCCGCGACATTCTCCTGGAGGTTCCCGACCTGAAGCTGACCTGCGACTTCAGTCATTTTGTCGTCGTTGCCGAGCGCCTCGTCATGGACGAACATCCAGACATCCTCACCCTCTGCGCGGACCGCGCCTTTCACCTCCAGACCCGGGTGGGGTATGCCCAGGGACCCCAGGTTCCCGATCCTCGGGCGCCGGAACACGCAGGCGATCTCGTCGCGCACGAGCGCTGGTGGGACGAGATCTGGAGCAGCCAGATGCGGCGCGGCTTCGAGGTGTCGACCCTCACTCCCGAGTTCGGCCCCGACGGTTACCTTCATTGCGAGCCCTTCACCGGCAAGCCTGTGGCGAATCTCTGGGAAGTGAACCGTTGGATCGCCCTGCGCCAGCGCGACCGATTCTCCCAACTCTACTCCGATCCATCCCCATGACGACCCTGACTCCTCCTCCTTCCACCTATTCGTTTCCCGGCAAGTCCATCGCTTCCGAGGGAATCGACTCGCTGTTTGCCCAGGTCGTGGAGGCCGCTTCGCTTCCCAGCGGACAGTCGCGTTCCTGTCCGGCCGGTGTCTACACCTCGCCCGAGTTCCTCGATTTCGAAACGCGGTCTATTTTCCGCCGCGAGTGGATTTCCCTCGCCCACGTCTCGCAGGTGCCCGAACCCGGCGATTACCTGCGCGTCGATCTCTGCGGCGAGCCCATGCTCGTGACCCGGGGGAAGGACGGCATCGTCCGCGTGCTTTCGCGTGTCTGCCGCCACCGCGGCATGGACCTGATGCCCGAGGGAGGCAGTCTCCCCGACCAGGGAAACCAGCGCGTCATCCTCTGTCCCTACCATCTCTGGAGCTATGACCTCAACGGTCGCATGCTTGGTGCTCCCGAGATGCAGCAGGCCGAGGGCTTCGATCGCAGCGAAGTCTGTCTCCACGAATTCCGCAGCGAGATCTGGGAAGGATTCGTGTTCGTCACACTGAACGACGAGGCCCCTCCGCTCGCGGAGAAGTTTTCCCGCCTTCACCGGGACTACCTCGCGAAATGGAACATGGGCGAGGCTCGCCTCGTGTGGGACCAGCACTGGGATTGCGGTTTCAACTGGAAGATCCTCCTCGAGAACTTCATGGAGGCCTATCACCATCTCGGCGCGCACCGAAAGACGCTCGAGCCTTTCCTTCCGGCCAAGGGATGCTGGACCGTTCCCGAGGACCCCGACTTCTCCGCGATGCACCTGCCGCTGCGTCCCGACCTGGTTGAGACGATCCGCTCCACCGGTGACGCCGGCACCACGATGACCCCATTCCCCGGTCTCGGGGTCGAGGATTACACCGAATGGTGGGTATTCCTCGGATACCCGACTTTCCTTCTCTTCACGGCCCCCGACCGGGTCTACTGGTATCGCCTGCTTCCCACAGGACCGGAGACCTGCAGCCTGACCACGACGATGCTCGTCCACCCCGCGACGATGGAGAGGGAGGACTATGCGGAACTCCATGAGAAGGAAGTCGAAGCGGCCGTGAATTTCCACCTCGAGGACATGGAGGTCTGCGCCGCGACCCAGAACGGGATGCGCTCGAGCGCCTACGAACCCGGCCGCCTCAGCCATCTCGAGGAGCCCATCTGGCTCTTCCAGCGCTACCTCGCCGCGAAGATCCGGGAACAGGCATGAGCGGATTCTTTTCGCTCTCCGGCAAGGTCGCCGTCGTCACCGGCGGCAGTTCGGGGATCGGTGCGGCCATCGTCACCCGCTTCCGGGCGGCGGGGGCATTGGTCGTTGTCGCCGACCGGCTGCCTCCCCCGGCAAACGATGAGGGTTTTGTCAGGGTCGACGTCTCGGTGGAGGAGGTGTTCGCGTCCGACCTCAAGGGGGTCGTGGAACGGCAAGGCGGGCTCGACCTGCTGGTGAACAATGCGGGCATCCAGCCGCTCGGGGTGCGTTTCGATGCGCTCACCGCCTCCGTTCTGGAA
>JAGRPC010000545.1 GCA_020439925.1 Verrucomicrobiia bacterium | reverse complement strand
GATCTCATCGCGGGCAAGAAAAGCGGAGCTGCGGACTGATCAACGCGCTTTCACACCAGCGACGGCGGCATCGCTGCGTGCTCGAACAGGTCCCAGGCATTGAGATTGATTTCGCCGCGAAGAACCTTTTCCCGGGACACGTAGAAGATCATGGGCCGGTCGCGATCCCGCGGTCCCCGGGGGGCGGCGGGTAGTTCAATGTTGTTACGGTGAAGGGTCTCGTTTACGAGACGGCTGCCGGCGCAGAGCCTCGGCGTCGCGCAGGAATGAGGTTTCTCCGCGATATGCGGGGACGGCTTCCTGCGGGAAGGGAAAAAGTTGCTCTTGATCGGAACGCCGGGTCTCGGGATTCCTTGTGAGGAAGGGAAAAGCAGTTCGGGTTTCATTTACTGTGATACAGGGCTTGGCATCCGGGGGATGCCGGTTTTGGCCGTCGTCCTTGGCCGGATCAAGAGTGTGTCGGCGAACATTGCCGACTGTGTATCACAGTCTCCGAACTCTTTCGGAATCCTGGCAAGGGTGAAAAACCCGAATACAATAAGAACCAAATACGCGACCTTTTTGCCTCGTGCAATGATTTTTCCGCTGGATCAGATAGTTCGAGGTGGCGACAAAGAACCAGGAATACCTCATTGATCTCTCGTCCCTCCAACCCGGGGAGATGCGCGAAGACGGATGGGATTACGATCGTGGATCTGAGCTTGTGAAGAACAACGCGCCCCAGAAAAGGTGGAATCCTGGTATTTCACGGCTGCCCGGGGAAAATTGAAAACCAGTTCTCTGCCTCAGTCTTCGCGACAAGTTTCCGATAATTCCGGTAGATCATCTGGGGGCTGTTCCCCATCTCGCTGGAGACCTTTTGAGCGTTGTCGGTCGAGGCCATCCGGTAGCTGGCGTAGCTGTGGCGTAGGGCATTGTTCGGCCACTGGATCTCGAGAGTTTTCGCCAACTCCCGCCTTTCAGTTTCGACTTCATGAGTGGAGAAGACCGGACCGGTAAGACCCATGTAGGGTTTCAGCCACGACTTCAAATTCGGGAGTAGCGGGGCGTGACGTCTTTGCGCAGTTTTCGCTTTTCCGGCCTTCACCTCGATGTGATCGTGATCGAAGTCGATCTCCTCCCAGTGCAGGCGCATGATTTCGGACGTTCGCAGTCCCGCGAAACCTCCGATCGCAAGAAGCGGAATCAGCCGCTCCGAGGCTTTCGTCAGAAACTGGATCATTTCTTCCGGGGTCAGGATGCCGATTTCAGTGGACTCTTCCTTGGCCTTGCTGAGCCCCTCAGCGGCGGTGGGTAGTCCCGCCGGCAGATAGCCATGGACCCGGGCGTATTTGAAGAGGCTGATGACGAGGCCCCGGAAGTTATTCTTGGTCCGACCACTGACCTCGAGCTCGTTCAACCAGCGTTGCAGGTCACGCAGATGGATCTCGTCGATGGGGCCATGGAGGGCGTCTGAAAGCTTATGGAGCCGTGCCCGGGCATCCTCGACGTGGCGTTTCGACTTTTTGTCGGCCTGCAACTGTCCGATGAAGTCCTCGACAACGTCGGCAACATCGCCCTTTTCCAGCGTGCTGGCGCCGTGCCGCGCGAAGAACCGAGCCGCCTCCACCAGGGAGACGTCTTCTGGTAGGAGAGCACGCGCTTCCTTGTATTCGATCAGGGCGCTATCAAGCGGCCGATCGATTTCGTTGGCGATAGCCATGGCCCGTTCATGGGCTCGCCTCTCTTCCCCCGTGAGTTCAAGCGTCTCCAAGGTGCCGTTGTGAATCGCAATGACTTTGACCTCTGCTTCCTGTTTCGCCCGATCGTAGTCGGCGAAGCTCTGAGTTCTCCTTTTTCCGTCCACGCCACGATAGGCGACGATGAAACGAGGTCGGCCTCTTACGGTAGAGGCGTAGATCTTCACCTGGGCATTGCCTTCCCGGACAATCTCGGGAGTACCCTGCTCGGGGAGTTTCTTTTTACGTGGCACAGGTACATCTTGTTGTGCATTTGTTGTGCATGTCAAGAATGCCGGGAGAAATCTTTGCAGAGCGTGGCTTATTGAAGAGCCTTTTGAGCGTCGTAAACCCTTTAGAACATTGGGTTTATAGAATCCTCCGGAGTGCAGAGGGGCAAGAACAAGAAATGGCGACCCGTACGGGACTCGAACCCGTGTTCTCGCCGTGAAAGGGCGATGTCCTAGACCGCTAGACGAACGGGTCACTTGAAATTCAAGCAGAACGCTAGGGGAGGGCGGGAATATGGGGGCGATCCCGGGAGACGCAAGTTGAAATTGCATCCCTTTTCGCCATTTCGGAATCCCAGTCCACGGCGAACCAGCCTGCCTCCTCGATCCTCCTCCCTTGCGAAGGCGCTCGGGATCGGGGATGGTTGATTTTTGGCCATGCCCGATCTTGCCAGCCGCCTCTCTCTTTCGACCTGCTGGTGTTCCCACCGGCACGAGGATGGCTACGAGATGCTCTGCGAAATGCGCGAGCTGGGCTTCGAACGGGTCGAACTCAGCCACGGAATCCGGGTGGAACTGGCCACCGGCATTCTCCGCGCGGTCGACGAGGGGGTGGTGTCCGTCTCCTCCGTCCACAATTTCTGTCCCCTGCCCGGTACAGTCCGGCACGCGGCCCCCAACCTGTTCCAACCCTCGGCCCGAAAAGCGGTAGAGCGACGGCTCTGGCTCCTGCATTCACAGCGGACGATCGAGTTCGCCGCCCGCATCGGTGCGCGGGACGTCGTGATGCATTCCGGCAGTGCTTCCTTTCGCTTCCGCGACCCGGTGAAGGTGCTCGAGGCCGATCCTCCCGCTCCCCCGACGGCCCGGGATAAGGCGATGGCGCGGCTCCGGCGCGGCTCCTCGGGCGCGATCAGGCGGGTGGTTGACTCCTACCAGTCGCTTCTTCCCTACGTGGAGAAACACGGGCTCGTTCTCGGCGTGGAGAATCGCGAAGGCCTCCTCGAGCTGCCGCTCGACGACGGTTTCGACGACTTTTTCGGACACTTCGACGAAGACAGCCCTATCGGCTACTGGCACGACACGGGACACGCCCGCATCAAACACCTCGAAGGTTTCCTCGATCACGAAAGCCATCTTGCGGCCCGCGCCCCCAGGCTCGTCGGGTTCCACCTGCACGACGTCGACGAGCAGGGTCGCGATCACCGCCAGCCGGGCACGGGATCGGTGGATTTCAAGATGATCGCGCGCCACGTCAGAAAACACCACACCCTTGTTCTCGAACCCCATCCCTCGCTGTCCCCGGAAGAAATCCGGCAATCGCGGGAGTTTCTCCTCGAGACCCTCGGGTAGGGCAGCGCGGCTCGCGCGGCCTCCTGCAACCGCCTCCGCGACCGGGCCGGGCGCGGCTATCTCTTCCTGGTAGGGCAGCGCGGCTCGCGCGGCCTCCGGCAACCCCTTCCGCGACCGGGCCGGGCGCGACTACCTCTTCCTGGTAGGGCAGCGCGGCTCGCGCGGCCTCCGGCAACCGCCTCCGCGACCGGGCCGGTCGCGGCTACCTTCCACACCCTGAACGTCCGTTCATTTAGTTCAAAAACTCTTGAACCAAATGCGACTTCCGTTTAAATTCGGACGCAACCAATGCCGAAATCCCCGTCCCCTCCTGCTTTCGAGACCGGTCTCAATGGGGTAGAGTCGGAATTTGTCCGATTTTTTGTAAATCTCGCCACGGCGCTTGGCATGCCCCGCTCCGTCGGAGAGATCTTCGGCTTCCTCTTTTCCGCCGATTCTCCGACAGCCTTCGACGAAGTTGTCGCCCGACTCGGTATCAGCAAGGGATCGGCGAGCCAGGGTCTGCGTTTTCTCACCCAGATCGGAGCGGTTTCCCAAGTCTACATGCCGCGGGACCGGAGGACCTTCTACGAGGCCGAAACCCGCATGAGGCAGCTCTTCAGCAATGCCTTGCGTGAATCGGTGAGGCCCCATCTCGAGGGAAATTCCCGCCTCGTCGCCTCCATCGAATCCCGCATCGACGAAGAAGCGGAAACCCTCGGCTCGGAGGCGGCGGAACATTTCCGAGCGCGGGCGGCTTCGCTTCGCGGCTGGAACGAAAAGGCCCTGCAACTGCTCCCGCTACTCGACAAGCTGTTTTCCCTTCCCGCGCCCTTTCTCCCCTTCCAACTGAACGAAACCGGATCTTCCGAAGAAACCGGTCCTTAGAATCCTCGGACGACCGCGCTCATCGCGACGTTCTCTCATCTCCCAAAACGCCCCAACAGGTCTCTTCCCACCTTGCCGGAGAAGATCGACCAAGGGCGGCAGCGTGGGGAAGCAGTTAGCGGTTAAAACTTAACCACGGACAAGGAACAAAAAACGAAAAACGCGGCTCTTAAGCCGGCCCTCATGTCCATATCGCGACGCATTCTTTTTGGAGCTGCGGCTTCCTGGTTCAGCAGGGGGCTGACGATTCTGCTCGGCCTGATCCTCATGCCCGTGCTCTTCCGGACCCTTCCGAAAGAAGAACTCGGGCTCTGGCTCCTCATCGGACAAAGTGCCGCCATCCTCGGGGTGCTCGACTTTGGATTCGGCATCACTCTCACCCGGCGCCTTGCCTTCGCCCGCGGCAAATCCGGTTCCGATCCGACCGCTCCCTTCACCGAGGAGAGCCGTTCCGAGATCGCCGATCTCGTGGCCACGGGAATCCGTCTCTACCGCCTTCTCGCCGTCGGCGCCTTCGTGATTTCGTTCGGACTGGGCCTCTACTATCTGCGAACGCTGGAACTCGAATCCGTTGCCCTGAGAACGGTCTGGACCGCCTGGGGCGTCCTCTGTCTCAGCCATGCCCTCACGGTCTGGGCCACGCCCTGGACCTGCCTCCTCCAGGGAGTCGGTCATGTCGGATGGGACGCGCTCATCGCCTCCTTCACCGGGGCCTTCACCCTCCTCGCCCAGATTGTCACGGCCCTTGCCGGGGGAGGTATCGTCGCCCTCGCCGCCGTTGCCGCCGCCGGCGCCATCCTCCAGCGCGCCACCATTCTCGGCTTCGCCAGACGCAAGCAGCCCGAACTCTTCTCCCTGCGGGGTCGCTGGCGCGGCGACTGGTTCAAGGAGATGGCGCCTTATGCGTGGCGGGCGTGGTTGACGGCGATGGGAACCATACTTGTGCAAAACACCGACAATTTATTCATTGCATCCGCAAGGGGAGTGGAATCCGTTCCGGCTTTTCGCGCTGCATTTTTGGTGGTTCTGAACCTGCACATGTTGGCCGGAGTTTTCGCAACATCTTCGTCGGTATTCATCAGTCACCTATGGCAGGCTGGGGATTTGGAAGAAGTACGCAAGATTTTGTGGCGAAATCTCCGACTTGGTTTGGCCGTCGTTGGCTGCGGAGGAGCTGCGGTCCTGACCGGCGGAGAGGCAATATTCAACCTGTGGCTTGGACCGGGAAACTACATCGGACCACTAATCATCTTGCTATTCGCAGTCTCGTTCATTCTCGAGCAACAGTCCTATGTGCTTTCAACGAGTTGCCGTGCCACAGAAGACGAAGCATTTGCAATGGTAACCCTGTTGGGTGGCACCTTGAAGATCGGACTATCTCTGATTGGTCTAAAGCTTTTTGGACTCGCGGGTCTTGCCGGAGCAAATCTTGTCGCCCAACTCCTCGCAGTGCATTGGTTTGTCGTTTGGAGAAGCCTACGTCGCTTAGGCATTGAGGTATCTACTTATGTCCGAGAAATTGCAATTCCGGCCACAGTATTTATCGGTGTCGCTCTAATCTTATGTATCTCGGCGTCGTGGTTCACGCAAAGTACAACGGATACCGTTAAACTTGCTGCAGTCTCGGCTGCAGGAGGGCTGGTCTTTCTGTCTGCGGTCTGGAGTTCGGTCCTTAATTCCGCCCAACGATCGCGTCTTATCCGTGCCGTTGGAACCTGCCTCTTCAGATCGGGAAAATGCTGGAGATGAGAATTGTCGTTATGGGAAATCTGGAAGGATTCGGCGGTGCCCAGACTGCCTGCCGCAGGCTCATCGAATTTCTTCTGGAGGAAGGCCACCAAGTTGGCCTGATTGTTCTTTCCGACAGCGAAAAAATCCCGTCCAGAACCGAATACTGCGCATGGAAGATTCGAGTCCCATTTTCCTCAGGGCGCACTTTGCAGAAAGGGCTCAAAATACTATTAGCAGCCGCTAAAGCACGCCTGTTCGGACCAACTATTTTCATTTCAGTTGGCCTTTCCCGGTCATCAAGAATGGTCGCGCGTGCACTTCCCAGTTCAAGTTGGCGCGTCGCCCAAGATTTCATTTTCGGGCGAAGCTCGGACGATCCAGCATTGCTGGGTTTGCAAGCAAGTTTCGATGCCCTCGCGGTTCAAGCCCCGTCGATGATCAAACGTCTTAGTGAAAACGGGTTTCATGGATTACCCCTTAACTGGCTTCCGTGCTTCCCCGAACCGTTCCGTCATGGGTTCACCTGTGCAGATAGTCCATCTCAACCGTTTGTACAGATTGCCTATTTTGGCCGTCTCGCGGCCAATAAGGGATTGGATCTTTTGTTGAAGGCCATGGCGAAGCTTCTTGCGGAAGATCGAGACCTCCCCGTTCTGCATATATGGGGTGATGGACCGGAACGTGAAAGGCTGCTCGCGCTTACTCACAGCCTGAAGCTCGGACCTTGCGTGGAGTTTCGGGGGAAATATCCTGACGGTGATGAAGGCGCACGTCTAATGTGCGGATACAATGGAATTGTTCTTCCTTCCACGGGAACGGAAGGACTTCCCCTGATATTGCTCGAAGCCATGGCCTACGGACTCCCCCTACTCACAACCAACGTAGGGGCGATTCCCGATGCCTGTATGGGCAACATTGACTCGATCATGGTCGATCCTTCCATCGGAGGTATCCATTCAGGACTCCAGAGATTTATCGTCCGCTTCAAAGGAGGTGAATTCTCCAGTATACGCATCCGCGCATATTATGAGAGCAACTTCGGCTATGATGCAATGGGCTCGCGGTGGCGCGAAATGCTCACAGACCCGCCTGCTTTCTTCAAAGGAGACGACAAATCCTAACACATCGCAATCTCCCGACGGCTCTATTTTAGCGATTTCGTTAGTATTTCCAGCGCGTCCTTGGTAGAAGGAATCGGCCAACCCCTCTCGCCCGGACCTCCAGACGCATAATGTTGCCACACGCCATTGAGCTCAGGCCCGACAGCCTGCTTGCCCCACCTGTCGCTAGTCAGATGACATTCTGCGACTTGAATTGGGTAATCTGCGGCGACCCAGCCAAGCGCTTCAATAGCAGGCGGAAGTTTTCGGCATCCAGATTCCTTTGCATTATTCCTCTTTGCCCGATTCGATAAAAGCGTGATGCGTCACATGAAGTGGCAAAAGGAACCCAACTTTTACAAATAGCGTCGTGCAATGAGCTCTCAGTATCAGGACTTCGGGTTCTCCTCCGCCGATGCCTCACACATGCATCGCCATTTCCTTCCGGAGGTGATATCCCTGGCAGGTCCGGTCGGTCCCGGCACCCGCGTCCTCGACGTGGGATGCGGGAACGGTTTCACCTGCGGCGAATTCTTGAAGCGCGGATGTACTGTCGTCGGGATCGATCTCAGCGAGCAAGGCCTCGCCCACGCCCGATGCGCGCATCCCGAAGGACGGTTCGAGATGCTTCCCGCCGACGAAAGGATCCTGGAAGCGCTCGGGGAGGCTCCCTTCGACCTCGTCGTCAGCACCGAGGTGGTCGAACATCTCTACGATCCCCGGTCCTACGCCCGGGGTTGTTTCTCCGCGTTGCGGCCCGGTGGACGTTTCCTTTGCACCACCCCCTACCACGGTTACCTGAAGAATCTGACCCTCTCGCTTCTCGGGAAATGGGATTTCCACGCCAATCCCCTCTGGGACGGCGGCCACATCAAACTCTGGAGCCGGCGCACCCTCTCCACGCTCCTGGACGAAAGCGGCTTCGTGAACCTGCAGTTCCGCGGAGCCGGCCGTCTACCGGGGCTCTGGATGACGATGATCATGAGCGGTGACCGTCCAAAGAACCACAAGGCATGAGCCGCTACCTCTGCATCCAGACCGGAGCCCGTCGAGCTTACGCCGTTCCCCGTCTCCTCGCCGAGGCGGGAAGGCTGGATCGTTTCCACACCGACCTGGCGGGGAACGTGGGATGGGGTCGCATCCTGTCCAGGGTTCCGGGACCCGGCGGACTGGCCTCCCGCTTGCGCGGGCGCCGGGTGCCGGACCGGGTTCTCCCTCACACCACGACCCATGATGGGGCGGCCCTGCGGCACCTCGTGAAAGACATCTTCGGGAGACGCGATCCGGAAACCCGCTTTCGTCGCCAGATCGATTTCGCCCGCGATTTCGGGCACTCCCTCCTCCGTCACGGTTTTGGTGACGCGACCCATCTCTACTCCATGCTCAACGAGGGAGGCGGCCTTTTCGAAGAGGCAAAAGCGCGGGGCATCCGGGTCGTGTCCGAGGTCTACATCCTCCTTTCGACCGAACGCATCCTCACCGAAGAGCAAGGCCGTTTCCCCGACTGGGAACCCTCCCCGCTCGACTACGCCTCGCTGCGGGAGGAACTGCTCCCCGACGATCCCTACCCGGGCAACATCGACCTCTGCCTCTGTCCCTCGGAAGCCGTTCGCGAGGACCTCATCGCCCATTGGGGCGTCTTGCCGGAACGCACCGCCCTCGTGCCCTACGGGATGGACCCACGTTGGCTCGAGCTGGAAACCCGACCGGAACCGGGACGCATCCTCTTTGTCGGCACCGCCGACCTGCGCAAAGGCATCCACTACCTCGCCTTTGCCTCGGAACTCCTCCGCTCCCGTGGCTTCCGGGGAGAATTCCGCATCGCCGGGAATGTCTCCGAGACGGTTCGCCATCATCCGGACTGCCGACATCTCACCTTCCTCGGGCGCATCCCCCGCGACCGCATCCACGAGGAGTTCCAGCGCGCCGATCTCTTTGTCCTGCCCTCCCTCGCCGAAGGATCGGCCGAGGTCACCTACGAAGCCCTCGCGGCCGGGGTGCCGCAAATCGTCACCCGCGCCGCCGGTTCCGTCGCGCGGGACGGGATCGACGGCCTCCTCGTTCCGGAACGCGATCCGCAGGCCCTCGCCGACGCGATCGAGCGGAGTGTCGGCGACCGGACTTGGCGAGAAGCAGCCTCGGTGGCCTCGCGGGAACGGGCGCGGGAGTGCACGTGGGAGAGGTATGGGGAGAGGTTGCTCACAGCCCTGCAACAGCTGGCCCACAATCCGCAATCCGCGTTCAAATGAAGTCGGAGGCGACCCCGTTTGGCAAAAGAGAAACTAAAAGCAACATTGAATCCTCAGCGATGACCTCGTCGACCACTCGAATCCTTCCTCCCGTCGGAATGTTTAACCGCCTCAGGCACTACGCGAAGCGCTACGGTTACATCCACGCGATCGCGAGTTTCATCGGTCGAAAATCTGATCGATTCTGGCAATTCGTCGGCCCAATTGTAACCAGTGGCTATCTAAAGCGGTGGAAGGCTGATTCTTCGAAACGGATATTAAACCTTGGTGGAGGCAGCGTATTGGATGAGCGTTGGTTGACCGCCGACATCACTCCCCGAGCCGATGTCTGGGCGGATGTCACTCGACCCCTGCCTTTCAACGATAGTTCAGTCGATATCGTCTACCTCGAGGAAGTAATTGAACACGTATCGCAACAAGACGCAGAAAGGATGCTTTCTGAGATACATCGAATACTGAAGTCTGGTGGAAGCGTACGGATAACCACTCCATCCCTAGACTATTTTGTTTCGATCAAACTCGATCGATCAGGAGCCGACATGAAGATCAATAACATTTTCTATCTTCACGGACACCGGAGAATCTATTCTGAGTCATCTCTTAAACGTTTGCTCGAAGAGGCCGGATTTCGAATGATTCGCCAATCATATTATCGAGATCCGAACTCCCCGATTGGTGATTACGACAGTCACCATGAACGGTTTCCAGAATACCCGGCCGAGTCTTCCCAATATTGGGACGCGGTCCGTTGATACGACTCCCGATCAAACTTATATCGATTGGATACAATTTTGGAAGATTTTCACTACAGAGCCTGGATATGACGAAGTACACTTTCTACGATCCATTTGAAATCAAAAGACTCTCGAAACTCAATCCCGAGAGAATCGTCTTCACTGTATTCGCGCGCATCCAAGAGCTGATTTCAAAAATTCATTTCGAATCGTTTACCATTCCCTTTGAACCGACTCCCTCGCAGGCGGCCGTCCAAGATTTCAATTTCGACGAAAACGACACCGCTGTCACTCCCGAACAAATGAGTGCCCTAGTTGCAGCGATCAACGTGACGAATGAGCTTGATGCTCCCATTGCTGAAATTGGTGCCTTTCGTGGAGTTACCACTGAGATCATGGCTTCGACAACAGCAAGAAGAGTTTATGCCGTCGATCCTTACGCTGGATACGGAGGCGCGGACTCCGACTTGGGAGCGTTTGAAAACCGTACTCGCGATCTTCCCAACGTTTTCCATGTTCGAAGCACCTCCGGTGAGGCATCCCGTCATCCTGAACTGATCACCGTTTCCTTCGCATTCGTCGATGCAGTACACGACTACGTGAACGCCCGTTTCGATGGAACAACCTGGCTGAGAAAACTGGCTCCAGGAGGAATGATCGCGTTCCATGACACGGACTCACGCGTTTTCCCTGGTGTAATGCGTGCCGTCTGGGAGATCCTGAACGATCGGGCCAACCCACTCACTCTCTTCATCCACGTACCGGGACTCGTGATCCTGCAGCGCCATTAAGAATCGTCACGACCGAGTGATCGCTGTTACCGACATCAACGCCATCTGGCGGATCAAGCCCTTCATGGCCCTCTCGCAGAGTACTCCCGTGACAGGGGTGAGTCCCCGGCAATGGCTGAACGGCGATCCCGCTTGCCTGCCCAGGGAACGATCCACTCTTGCCATCTCCCGGATTTCCCTCCCTCCGGGCTGGGCCTCTCGGTTCGCAGGGTATTCGGCTCGTCGTATCTTCGACCTTCTTGAACGGATCGACGCGGACCGTCTCTTCATCACCTCACCGCATTACCTTCCGCTGGCTCGCATTGCGGCCCCCAGAATGTCACTCCACTACTACTGTTCCGACGACTATTCCCAATACGACGGCTGGGGGGGAACGAAGATCGAGTCCAGGGAAACCGAGTTGCTGGCCCTGTGCGAACGTTCCTTTTTCGTATCCCGCCACCTCGTCGAAAAGGCGGTACAACGCGGGGCGAATCGCGCAGTGCTTCAGATCTCCCCGAATGCGACAGATCTAGATCGGTTTGGAAGAGGGTCCGACTCAAATCACGAGGCTGTACGAAACTTTCTAGGATGTCTAAAGCGGCCCGTCGTTGGCATTGTCGGCGCAATCAACTCGCGGATCGATTTCGAACTGCTCAACGCGTGTATCGAATTGGAGGAGGTCGGTTCCCTGGTGATGGTGGGTCCGGTTGCCTCGGGTTTCGTATCCCCTTCTTGGGAGCGACTCTTGACCCATCCGAAGTGCGTCATGACGGGAGAACGCCCCCACGGTGAAATCCCCGCCTGGATGGAGGAGATCGACGTGGCCCTGATTCCCTATTCCGACACGCCCTTCAACCGTTCGTGTTCGCCGATGCGATTGTTCGATCACCTCGGAGCGGGCAAGCCGATCGTCGCCACGTCGGCCTGCGATCAAATCCGCGAGTTCGACGATCACCTCTGCCGGGGGGAAAGTTTGGAAGAGGTTCTCGAACTGATCCGCAAGCAATGCCGCGATCCCCTCTCGCCCAGCCGGGAGCCCGACTTTCTCGCGGGAATCTCGTGGCAAAACCGGGCCAAGTCCATCCTCGACTCGCTGTGAAGGTTCTCCACATCTGCCAACGCGACGATCTTGCCACGGGAGGTGCGGCCAGGGTAGCGATCGAGCTGACAAGAGTACTACCGCCATTTGGAATCGACGCTCATTGCCTGTTCGTCTACGGGAAACCAGGCGCGTTTTCCGCCGAATTGCCTGACCGGACCCGCCACCTCGGGTTGACTTCCTCCCGGAAGGGGCTCAAGGGGCTCGGCGCCCTGCGGAGGATGGTGGTGGAAGAAAATTTTGATGTGGTACATCACCACGATGGGCTCATCTGGACCCATCTAGCAACACGATCTACCGGCGGCATTCGTCGGGTCGGACACGCCCACCTTTCACCGCCGGACCAAGGCGGAACTTTGCGAAACCGTTTCTCGCACGGCCTCCAGATTGGGACCTACGACCGACTCGTGGCGGTTTCCACGGACACCCAGGCAGACTGGATCGCCAGCGGTTTTCCCGAAAGACAATCGATCGTGATACCGAACGGGGTCGACTTGAACCGATTCCATCCTGCCCGTCCCGAAGTGCGCCATGCCGTGCGATCCAACTGGGGTTTGCGGGAAATGGACAAGGCAGTCGGATTTGTTGGCCGACTCGACTCTGAGATGAAGGGTTGCCGAGAGTTTGTGGACTTGATTGCCGCCCTTCCGGGGTCATTTTTTGGGGTCATGGCGGGTGACGGTCCTGACCGATCCAACCTCGAAACCTATGCACGTGATTCAGGAGTCGCGTCCCGACTTCGCTTCCTCGGGATGGTTGATCCGGCTTTGCTGGTGTATCCGGGACTTGACGTGTTCGTGATGACATCGAGATACGAACCCTTCGGCCTTGTCCTTCTCGAAGCCGCCGCCTCCGGTGTACCGATCGCGATGATTCCGGGTTCTGGGGGAAGTATGAAATTAGCGGACCGTCTGGGGGCCTGGATTCTACCAGACCGTTCTTCCGAATGCTTTGCGGCCGCTGTTGAATCGCTTGCATCCAAAGAAACAGCTCGTGGAAGACAGGTTGGCAAGGAAGTGCTCAAGACCTTCTCGTGGGAACGTGCCGCCGATAGCCTGTCTAAACTCTACCTAGAGCTCTTCGCCCCTTCGAGCGAGTCATTTTCCCCTCCATGAGTGAACTTCAAATCTGGATTTTTGTCATCGTGGCGGGGTTCATTCTTGCCAAGGGCTTTGCAAGGCCCAGCCGTTTTTTCGAGTTTCCTTACTTCATGGCGGCGACTTTTGTCGTCTTCATCTTCCCTCAGGTGATTTCGCTGAAGCGGTTTCCCGGATCCACTCCTCTGGAATCACTAACTCCGGTAATGGTCATGACAAACCTTTGCATGGCTTGCTGCTATCTGGGTTATCTCTTGCCTCCAAGCAGATGGATCGCGAAGCATGGGAGCACACCCGTAAAGCTGGAACGCCTCTTCCATTTCGGCGCGCTGTTCATTGTCGTCAGTCTCTTTTTCAGCTTTCTGATCAGTCAGATGTCGGCTGAAGAGAGAGGTGGTAGCACCTGGAGCGGGCGAGTTACGATCTATCACTTCTTCTCCCAGCTCGTTTACCCGGGTTTTGCGATTTCTCTCTTCACGGCGCTTTCCCGAAAAAGCTCCATAGCGTGGATCTTCACCATTGTCGCCGCCCTCAATCCACTGGTTGCGATCCTTCTCTCCGGTCGGCGGGAGAGCGCTGCACTCTTTGTTCTGACCATCGGGCTAACTTACTTTTTTCATCGGCGATGGATTCCTCCAAGGCCTATCATCGCTGCCGGTATTGTCTTTGCGATGCTCGCGATTCCAGCGACCTCCAAATACCGTTCTGCGATGTCTCAGGAAGGATTTGGCGGCGCCCGAAAAATCGATTTGGTTGGCAACTTCAAGCGCTTTCTCAATGAAGAATCCATTCTCGAACTACGCAATGCAGCTGTATTGATTTACACAACGAGAATTAGAAGCGACTACGATTTCGGAACCGCTTACTGGGATCAACTGGTGTTTCGTTTTATCCCCGCGCAGATCTTCGGAAAAGAATTCAAGGACAAGCTGATGTTTGATGAAACAGAAGTTGATCCGGAGAAGGAAGAGGCGGTTGAAATCGGCATTCGAAGTTTCACCGCTCCCAAAGGAAGTACTCTCACTGGCATGGGCGATTCGTTCAAACAATTCGGGTATTTCGGCTGCCTCTTTTTCGCCCTGCTCGCGGTGATCTTCCGAAGTCTGTGGGAGACGAGTCTTCAGCCCAACTCCTTCTTCGCCAAGCTTCTTTATATTCAGACTTCCACCTCGGCGATGCGGGCGGTCACCCACCAAACGGTCGACTTCTTTCCCGGTCTTCTCTACAATGTGGTCTTTCTCGGAATGGCAGTCTTCTACGCCCGCGATATCCGAATGAAGAGGCTGGGCGGACGTCATATCAACGTGGGCGAAGTGGCACCACCCAAACTTGCCGAAAGCGGACGCGTGACTGGGCCTCCTCATAAATGTTCGCCCCCAAAGAAGCCGCTTGCCCCCGCCAAGAAGCGCGATCTCTCGGAACTCGACTAGGAT
>JAGRPC010000544.1 GCA_020439925.1 Verrucomicrobiia bacterium | reverse complement strand
TGAAGGGCGGACATGGCGCCCATTCCGGAAGAAAAAAGAAAGACGTCCCGGCTATAGGCACCCGGGTAAAGGTCGGCGATCCGTTCGCGAAGTCTCTGACGGGCGGATTCTCCCGATGCGGCGATCGAAGGATCGAGGGGAGTGTCGGTCAGGGCCGACTCGGCAAACCTGCTGCTCACGATCTCTCCGGCATGCTGCCAGTATTTCCAGGCGGTGTCGTAAGCGGATTCGTCGAGGAGGACGGCGGTGAGCTGGTCCCATCCGTAGGACTCGAGACGGCAGGAAACGCCGGTGCGGCGTTTCACGTAATCGGCGCAGCGCCAGGCCGCCGCGAGGGAGGGAAAGACGAGGGCGGACTCGGGCTTTTTCGAGTTCTTTGCGAATTCGGCCTGGGCGGCGAGGAAAAGCTCGGCGACGAAGGGATGGGCGACAAAACGGGGGTATCCGCACTCGAAGGTATCCAGCACTTCGGGATCCCCCTCCTCGTAGCCGATCACATCCTGCCAGCGTGGCAGGCAGACCGAGACGGCATGGTCGCTCTCGGGGATGGCGAGACCGAGGTCTTCGGGCCGGCAGAACGGATCGTCGAAGGGGTCGCGAATGGCCATGTCAGGATTTCGCCAGAGCTTGGCGGACGTCGGCGATGAGATCTTCGACCGTCTCGATGCCGACCGAGAAACGCACGAGCGAGTCGGTGATGCCGACGGCCTCGCGCCTTTCCTTGGGGACGCTCGCATGGGTCATCGAGGCGGGGTGGCAGCAGAGGGACTCGACCCCGCCGAGGCTTTCGGCCTTGGGAAAGAGGGAGAGGCGCTCGAGGAAGGCCTGGGTTTCCGCGAGATTCATTCCGAAATCGACGGTGACGATGCCCGATCCTCCCCGCATCTGGCGCTTCGCGATCTCGTGTTGCGGGTGCGAGGGGAGGAAGGGGTAGCGCACCGCGATGGCCCCCGTTTCCCTCTCGAGAAACTCCGCAAAGGCGAGGGCGTTGGCGCTGTGACGCTCCATCCGGATCGATAGCGTCTTCAGGCCCCGCGAAACGAGCCAGCAATCCATCGGGGCGGGCTGGAGACCGAGGGCTTTCTGGGCGAAGATTATTTTCGCCTGCCATTCCTCCGAATTCGTGCAGACGGCTCCGGCGAGCGCGTCGGAGTGGCCGTTGGCGTATTTGGTCAGGGAGACCAGCGAAAGATCGGCGCCAAGCTCGACGGGACGCTGCAGGTAGCTGCTCGCGAAGGTGTTGTCGACCAGCAGCGGCGCGCCCGCGGCGTGGGCGGCTGCGGCGACGGCGGCGATGTCGAGGACCTTCAGGTTCGGATTGGTCGGAGATTCGATCCAGACAAGAGCTGGACGGTGGGAGGCGAGAACCTCGAGCGAGGAAGGGACGGTGAAGTCGAGATAGACGACAGAAACGCCGAATTTGGCGAAAACCTGGGCGAAAAGCCGGAAGGTACAACCGTAGAGGTTCTCCTCGGCGACGACGACATCGCCGCTTTTCAGGGTCGAGACGACCGCCGTGATCGCCGAAACCCCGCTCCCGAAGCAGGTGGAGAACGCCGCGCCCTCCAGGCTGGCGACGGCCCGGTCGAGCAGGCGGAAGTTGGGATTGCCCGAGCGGGTGTAGTCGAAGCCGTTGGGATTGCCATACTCGAAAGTCGAGGTGAGCCACACCGGAGGGGTCACCGCTCCGGTGTCACTCACGAAATCTCTTCCGAGGTGGATGGCCCGGGTTTCAAATCCGGCTCCGGTGGGAGGTTCTGCAGACATGCCGGAATCAACAGGGTCGGCTGCGAGAGTCAACCCTCTTGCGTGGCATACGGCCGGGAGGGGGGGGAGCCGGATCAATTCGGTTTGAGGACGCGCCAGACGACCGTATCGGAGGTTTCCCTCGCGCTTCCCGAGATCCTGATCACGGAGCCCCCGAATCGATTCAACGCCCGGATTCGGAGGGCGATGCCGACCGACTCGTCCGTGGACAGGGATTCGGTCGCAAATCCTCCCGAACGAAGGGCTGCGGTGATGTTTTGACGTCCGCCTTGATGAAGCAGACCGACGACCGTTTTCGCCCGCCGGGGAAAAGGAGAACTCCGGAGAATGAGGGAATCGGTCCAGACCCCGTCGTTTCCTGCGACGGCATGGGCGCTGGCCAGGCGGTTGGGACCGATCCGGCTGTTGAAGCGCTGTCCGGCACCGCTCTGGTTGTAGACTCCAACACCTCTCTGAAGCGTCGCGCTTCTCCCGATACTGAGATCGGGCCTCGGATCGGGAAGGGGAATGACCGCCGTTGTTGCGGCGGGATCGGAAAAGCTGCCCGGGCCCTCCGCATTCAGGGCGCGGATCGCATAATGGTTCGTCTCTCCGGCTGTGGCGGCATGTAAAAAGTTGGCAACCACGGTGGAGCCGAGCAGCACGAGCGAAGCCGGATCGGCGGAGAGACCGCTCCAGACTTCGTAGGATTCGGCTCCCGGAACCGCGTCCCACGCAAGC
>JAGRPC010000543.1 GCA_020439925.1 Verrucomicrobiia bacterium | reverse complement strand
AAGCGGTCTGGTTTCCATGAATTTTCCGAAAATTCTTTTGAACGTTCCTGTTCAAAGTAATACTGATACGTTAAAGACTTGTGTTTCTTAACTTCTTGGTAAAGTGATGAATTCTCGAATGACCCCTCAACCTCACCATGCGATCCCGGCGATGGTGCCACCCGCCAACTGCTTCAGCGTGCTGGTGATAGACGACATGCTGCCGAACCGGGTTCTCCTCGGAAAGGTGCTGAAAGCCTCCGGATACGCCGTCATCGACGCGAAGGACGGGGAGGAAGCCCTGGCTCTTCTGCGGGAGGGCGGAATCTTGCCCGATCTCATTGTCACGGACATCGAAATGCCCGGTCTCGATGGAATCTCCCTGGTCGAACGGATCCGCTCCTCGGGTCTCCCAGTGTCCAATGTGCCGGTGATCGCCGCCTCGGGAAATGCCGACGAAATGATGCGCCGCAACGCCCTTGCCGCAGGATGCGATGTCTTCCTGACCAAACCTTTCGACCTCAACCTGCTGCGGCGCGAGATTGCGGCCCTCATTCTCGCGAGCCGCCAGAAAGCGGCGGCGACGAGGGGATCCGCTCCCTCCGACTCGGCCCCGAACCGGGTGGCGCTGAGAATCAAGGAGACGAAGTGATTCGAGGGTGCCGGTGGCGGCCTCCGCTTTCCGCTTTCGCTTTTCCGAAAGGCGCGTATCCTCCCCGCCCACCCGACTGTGTTTCAGAGCTGTGACGGGTGATTTCCCTTCACCCGTCTTTTGCCGTGAACCACACCACCTTCTCCGCCCTCGGCTTGCCCGAGCCGCTCCTCGCTGCCGTCGAACAACTCGGCTACGAGGAACCCTCCCACATCCAGGCCGCCTCCATCCCGCTCGCCCTCGAGGGGAAGGACCTCATCGGTCTGTCCGAAACGGGTTCGGGTAAAACCGCCGCCTTCGGCCTCGCCGGCCTCGCCCGCATCGACTGGGAAAATCCCGATCCGCAGATGCTCGTGATCTGCCCGACCCGCGAACTCGCCGTGCAAGTCTGCGCCGAGGTGCAGCGTCTCGGCGCGAAACTTCCCCGCCTCCGCGCGGTCGCCGTCTATGGAGGCGCCCCCATCGACCGCCAGATCCGCGCCCTGCACCAGGGCGTCCAGGTGATCGTGGGAACGCCGGGGCGTCTCATCGACCACGTCGAGCGCGGCACCCTCGAACTTGATTCGATCCGAGTCACGGTTCTCGACGAGGCCGATCGCATGCTCGACATGGGCTTTGCCGACGAAATGGAGGCCCTCCTCCGCGCCCTGCCCGAAGAACGGCAGACCCTGTTCTTTTCCGCGACGATGAACGATGCGGTGAGCCGGATCATCCAGCGATATGGAAAGAATCCCGAACTCGTCAAGATCGAGCGGGAGGCGCTCACGGTGGAGTCGATCGAACAAGTCTGCTACGAGGCCCGGCAACGATCCCGCATCGAGTTGATTTCGCGTCTCATCGACCTCGAGCAACCGCGTCTCTCCATTGTTTTCTGCAACACAAAGCGGGCCGTCGACGAGTGCACCGAGGAACTTCTCGCCCGCGGCTACTCCGCCGACCGGCTTCACGGGGACATCGCGCAGACCATGCGAGAGAGAGTCCTGCGCCTCTTCCGCGAGGGAACCGTCGAGATCCTCGTGGCAACCGACGTGGCGGCTCGCGGCATCGACATCAGCGACATCGACCTCGTCTTCAACTACGAACTGCCCCAGGATCCGGAGGACTACGTTCACCGCATCGGGCGGACCGGGCGAGCAGGCCGTTCCGGCAAGGCGATCTCGTTTATTCACGGACGCGATATCTACCGCATCAAGACGATCGAGCGATACACCCGCCAACCCATCGTGCGCGCGGAGATCCCGTCCGTTGCGGAAGTCGAAAACCGTCTCGCCGAACAGCTCATCGAGACGGTCCGCGAGCGCCTCGCCGAGGGGGGCTATGAGAAAGGGGTCACTGCCCTCTCCCCCCTTCAGGAAGAAGGTCATGAATGGCAGGCGATTGCCGGCGTGCTGATGGCCCTGCTGCGCGAAACGACGAGTCGGGAAGGCGAGGAAATCATCGAGGACCGCCAGCCGGGCCCGAACGATCGCAAGGAACGCCGCCGCGAGCGAGACGACCGCGAGCCGGGAGCCGAGGCTCCCTCCTGGGAGCCCCACGAGGCAGGGGCGGGTCGGGAGCGACGATTCGAGCGCAAACCCCGCCCGGAGGGACCGGAAGGCCCCGAGCCGGGGATGGTGAAACTCTTTCTCAGCCTTGGAAAAAACCAGCATATCGCTCCCGGCGACATCGTTGGTATGCTCCACAACGAGTGCCACCTGGAACGCGGCACGGTCGGTCGAATCCAGCTCTTTCCCAATTTCAGCCTCGTCGAGGTGGCGGAAGGCGAAGCCTCGCGCGTCATCGAACTCGCGGCTGGCACAACGCTCCGAGGGAAGTCCTTCCGCATCGACTATGATCGCGGCCCGAAAGATGGGCCACCCCGCGAGGGCGGCTTCCGCTCCGGTGGTCCCCGCGAGGGCGGTTATCGCGAGGGCGGCTTCCGCAAGGAAGGCGGCGGCTATCGCAAACCGGGAGGCTTCGGCAACCAGAGCTGGGAAGATCGGGGTCCCCGTGGATTCCGTGGAGGTGACCGGGAGCGCCGTGGCAATGATCGTTTCGACGACCGGCGTGGCGGCGAGAAACGCCATTGGCGCGGCGACCGCGACGATCGCCGACGCCGGGACGACAGGGATTGACTATTCCCCCTGGTTTGACTGCCAGGCGGCGTGCCGGGCCGCCATGCTCGCAACCCGCTCGGGATGAGCGTCGGCGAGATTGTTCCGCTCCCCTCGGTCTGTCGAAAGATCGTAGAGTTCCCAGGGACTTCCCTTGGGTGCAACCAGCTTCCACGCTCCCTCACGGACGGCACGGTGCCCGGAAATGGTCCAGCAAAGAGATTCATGCCCATCCCGTTTTCCCTCACGCCAGAGCGGAGCAAGGGAACGTCCGGCCGCAAGAGCAACGGATCGCCCCTGCCAGGTGGACGGGTAGGCGGCTCCGGCCAGATCGAGGAGGGTTGCCGGAAGATCGGTGAGGTGAGTCAGTTCATCGCTCACCCCTCCGCGGTTCCGAATTCCTTGCGGCCACCACGCGATCAGTGGAGAAGCGATGCCTCCCTCGAAGGCTGAGCGTTTGTGGTTCCGCAAGGGAGCATTGGCAAGCATGGACCAAGCGGGACCGGCCGTCACAAACGTGTCCGCAGGACCGGGAACATTCTCCGGACGGTTTCCCGCGCGCGTCGGAGTGCCGTCGCTCCGCCAGGTCTGTCCGTCACGATCGAGGTTTCCGACGGCAGTGTCCGCCGATCCGTTGTCCGAGAGAAAGAGAACGAGCGTGTTCTTGCCCGCGCCGGTTTCCTCGAGAGCCTTCATGACCCTTCCCACGCCTTGGTCGAGACAGTCGATCTGGGCGGCGTAAACGGCCATGCGTTCGGCTTCCCATTCCGGAAATTCGGCCGCTTCCCACGGTTGCGCACGCGGGTCCCGTTCCGCGAGCACGGTCCCGGAAGGAATCAGGCCTTTCGCGACAAGACGGGCAAGCCGTTCCTCCCTACCCCGATCCCAACCGAGCCGACGATAGAGTTCGCGATACTTCGCGATGTCCTCGGGTTTGGCATGAAGCGGCCAATGCGGCGCATAGTGCGAAAGGTAGAGTAGAAACGGCCGGTCCTTCGGACGCTCGTGGAGGAACCGCACCGCGTAATCGCTGATCAGGTCGGTCTTGTAGCCTCCTTCGGGAATGGAGTAGGGCTTTCCTTCAAGGTAAAACTCGGTATTCCGAACATCCTTGAAGTAATTCCCGGGGCCCTTGTGACCGGTGGAGCCGAAGAAGCGGTCGACATGCCGGCCGATGGCCTCCGGGTCGTGCCAGTTTTCCGAGGTGACCATGTCGAGCCGTCCGGTTGCGCAGGTGGAGTATCCGGCCTTCTTGAGCAATTCGAAGACCGTCACAGAGCGTTCGTTGAGCAGTCCCGTCCAGTCGAGAATGCCGGCCTGGTGCGGCTCGATACCTGTCATGAGGGCCGCCCGCGAGGGACCGCACAGGGCACAGTTGTAGAACTGGGAAAAACGCATCCCCTCCGCCGCGAGCCGATCGAGATGGGGAGTCTGAATCTCCCCGCCGTAACAACCCGGATCGGAGAAACCCATGTCGTCGGCAAGAATGATCACGAAGTTTGGTCTCGGATCTGCGGCTGCAACAAGGGCAGAAGCAAGGCACGTCGCGGCCACGATAAACCACTCAAGGAAACGAGTTCTCATTCGATCGAAGGTTTGGGTTTTCCGATGACGATGCGCCGACCTCACTTGGCTAGCAGTTCGAGCATCTTCGCAGGGTCGGTCGTGGGAGCTTCGCAGGCGAAATCCCGGCAGATGTAGGCGGTAGCCTTTCCATTCACACTGGTCTGGGTGGCGGTGTAGGGCGCGAGAAGGGCGAGCTTTTCGGCGTTCTCCGAAGTGCGGAGGAGGACGACCTGGTTCGGGCGGAATCCCTTTCGCAGAGCCTTGATCATCTCGATGGTGTCGGGCGAACCGGCTTGTCCGCTGATCACGATCTCGCGGGTGGGCCCGAAAAAGAAATCGAGCCCGCAGAGGGTTTCCGGATAAGCGGCTGGCTGTCCTGCAATTTCTCCCGAAAAGGCGCGGATGAGATTCCCGGCCCGTTCCGCGTGGGCCGGATCCCCTGTCATGCGGTGAAGGCGGGCCAGGTTGCCGAGCGAGACTGCATTGCCGCTTGGAATGGCCCCTCCATAAAGCTTTTTCGCCCTCACGATGAGAACCTCGGAGTCGTTCGCGGTGGTGAAATAGCCCCCTTCCTTCTCGTCCCAGAAATGCTCGTCCAGCACTTTCTGAAAGGCGAGGGCTCGCTCGAAGTAGCCGACGTCGAAGGTCGTCTCGTAGAGGTCGAGCAGTCCGCGGATGAAAAAGGCGTAATCCTCGAGGTGGGCGGTCAACCCGGCCTCGCCCTGGCGATAGCGCTTGAGGAGCCTTCCGTCATCCCGGGTCAGGCTCGAGAGAAGGAAGTCGGCAGCTTTTTTCGCCACTTCCCCATACGAATCGTCGCCAAGAACCTGGGCCGCCCTGGCGTAGGCCGAGATCATGAGCCCGTTCCAGTCGGTGAGGATCTTGTCGTCCTTCTGCGGATGGATCCGGGTCTCGCGCCTTTCCCAGAGCTTCTGCCGCATGGGCTCGAGCCTGACACGTTCCTCGTCGGTGAGGTCGGCGCGGAGGTGCGGGATGTTCGTCCCGTTCTTCGCCCGCGTCGCCTCGTCCTGGAAGTTGCCTTCTTCCTGAAAACGGTAGGTCGTGAGAAAGAGGCCGCCGTCCCCGGTCCCCAGCACCTCGAGGACCTCGGAATTGGTCCAGGTGTAGAATTTGCCTTCTTCACCTTCGCTGTCGGCATCCTCGGCAGAATAAAAACCGCCCGTTTCCGAAGTAAGGTCGCGGCTCACATACGAAAGAACCTCGCGGACATTACGGGCGTGCTCTTCTTTGCCGGTGACCTCATAGGCCTCAAGAGAGGCGATCACATAAAGGGCCTGATCGTAGAGCATCTTCTCGAAGTGCGGCACGAGCCA
>JAGRPC010000542.1 GCA_020439925.1 Verrucomicrobiia bacterium | reverse complement strand
GGCGGCACAGACGGAGTTGAGGTTCGGCTGGCTCGTCGAACCCGACATCGAGGCGATGGCGAGGTCGGCGATGTCGACACCGGCATCGGTGGCGGAAAGGACCGAGGCCGCGTTGATGCCCGAGCTGTCGTGGGTGTGGAAATGGATCGGCAGGCCGATCTCTTCCCGCAGGGCGGTGACGAGTTTCTTCACCGCCGAGGGGCGGCAGAGCCCGGCCATGTCCTTGATCGCGAGAATGTGCGCGCCCATCTTCTCGAGTTCCTTCGCCTTGGCCACGTAGTACTTCAGCGAGTATTTGTCGCGCTTCGGATCATCGATGTCCCCGGTGTAACAGATCGCCGCCTCGCAGATGGCGTGCGGCTGGTCGCGAACCGCCTCCATCGCCACGGTCATGTTCGGGAGGTAGTTGAGGGAATCGAAAATTCGGAAGATATCCATCCCCGAGGCGGCGGCATGCTTCACAAAACCGGCCACGACGTTGTCGGGATAATTCGAGTATCCCACGGCGTTCGAGCCGCGGAAGAGCATCTGGAAACAGATGTTCGGGATTTTCTCGCGGAGGTCGCGGAGGCGGTCCCAGGGCGATTCCTTGAGGAAACGCATCGCCGTGTCGAAGGTGGCGCCGCCCCACATCTCCAGGCTGAAGAGATTGGGGGTGCGATGGGCCACGGAATCCGCGATGTTGAGCATGTCGACGGTGCGCATGCGCGTCGCGATGAGCGACTGGTGGGCGTCACGCATCGTCGTGTCGGTGACGAGGAGCGGTTTCTGCTCCCGGATCCAGGCGGCGAACTTTTCCGGTCCGAGTTCGATGAGGAGGTCCCGCGAACCTTTCGGAACATCCCCCTTCATGTCGAACTCGGGGACGCGGGCCGGAGGCAGGGCCTCGGCGGGACGATATCCCTTGGCCGTCGTGTTGCCGTTGACGGTGATGTCGCTGAGATAGGCGAGCAGCTTCGTAGCCCGGTCACGGCGCGGCTGGAACTTGAAGAGGTCCGGGTTCGTATCGATCAGGCGCGTAGTCGCGTTGCCCGAGCGGAAGGTCTCGTCGAGAACCACGTTCTCGAGGAAGGGAATGTTGGTCTTGACCCCGCGGATGCGGAACTCGCGAAGGGCGCGGTTCATGCGCTGCAGGGCGATATCGAAGCGCGGACCGTAGGCCGTCAGCTTCACGAGCATGGAGTCGTAGTAGGGCGTCACCACCGAACCCGCGTCGCCGGCACCCGCGTCGAGACGGATCCCGAAGCCGGCGGCAGAGCGATAGTTCAGGATCTTCCCGTAGTCGGGAGCGAAACCGTTCGCGGGATCCTCGGTGGTGATGCGCGCCTGCACCGCGTATCCGTTGCGCGGGATGGCATCCTGGCTCGGGATGTCGATCTCGTGATCAAAAAGCTTGTGACCCCGCGCCACGAGGATCTGCGAACGAACCAGGTCGATCCCCGTGATGATCTCGGTCACGGTGTGTTCGACCTGGATACGGGGGTTCATCTCGATGAAGAACCACTCCTTCGTGTCGATGTCGTAGAGGAACTCGACCGTTCCCGCGTTGTTGTATCCGATTGCGCTGGCGAGGGCGACGGAAGCCTCGCAGAGTTCGTGCCGCACCTTTTCGTCAAGATCGACGGAGGGCGCGATCTCGATGACCTTCTGGTGACGGCGCTGCACCGAACAGTCCCGTTCGTGGAGGTGGACGATGTTGCCATGCTTGTCGCCGAGGATCTGAACCTCGATATGCTTGGCGCGACCCACGAATCGCTCGAGGAAGACGGCGGGATTGCCGAAGGCGTTTTCCGCCTCCGTCTGGGCCTGGTCGAGGAGGCCGTCGAGTTCGGACTCCTTCTGCACGACACGCATGCCGCGCCCGCCGCCGCCGAAGGCAGCCTTGATGATGAGGGGGAATCCGATCTCGCGGGCGATCTTCAGCGCCTCGGCCCGATCGGAGACCGGCTCCTCCGTTCCCGGCAGGGTGGGCACGTTGACTTTCTTGGCGAGGGCGCGCGCCGAAACCTTGTCGCCCATGGCGTCGAGCATCTCGGGATCGGGCCCGATGAAGGTGATTCCGGCCTCGCGGCAGGCCCTTGCAAAATCGGCATTTTCTGAGAGGAAGCCGTATCCCGGGTGAATCAGGGAAACCCCTTTTTCCTTGGCCAGGTGAATGATCCCCTCGATGTCGAGGTAGGCCCCGACGGGACCCTTTTCCTTGCGCAGGCGATAGGCCTCGTCCGCCTTGAAACGGTGCCGGGAAAAGCGGTCTTCCTCGGCGTAGATGGCGACGGTGCGCAACCCGAGCTCGGTGGCGGCACGGAAGATCCGGATGGCGATTTCGCCCCGGTTCACGGCCATCAGTTTCACCGGCTTGGAGGGGGTCTGGGGGTCGGTTTCGGACATGGGGCGGCATTATAAACCGACCTCCCGTATCGGAAAGACCGTTTTTCGCGGATTCCCGCCTGTGCGCGAAGGCCTTGTGTCGGATTCGGAGCGAAGGCCGGAGAGGGGCGGGAAACCGGCATTCGGGTGGCGGTGAGGCAGCTTCGGGCAAGCTCTCGCCTAGCGGCCGAGTGCCAGCAAACCCAGGACGACGGTGCGATTGAAGTTCTCGCCCCGCTGGTAAGACGATTGATGGCTGGCAATTTCCTCGATCATTCGTTCGACGGTCGGCCTCGCACGTCGAGCCAGTTCCTCGTCGCCCGAGAGAAGGGCTCCATGAAGAGCCGCGGTGGTGAGGCCGAAGCAGAGTTTGTGCATGGTGTGGAAGGCCTCGGCCCCGGGGTCGGACCACACCTTGCGATCGTAGGCATCGAAAAGATCGAGCACCGTCATCGGCTTGTCCAAGTCGAGCCCCAGCGCTGCGGCCTGTGATCTCGTGGCCGCCTCGTCCCGGTCGCCCGCCCAGTCCAGACGCCGCCAGCTTTTCGGATCAAACACGTTGGTTTCGAGTGCCCGCAAGGCCCAGAGCCGCTGATAAGCCGCGATCTGATCCCGCCGCGACGGATCCTTTTCGCAACGACGAAGGGCGGTCAAGGCCTGGGAAAACTGGTTGGCGTACAAGGTGAGCGGCTGCCCTGAATCCAACGCATCGGGATGCAGCCACCGGTTCCAACGCTCGCCCATTTTCTCCGCGCCGAACCTCTCGTATTCATCCTTCCAGCGAGGATCGTTCGTGGCATCGGCCACCATCGCCAGCGCACTGAGCAGAGAGATGGCACCCACGCTGGTCATCTGCTTCCAGGTGAAACCCACGTGCGCCTGCGCGCTCCCGTCTTCATTCATGATGCACCAGTCGTTGCGCTCCATGCGCGACGCGATCCGGTCGAGCGTCTCCGCGATGAAGCGTTTGTCCCCGGCTGTGGCGAGCGGGCTACGGCCGTATCGCCACAGCGCCTCGATGTAGGCCGCGTGCTGGTCACGCGAAGAGTCGCGGTAATAGCTACGCCCATCGGGATGTGGTCCCCGCGGCACAAATCCGGGTTCGGGGCTGATTCCCGCCAAGCCCTGCAAGGCCTTGAACAAAGCCCGCGCCTTTTCCGCGTAAAATTCGTCGCCGGTGGCCTGATGGGCCTCGCACAAGGCAAAAAGCAGCTGGCCATTCTCGAGCGCGATGTCCTGGATTCCGCTGCCGTAACCCCAGGGCATGGGCTTTCCCCCCACCTCGCCCCTCGCAATCTCCTCGGGAGAAG
>JAGRPC010000541.1 GCA_020439925.1 Verrucomicrobiia bacterium | reverse complement strand
GAGGACACGATGACGGCGATGGAGTTCATGCTCCGCGAGGCGGGCAGCCTGCCGAGCGCGCAACGCCAGACGGCACGGGATGAGGCCGAATCCCTGCTCGCGCGGGTCGCAGATGCCCCGGACGACCTTCGCGCGGACGCCGCCGTGTTCGCCAAGGGTGTGATCTGGGCCACTCGCTACGATACCGCACTGTCGCCCTCCGATGTGGCCCTCATCGAAAAGGCCGGGAAACGGGGCGCCAAACGTGCCGAGGCGGTGCTTTCTGGAAAGGCTCCCTGGACCACGAAGAAAGGAAAGGTCATACGGGGGTTCCTCTCCTCGGTCGACCATTCCGTGCAGCCCTACGGAGTGATCGTCCCGAAAGGTTACGACGACACCCGGCCGATCCGGCTCGATGTCGTTCTCCACGGCAGTTCCAAACCGGTGGGCATGAGCGAATTGAAATTCATCCACCGCTTCGACGAGGGCGACGAAGCCGACGGTGCCGCACCCGACGTCGACTTCATCGAACTGCACCCGCTCGGGCGCGTCGAAAACTGTTACCGATGGGCCGGCGAAACCGATGTCTTCGAGGCGATCGAGGCGGTCTGCCGCAACTACCGCATCGACCGCGATCGCATCGTCCTGCGCGGCATGTCGATGGGCGCTTCGGGCACCTGGCATCTGGGGCTGAAACACCCCGACCGCTTCGTCGCGATCGGTCCCTACTGCGGTTACGTGGACACCCATCGCTTCTCGGAGACACCCATCCCGAATTTCATCCAGGTCGGCCCGCTGCCGCCCCACCAGGAGACTGCCCTTCACCTGCTCGATTCGGTCGACTACGCGGCCAACGCGGGTGTCGTTCCCGCCATCGCCGCCATCGGCGACAAGGACGTGTTCTTCCAGTCCCATGTCCACATGGGCGAGGCCTTTGCGAGGGAGGGCATCCCCTTCGTCAATCTCATCTCCCCGGGCACCGGCCACGTCATCGACCCGAAGACCCACGCCGAGCAGATGCGCCGCCTCGGTGCATTCGCCGCGAAGGGACTCGACCGGGATCCCTCCGAGCTCCGCTTCGTGACCTGGACCCTCAAATACAACCGCTGCCATTGGCTCGAGCTGCTCGGCCTCGGGAAACACTACGAACGCGCCGAGTTCCGCGCGAGTGTCTCCGGCGGTCACCTCGAGGTCACCGAGGTCCGCAACCTCACGCGCTTCGTCATCCACCGACCCGTCGAGGGGATGCGCATCGAGGGGAACGAGGTGCCCCTTCCCCCGCACCAGCCCGGAGACCCGCTTGTCTTCGCCCGATCGGGGGAGGCCTGGCGTTGCGAGGGAGTTCACGGCAAAACCGCCTCCTCCGGAAAACGTCCGGGATTGCAGGGACCGATCGACGATGCCTTTGCCGCTCCCTTCCTCTGTGTCCGCGGAACGGGAACGCCGTGGAATCCCAAAGTGCAGGCCTGGGCCGAGGAGAATCTCCGCAGCTTCGAGTACGAATGGGCGCGCTACCTGCGCGGCGAACTTCCCATCAAGAACGACACCGAGGTGACGGAAGCCGACCTGCGCGACCGCCACCTCATCCTCTTCGGAGATCCCGGCAGCAATTCCTGGATCGCGAAGGCCCTTCCGAAACTTTCGATTACGTGGACTCGCGAGGAGGTCAACCTGGGCGGCGTAACCAGACCCTCCACGGATCACGCCCCTGTTTTCATCTGCGAGAACCC
>JAGRPC010000070.1:27310-45362 GCA_020439925.1 Verrucomicrobiia bacterium | reverse complement strand
ACGGAACTGATTGTCGATCGGGGCATCGCCTTCCTCGAAAAGCAGAGCAAGAATCAGCCTTTCGCCCTGAACCTCTGGTTCAATGCCTGCCACGGGGAGGACAGCGATCGGCGGCCGGGTATCGGGTTTTATCCCTGGCCTCGATCCGTGGATGGACTCTACGAAGATGTCGAAATGTACCGCCCGAAACTCGATGACCCGGCGATCTTTGACGCCCTTCCGGAGTTTTACCGTTCTTCGCTCTCACGGGAACGTTATTTCTGGGCGCTCAACACGCCGGAGAAGTTCCAGACCAATGCCCGCGCCTATGCCCGCATGGTGACGGGAATCGATCATGAAATTGCCCGGTTCCTCGAAGCTCTTGAAAAATCGGGACTCGCCGGGAACACGGTCATCGTCTATTCGGCCGACAACGGTTACCACTTCGGGAACCGCGGGCTTTCCGGGAAATGGTCGCATTTCGAGGAGTCCATCCGCGTACCCCTGATCGTAATGGATCCGCGGCTTCCGGAGGGTCAGAAGGGCAAAGTCAACAAGGAACGGGCCCTGAATCTGGATCTGCCCTCCACTTTCCTCGATTGGGCGGGAGTGGAGGCACCCTCACACTACCAGGGGAGGAGCCTGCGTCCGCTCGTGGAGGGAGAATCTCCTGCGGATTGGCGCAAGGAGACCTATCACGAACACTTCGCGGTGCGGGAGCGCATTCCGGCGTGGGAAGGCGTCCGGGGCGAGCGTTACAAGTATGCGCGTTATTTCGATCACGATTTCGAGTTTCTTTATGACCTGGAAAACGACCCGGACGAATTGACGAATCTTGCCGGGGATTTGGCCCATGTCGAAGCGCTGGCGGAGATGCGGGCGAAGACGGACGCCTATGTCGCCAAATACGGAGATGAACTGCCGCCAATGAAAACGCCCTTCCGTGCCTCAACCGAGCCTCATCCCGTCGCTTCCGCTGCCGTGGGAACCTCACCCGACAAGGAGGGGTTTGTACGTCTCTTTGATGGCAAGACGCTGCGGGGATGGTCGGGTGACCCGGATTACTGGTCGGTGGAGGACGGTGCTCTGACCGGGAAAACCGATGGCTCACTCAAGATGAATCGCTTTCTCTCCTGGACCGGTTCGACGATCAGGAACTTTGATCTGAGGGTCATGGTCAAGGTAACGGCCGGGGGGAACAGTGGTATTCAATACCGCGGGCTCTCCCGCCCCGAAATCGGCCTCGACGTGGTTTCGGGATACCAATGCGACGTGGTGGCTGACAATCCGGACTACAACGGCATGCTCTACGAAGAACGGGGGAGGCGGATCCTTTCCCACACCGGCGAAAAGGTAATCATCGACGGAGAAGGACAGTCGTGGGTGGTTGGTTCGTTTGAGAAGAATGTGTTCCCGCCGGATGAATGGCACGAATACCGTGTGCTCGCGGAAGGCAATCGGCACCGTCACTGGATCGACGGGCATCCCACGGCGGACCTCATCGATTTTGATGAAAAGGGAAGGTCACTTGAGGGAATACTGGGAGTTCAGGTTCATGTGGGTCCGGCGATGAAAATCCAATACAAGGAGTTCCGGATCAAGCATTTGCCCGATGATCTTCCCTTGCTTCGTCCCGAAGACCATCCGATCCCGGGCGACGCCTACGGAGTTCGACCGCAGGGCAAACTGCCGCCGGATTGGACCCCTCCCGTATACAGTGTCCCGCCGTCCCGCTGACGGGAAAGAACCGTAAGAAATCCATGCCCCGGGGCGGGAATCGTAGTAGCTTTCCGAATGAGTTGCCTCCGCTTCGTCCCGGCCTTGGCCCTTTGGTGTATTGCCTCCTCCTTCACCTGCGTGGGCGCGGATTGGCCCCATTTTCTGGGTCCCAAGTATGATCTGCACTGCGAGGAGACGGGCCTGCAACTTCAGTTTCCCGAAGGCGGCCCGAGGAAGTTGTGGGAGGTGGATCGTGGACGCGGGCACGCGGGGCCCGTCGTGGTGGGGGAACGAGTAATTTTCATTCATCAGGTCGATGACAAGGAAGAGGTGTGTTGCCTCGACGCCGAAACGGGAAAGCGCCTTTGGGATCATTCCTATCCGGTCAAGGTCAGCCAGAGTTACGGCATCGTGGATGCCCCTCGTTCGAGCCCGGTCGCGGACCCGGAAAGCGGGCTCGTCTTCACCTTCGGGAATGACGGAGACCTCATCTGCTTCCGCATGGATAGCGGTGACATCGTCTGGCAGCGTTCGATTCCCGAAACGTTCGGGGAGGGCCCCTTCTTTTTTGGTTACGGTTCCTCGCCCCTGGTTTACGGGGAAAAGCTCATTCTCAACGCCGGTTCGGAAGATGCCTGTGTCGTTGCCCTCGAAAAGAGCACCGGAAAGGTCTTGTGGCAGAGCGATCACGCCTGGCACGGCAGCTACGCTTCGCCGATCGTGGCTCCCTTAAACGGGAAGGATCGGGTCCTGGTGTTCACCGGCGGAATGGTGCGCCCGCCGACCGGCGGGCTGCTCTGCGTCGACCCCGACAACGGCAACATCGAAAGTGAATTTCCCTGGCGGTCTGACAACTTCGCGAGCGTCAATGCGGCAAGTCCGGTTTATTGCGATGAGAACCGGATCTTTATCTCGGAAGATTACGGGCTTGGTGGGGTGATGCTGCAATTCGACGGGAACAACCAGCCTTCGGTGCTCTGGACCTCTCCCGATCTTGGATGTCAGTTTCAAACCCCCGTCTACCACCAGGGTACCCTGTATGGGGTAGGGGGAGGCGGGGGGCTCATGATGGCCTGCGATGTGAGAACGGGCCGCCCTCTCTGGAATGAGATGTTTTATCAGACCACGATCCCTTGGCAAGGACGTGAAATTCCGATCAGCCTCGGTCGGGCGCACCTTGTCTACGTCGATGGGGGATTCCTCTGTCTTTCCGAAAATGGAGCCTTGATCCGACTCCAACTCAATCCCGGCGGTTTTGAGATCCTCGCCAAGGCCCGCCCTTTCTATGCGCCTGAGAGTTGGGCTCCGCCCGTGATCAGCGGAGGAAGGTTGTATGTGATGCAGAACGAGATGGGTTCGAAGTTGTATTGTTTCGACTTGAGGAACCCGTCTTCGGCCTCAAGCGGCCCTCCGCCCGCCGAGGCATCGTCAGTGCGGGTCGAGTAGCGGGAACCATTTGCAGGTTGAAATAATGGTTTCCTTTCCACTCGTCAGGGATACCTTGCGCGCTTCCGCCGCCGGGCGGACCGTTTGCGAAGCAAGATGAATTCGGATTCCCTCAATGGTGTGCTTCTGGTCGACAAAGGACCGGACATGACCTCTCACGACGTCGTGGCAGTGGCCAGGCGTGCCCTCAATACAAAAAAGATCGGTCACTGCGGCACCCTCGATCCGATGGCGACCGGGCTGCTCATCCTGGTGATCGGTAAGGCGACGAAGATTCAGGATCTCCTCATGTCGGAGGACAAGGAATACACCGGCACCCTCGAACTGGGCAAAACCACCAACACCCAGGATGCCGAGGGAGAGGTGGAATCCGAGCACGAAGTGCCACCGTTCACTTCGGAGGAAATCATTGCTGCCTTCGACAAATACAAGGGGGATTTCTATCAAACCCCGCCAATGGTCTCCGCCATCAAGAAGGACGGGGTACCTCTCTACAAGTTGGCCCGTCAGGGCAAGGAAGTGGCACGGGAACCGCGCTTCGTTCACGTCTATGGTTATCGGATCGACGGAATCAGGATTCCCGAAGTCGATTTCACGGTCAAATGCAGCAAAGGGTTTTACGTTCGCACCTATGCCCATGATATCGGGGAAACCCTTGGCTGCGGAGCTCACCTCAAGTCTCTGAGGCGGACCCGATCCGGAAAATTTGACCTGACGCGTTCCGTCACGTTTGAGGATCTGAAACACGGGGATTCGCGTGAAGTGATAGCCAGGATGTTGAGCCTTCCAGAGGTTTCGCGACTCAGGGGGGCTTAACTCCGGTTCCATTACCGCCACAGAGAGCGTCTGACATGGAAGTGATCAGGGAAATGTCCGGCTTGGGTAGATGGCCGGGGCCCCTATCGCTGGCTATCGGTGTTTTCGACGGAGTGCATGTTGGCCATCAGGCGGTGATCGAGGTAGCCGGGAAAGACGCCGAAATCAGCGGTGGTTCGGCCGTGGTTGTGACCTTCGAGCCTCATCCTGTAGAGGTTCTTGCGCCAGGGAAAGCCCCTCGTCTTCTCACCAATTCCACCCACAAGCTTCGAATTCTCGAAGAGAGGCTCGGTATCCGGCACGCTCTCCTGATTCCCTTTGACAGGGACTTCGCCTCCTTTTCCGGCGAAGATTTTGTTCTTAAACTCCTGGCAGGTGCGGAAGGAGCTGGGATCAGGAAGATCTGCGTGGGGCGGGATTGGCGTTTCGGCAGGGAGCGTTCCGGCGACATCGAGCTGCTTCTTGAGATGGGGAGAGCCCATGGGTTCTCGGTCGATGGCCTGGATACGGTATCAAAGGATGGAGTCCGGGTGAGCAGCACCCGCGTGCGGGAGGCGATTCAGATGGGTGACTTCTCCCTGGCCGCCAATCTTCTCGGTCGCCCCTACAGCGTCCTTGGCGAAGTTGTGAAAGGACGACAACTCGGCAGGACCCTGGGATTTCCCACGGCGAATCTCTCAGTAAGGCGCGAGCAATTACCTCCGGCCGGAGTGTATGCGGTGAGGGCGGCGGGGAAGGGAGAGTCCTGGAACGGGGTAGCCAACCTCGGCTACCGGCCGACCGTGGAAGGAGGAACTGGCGAATTGCGGCTCGAAGTTCATCTCTTCGGCCTCGCGGAGGAGATTTATGGCAAAGACATCGAGGTCGAGTTCGTCGAGAAGATCCGTGAGGAAGAGGAGTTCGGGGGGGTGGAGGAGCTCAAAAGACGCATTGCCGACGATGTCTCCGAGGCAAAACGGGTTCTCGAAGAGCGATGGAATCCCGGCGTCCAGGGCTGGAAGAAATTACAGCATTGAAGTTTTGCATAACTTCTGAGAGGCTTCGTCTCGTATGCGGGTGAAGTCGCAAGACCGCGGTTTTCTCCCGGCCCTGAAGGGCGCTTGTTTTAACTCGTAACGTCTACACATCATATGACTATCATTGGATCAATTCTTGCATTCGCCGGCGGTATCGCGATGCTCGTCTTCTGGATCATGACTCTCGTGAAGGAGTTCAAGTCTGGGCAGACTCTCTGGGGGGTTCTCACCATCTTCATCGGGATTCTCGCCCCGATCTGGTGCTTCATGAACGGGCACAAGAGCCTGGGCATCAAGTTCATCATCGCTTTTGTCTGTTACCTTATCGGGTTCGGAATCAGCTTTGGTGGAGCCATGGCCCAGATGCAAAACATGCCCCAGTAATCGGTTGGCTTTGTTTCCCCGGAAAAAAGGCACCTTCCATGGCGGGAGGTGCTTTTTTGTTTTCCCGGCGCAATGGCGCACCAATTCAGATCACGCAAAAGTGGTTCTAGGATGGGTTTTGTGTTAGAAGAAGCCGCGTATCCTATGCCTGCCTTGGAACTCACCCTGCGAAAAAAAAGTCTCCTTGCCCTGCTCGCAGGTTGGCTGGTCGTGATCGGAGGTGGGGACAACAAGCTGGAGGCCCAGTTTTCCCCGTTTCCCGAAACGACCTCACAGGCGGGGGAGGGGCGGGAGATTCGCGAGACGGTGCCACCAGACCTGGCTGACCTGACCATCAATCCCAGAAGCAGCAGTGCGGACCGGATCGCACGCATCTTCAACCGCAATCTGCGGGATATCGAGGAGTCGCAGGCCGATATCGTCGCCCAGCTCGAGACGCTTCCCCGAGTAAGTCGGGAGCTCCAGCGGGTGACGGGTTTCGGGTATCACTCGGGCGCGGCGAAGCAACGGCCCAAATGGGTGCAGATCGATATGGGAGAGGTCGTGAACCCCGATGCCGTGGCGCTCTTCCCGGTCACCGCCGAGGTGGATGATGAAACGGTGTATGGTTACGGTTTTCCTCGCGGATTCCGGATCGACATCTCCAGTGAGGAGGATTTTCGGAACTATGAGACCATCGTGGAAGCCCGTCTCGAAGACCCCGCCGGACTCAAGCGCTGGCCTTACCTTCGCCAGATGGAGGGCTACTCGGGGCGTTACATACGAATCACGGCAACCGCACTGTGGCGTTCCCCCTCAACGGGTCAGGAGGTTTTTGCCCTCAGCGAGATCATGGTTCTCAAGGGAGGAAGGAACCTGGCGGTTGGCAAGGGAGTCAGTGCCCTCGACACGGAGGATCGAGCCGACCAGTGGTCGACCCGATTCGTCAGCGACGGCATCACCACCCTAGGGATCCCCCACGGTGAAACCGAGAGTCCCAGCCTCGGATTCAGGGCGCGTTCTGAGGGGCCGGCGACAACCAGCTGGGTTCAGGTAGACTTGGGGGAGTCGATGAAGATCGACCAGGTGGAGATCATCCTCGCCGATCCTCCTGCGACCGTTCCCGATCCTACAGTGAGGTTTCCCTATCCGATGAAGATCGAGCTTTCCGAGGCCCCGGACATGAGGGAAGCGACTCTGCTCGGACATTTCAACCCCTCGCAGATCGGAATGATCGGAGCGAATCCGCTGATTGTTCCCGTGAAGGATTCTTATGGGAGATATGTTCGAATTTCCGTCGAAGGAAGCACGAAGAGTCCGGCCCGTATCTCCTTCGATCTCGCGGAATTGATCGTCTATTCGGGGACGCAGAACGTTGCCGCAGGCAAGCCGGTGTCCGCGATGCATCCCCTTGTGATTCGGTCGTGGTCGCCGGATTACCTCGTGGACGGTTTCAGCAGTCGGCGCAACCTCGTCTCCTATGATGCCTGGATCATCGAGTTGCTGAAGCGCAATCGCCTCGTGCGGACTTGGAACGAGAAGGAAGACCAGCGCCTTCGCCTCGTCGATCAAACGGTCACCCATGGCGTGGCTTCGATCGGCAGCGGCGTGGCAGGAGTGCTCGCCTTTGTGCTGATCGCGCTGTCGCGTGGAAGGGTAAAAAGGAGAAAGGACCTTGAATCCCTGCGGCAACGAATCGCCAGCGATCTGCACGACGACATCGGCAGCAACCTGTCTTCCATCGCGCTTCTTGCCGAGCTTGGAAAAACTGAGGTGGAGGAACCGGATCTGGTTCTCGAGGAGCTGAGTGATATCAAGGTCACGGCGGACAAGACGATCGAATCGATGCGTGACATTGTCTGGCTCATCCGGCCAGGAGAAGAAACCTGGGCGCAGATGCTCACGCGCTTTCGCGAGACTGCCTCGAAGTTGCTGCGCGCTCACGAATACACTTTTGTGGTTCACGGAGAAGCCCACGACGACCGGCTCCCGCTCGAATTCAAACGCGATCTTTTCCTGATCTACAAGGAGGTCCTCAACAACATCGTGCGTCACGCCGGAGCGACAAAAGTGGAGATCGAGATCGACTGCAAGAGGCACCGTCTCCAGATGAAGATTTCGGACAACGGTCGCGGCTTCAACAACCTTGACCAGGAATTCCGTGAAGGGAATGGGCTCCGCAACCTGAGGATGCGCGCCCAGGCGATCGGAGGCAGCCTCCGTGTCCGTTCCGCGCTTGATGAAGGGACGACTGTTCAATTGATGGTTCCCATGCCATGAATGAGCCAGTTTTTTCAGATGCAATTGAACGCAACGCGGTCAACTTACCAATCATCACAATCATATGAGCGAGGAACGGCAGAGCGAAGAGTCATCTAACAAGACTCCGACACGGGTTTGGATGGTGGAAGACAACGAGACGCTGCGTCGAACCGTGGCGCGCGTTCTTGATCGTCAGAAGGACATGCGTTGCGTCCACCAGTTTGAACGTTGCGAAGACGCCATCGAGGCCCTCGTGGCAGGGGAGCGTCCCGATGTGATGCTTTTCGACATCGGTCTGCCCGGGATGAGCGGGATCGAAGGAATCCGGCGCATCAAGACGGCTCTTCCCGAAATCGAGATCCTCGTGTTTTCCGTTTTTGACGACAACGAAAAGGTTTTCAATGCCATTTGTGCCGGAGCTTCCGGCTATCTCCTCAAGACGTCCAGCATGGGTGAAATTCCCGATGCAATCCGGGAAATCCTGGGAGGGGGAGCCCCGATCAATGCCCTGATCGCCCGCCGGGTTCTCGACATGTTCAGCGATCTCGCTCCCCAGAGTCGGGATTACGGCCTGACCGAACGTGAGAAAGAGGTGCTCGAGCAGATGGTCGAGGGGCTTACGAAGAAGGAAATTGCTGACCAGCTTGACCTCAGTTTCCACACGGTCGACAAGCATATTCGTGGCATCTACAGCAAGCTCCATGTGAACACGATGACTGGAGCGGTGGCCAAGGCACTCAAAGAAGGATTGTTGCCGAAGACTTCCGGCTGAATCCCGATCGAACCGGACTCGACGATTTCTCTAAAGGCGTCCACTGTAGTGGGCGCCTTTCTCTTTGCTGCCGGACCGACAGGGCTGCGCGACCGAGGCATCATTCGCTTGTAGAGTCACGGGGGCTGCTTCGTTTGGCCTGATGGCGCTCGAGGAAGTGCCCCTTGATCCGGTGGCGATCCGACGTTAGGCGTCTCCATGCTTTATCTAGGAATTGATAGCGGCACCCAGAGCACCAAGACCGTCGTGCTCGATGTCGAGCGGGGCGAGATCATTGCCCACGCCTCCAAAGCTTACGGTCTCATCGGCGGCCTTCCGGCGGGACATCTCGAGCAACACCCCGAGGCCTGGTTTGACGCCGTTTGCGAAACCGTTGCTTCCTGCCTTCAACAGATCGGTGAACGCAAGGGCGAGGTGAGGGGGATTGGAGTGAGCGGCCAGCAGCATGGTCTTGTTGTCCTGAACTCTGAAGACGAGGTGATCCGTCCCGCAAAACTCTGGTGCGATACTTCCACGACCGAGCAGTGTTCCCGCTTTGAAGCCGCTTTCGGCGGGATGTCTGGTCTGATCGAGAAGGCCGGGAACGCGATACTGCCGGGATACACCATTCCGAAGTTGCTCTGGATAAAGGACAACGAGCCGGGCAACTTCAAGAGCGTTCGTTCGGTCCTCTTGCCGCATGACTATCTCAACTTCCGCCTTACCGGGGTGAAGCGAATGGAATACGGCGATGCTTCGGGCACCGGCGTCCTCAATGTTCGGACTCGGGAATGGGATCGCGATCTGACCGCATTCGTCGATTCCTCCGTGGACGAAATGCTGCCGGAACTGGGAAGTTCCAATCATGTGCACGGAACGGTTCTGCCCGAGTTGGCGAAGGAATGGGGATTGCCGACCGGAGTGCTCGTCAGTTCCGGGGGCGGAGACAATATGATGGGAGCCATCGGCACGGGAAATCTTGGGGGTGGTGTCGTGACGGCCAGTTTCGGGACTTCCGGAACGCTTTATGCCTGTTCCGAACAGCCAATCATCGACCCGGCTGGTGAGGTGGCGGCCTTCTGTGACAGCACCGACCGCTGGTTGCCGCTGGTTTGTACCATGAATGTCACCGTCGTGACCGAGCAGGTTCGCGGGTGGTTCGGGTGGGATCTTGCTGAGTTCGAGCGCCAGGTCGCTTCCGTTCCTGCCGGAGCCGACGGCGTCGGGTTTTTGCCCTACCTCAATGGCGAGCGAACTCCGAACCTTCCAAAAGGAACGGGATGGATTCACGGCCTGGGTGCTGCTTCGGCCACTCCGGCAGCGCTCGCCCGCGCGGCGATGGAGGGGGCGACGCTGGGGCTCGGCTACGGACTGCGCCGATTTGCCGAGCTGGGACTGTCGCCGACGGAGATCCGGCTCACCGGTGGCGGAAGCAAGAGTGCCGTGTGGCGTCAGATTTCGGCAGATATCTTCGGCGTTCCCGTGGTCGCTCTGGCGACCGCGGAAGGTGCAGGGCTGGGGGGAGCGATTCAGGCAGCCTTCGCGGATGGCGCCGGCACCTACGAGGAACTCTCGGATCGCCTGGTGAAACTCGACGACTCGACACGGTGCAATCCCGATCCCGAGAGGGTCGGACCCTATCGGGAAAAGCTCGATCGCCAGATGGAGTTGACTTTCCTCCTTCGTGAAAAGGGGTGGCTTTGAAACCTTTCCCGCATGCCTGAGGTTCCCGAAAAGGAAGGTGTGATCCGCAAACTTTCCCCCCGATCTCGGCGCATCGGATGGGCGGGGGCACTGTTGATCCGCCTGCTCTCGTCCACCTTGCGTTGGAGGCTCCATGATCCGGAAGGGGTTTCTGTGCATCCGCCCGACCGGCCCATGATCTGGACCTTCTGGCACAACCGGATTTTCGTGGTCCCAAGCCTGTATCACCGTTACCTCGCCGCCCGGAAGGGCGCTGTGCTCACAAGCGCCAGCAAGGACGGGGAAATCATTGCCGCGGTCGTGGCTCGTTTCGGTTGTGATGCCGTCAGGGGTTCCTCCTCCCGGCGAGGTGTCTCCGCCCTTCTCGGTCTGATCGACTGGATCCGGGATGGTTATGATGTCGCGATCGTGCCCGACGGTCCGAGGGGGCCCCGCTACCAATTGGGCCCCGGACTCGTAAAACTTGCCGAAGTCACCGGGGCGCTTGTCTTGCCGATCAGGGTCGAATACGGATCATACTGGCATTTCAAAAGCTGGGATCGGTTCCGGGTGCCGAAACCTTTCACCACCGTCGACGTCTTCCTGGGGCCGCCTACCGAGATTTCGTCCGGACTCGATGAAAGCAACTTTGAAGGCGAGCGCCTGAGACTCCAAAACCTGATGAATCCCAGCCATGAAATTGATTGAAGGAGAACCTATCGCGGAAGCCGTCTATCGTGAATGCCTCGAATCGTTCGAGACCCTGAAAGAGGCGGGACATCTTCCGGGACTGGCGGTCGTACTTGTCGGCGATGACCCGGCCTCGAAAGCCTATGTCGGAGCTAAAGATCGCAAATGTCAGGAGCTGGGCATGCATTCAGAAAAGATTGAAATGCCAGCGGAAACCACTCAGGACGAACTGCTTGCGGTAATTGACAGGCTGAATTCGGACGTTGCCATTCATGGCATTCTCGTGCAGATGCCTCTTCCCGGGCATCTTGACACCGACGAGGTGATTCGTCGCATTGATCCATCAAAGGATGTGGACGGGCTTCACCCGGTCAACCTCGGGAAACTGGCCATGGACGATCCGGGAGGTTTTGCCCCATGCACCCCGGCAGGTTGTCAGCGCATGCTCGTGGAAAGCGGAATTGAGACGGCCGGGAAACATGTCGTCATCGTGGGACGAAGCCTTCTGGTCGGAAAGAGTCTCGCCTTGCTGATGATGGGGAAGGGGAAGGGGGCCAATGCCACGGTCACGGTAGCCCACTCGAGGACGAAAGACCTTCCCTGCATCACACGACAGGCGGACATCCTGGTCGCGGCGATCGGAATTCCGCGATTCGTCGGTGTGGATCATGTCAAGGAAGGAGCCGTAGTGATCGATGTCGGAATCAATCGGATCGAAGATCCAACGGCCAGGAAGGGTAGTCGGCTGGTTGGAGACGTTGATTTTGATGCAGTGAAGGGCCTTTGCGAAGCCATCACGCCGGTTCCGGGGGGGGTTGGAAAAATGACCATTGCCATGTTGATGGCCAACACGATCCGGGCCTGCCGAATGAAGGCCGGTCTCTGAATTTTCGCCGCTCTCAGCCAGCGAAGAAGTCGGAAGGCGGGCATGAATTCCCCCTTTAGCTTTCATTTCGTGGAGGGCGCCGCGCTCCTTGTTTTTTCACGCGAAAATCGGGAATTTTCCCTAGCCAGTGCAATGGATTGAAGCGAACTTGCCGTTCCTACCGGAACCCTTTCCTTACGACATTTCCCATTCCAATGAGCCACTCCATCCCCGCGCGGGCGAACGTTGATCTCATCGATCAGAAGTACGCCGAATGGAAACGCGATCCTCTTTCGGTGGACCAGAACTGGGCCATGTTTTTCGAGGGTTTTGAACTGGGGATGGCTCAGCCGAACCCGTCTCCCGGAAGCGGAGTTTCGGCACAGGGTGCCCCGAGCGGCAGCCTGGATCTGAATACACACGCTAGAGTCATCGCCCTGATCAATGCGTTCCGGACTTTGGGGCATACCGCGGCCTGGCTTGATCCCCTGGATGCGAGCGCTCCTGAGCAACCATTGCTTAGTCTCGAACACCTCGGGCTGGATGCCTCACTGCTGGATGAAGAGGTTTCGACCGTTCTCTACGACAAGGGGCGCAGGATGAAGCTCCGCGAGATGGTGGAACGCCTGCGTCGGACCTACTGCGGGAAAGTCGGCTATGAGATCATGCATATCCAGACTCCTGAAGTGCGGGACTGGCTGATCAAGCGGATCGAGTCGCGTGTTGATCGGCCGGATGCTCCGGTGGAGAAAAAGAAACTTACCCTGAAGTGGCTGGCTGAGGCGGAGCTTTTCGAACGGTTCCTTCACCGGAAGTACGTGGGGCAGAAACGATTTTCTCTGGAGGGTGGTGATTCGCTCATGGTTGCCTTGAACGGGTTGATGCAGCGCTTCCCCGAGCATGACGTCAGCGAGATGGTGATGGGAATGGCGCACCGGGGGAGGCTTAACGTGCTCGCCAATCTGCTTCGCAAACCTCTTACGACTCTGCTTTACGAGTTTTCAGACAACTATGTTCCGAATCTTGTGGCTGGAGACGGGGACGTGAAATACCACCTCGGCTACGAGTCCAGTCATGAAATTGCCGGCAAGATCATCACGATCCAACTCGCCGCAAACCCGAGCCACCTTGAGGCAGTGAGTCCGGTGGTCGAGGGGAAAACCCGTGCGAGGCAGCGTTCCCGCGATGCCCAGTTGAGGGATTCCTTCGTTGATCGCGATTCTGTGGTGCCGGTGCTGATCCACGGTGATGCTGCTTTCGCCGGGCAGGGCAGTGTTCCGGAGACTTTGAATCTTTCCCAGCTTCTGGGCTACCGCACGGGCGGGACCGTGCACCTCGTGGTGAACAACCAGATCGGATTCACAACGACTCCCAAGGATGCCCGCTCCTCGGTCTACTGCACGGACGTGGCGAAAATGATCGAGGCGCCCGTTTTTCACGTGAATGGCGATTGCCCGATGGAGGTCCTTTACGTGACCGAACTGGCTCTCGATTTCCGTCAGCGTTTTGGACGCGATGTGGTGGTGGATATTGTCTGTTACCGTCGGCACGGCCACAACGAAGGAGACGAGCCTGCCTTCACCCTCCCAAAAACCTATCGCGAAATCAGCCACCACGACACCCCCCTTGCCCTGTTCAGAAAGCAGTTGGTGGAATCAGGTGAGATCAGCAACGAGGAGGCCAACGCGATCGAGAACGAATATCAGTCCAAGCTTGATCGGGAAATGGCAGAGCTGGAAGCGGCCAACGAGACGGGAACCGGACATTTGTTGGCCGAACCTGCCGAGCCCCCCCAACCCGACTATTCTCACGATCCCGCACCGACGGGAGTCGATCTAGAGACGATCCGGTTCATCGGGCGACGCATCTCGGAAGTGCGAGGGAATGTGAAGGTCAACCAGAAGCTCGAGGCTCGCTTCCTCAAGCCTCGGAGAGAAGCGATCGAGAGCGGCAATGGGATCAACTGGGCTTTCGGTGAGGCGCTGGCTTTCGGTTCGCTCATCAAGGAAGGACTTGCCGTGCGCCTTTCCGGGCAGGATTGTCGGCGCGGAACCTTCAGCCAGCGGCATGCCGTGCTGTATGACCCCGAAACCCGGCAACGCTACACACCTCTCAATCACTTGGAGTCGGGGCAGAAGGCGAAGTTGTGGGTCTACAACAGCCACCTTTCCGAATTCGCCGTTCTCGGTTTCGAATATGGCTATTCGCTTCATGCACGCGATGCCCTCGTGCTGTGGGAAGCCCAGTTCGGAGATTTTGCGAATGGCGCACAGGTGATCATCGATCAGTTCATCACTTCGGCGGAATCGAAGTGGGGGCGAACCAGTCACCTCGTCATGCTCCTTCCTCATGGTTACGAGGGGCAGGGGCCCGAGCACAGCTCCGCTCGTCTTGAGCGTTTCCTCCAGCTTTGTGCGGGATGCAACATTCAGGTCTGCAATCTCACGACGCCGGCTCAGTATTTCCATGTCCTGCGGCGCCAGATGAAACGAGATTTCATCAAACCGCTTGTCCTCATGACTCCGAAGAGCCTTCTCACCCATCCAGAGTGTGTCTCGCGGATTGAAGACTTTGCCGAGGGAACGCGGTTCCAGGAAGTTCTTGATGATGATGCCCCCGAGAGGGGGGCTCCCGAGAGGATCAGTCGTCTGATTTTTTGCACCGGCAAGGTTTACTACGACTTGTTGGAATATCGCCGCAAGCACGAGATTTCGAATGCCGCGATCATACGGCTCGAACAGATATACCCATTCCATGCCGACCTCGTTTCCGAGATTGCGGGTCGATATCCCAACGCCAACAAGTGGGTATGGTGCCAGGAGGAGCCACTCAACATGGGGGCGTGGACCTACGTTGGACCCCGGTTCCAGAAGATATCCGAGCTTCGGGTTCGCTACGCGGGACGGGACACGGCCTCGAGCCCGTCGAGCGGATCCAAGGCGATCCACAAGAAGGAACAATACCGGCTTCTCGAGGAGGCTTTCAGCAAGTGAGAAATTCGCTTCAGCCGTTGCCGGTCGCTTCGCTTACCTTTCAACCAGACGCTGTCCTAAACCTTAGTTTTCCTACTTTCTTCTTCCGTCATGGCGCACGAGATCAAAATTCCTTCCGTTGGTGAATCCATCGCTTCGGCCACCATTGGTACCTGGCACAAGGCCGATGGTGCTTACGTCAAGGCTGGGGAAATGATTCTGACCATCGAAACCGACAAGATCTCCACCGAGCTCGAGGCCGACCGTTCGGGAATTCTTCATCATCTCGCCGCGGAGGGAGATGAACTCGCCATTGGTGCGCCTGTTGCATCGATCGAAGAAGGAGAGGCTCCGGCGGGTGAGGAAACCTTCTCCGAAAGTTCCGCAGCCAAAACCTCGGCCGACGAAGAGCCGTCGCATGGCGGAGGTGCAGATGCAGATGTGAAAGCCACCCCGGTGGCGAAAAAGATCGCAGAAGGTGAGGGGATTGATCTGACCCAGGTGACCGGAACCGGATCAGGCGGGAAGATCACGAAGGCGGACGTTCTCGAGGCAGCGGCAAAGACGCCGGAGAGTCAATCTGCTGCCGTCTCCCAAGGGGCTGCCGCCAGCGATACCGCGAAGCCGGTTATCCGCCGGAAGATGACGCCCCTCCGTCGTAAAATTGCAACACACTTGGTGAATGCCCAGCACGAGGCCGCCATCCTCACGACCTTCAACGAGTGCGACATGAGCGGCGTGATGGAGCTTCGTAAGCGCCTCCAGGATGACTTTGTCGCGCGTCACGGGGTAAAGCTCGGGTTCATGTCGTTTTTCATCAAGGCAGTCGTCGAGGGGCTCAGGAGTGTTCCGAGCGTGAATGCGAGGATCGAAGGCGACGAGATCGTCGAGCAGCACTATTTTGACATCGGTGTCGCAGTCGGAACCGAGAAGGGGCTCATTGTTCCGGTTCTTCGAGATTGTGAACGAAAGAGTTTCGCCGAAATCGAAAAGGACATCATCGATTATGCGGGCAAGGCCCGTGACGGAAAAATCGGCCTGCCCGACCTCCAGGGAGGAGTCTTCACCATTACAAATGGGGGAATCTACGGTTCGCTCCTCAGCACTCCCATACTCAATCCTCCACAGTCGGGCATTCTTGGCATGCACAGTATCCAGCAGCGGCCAGTTGCCGTGAATGGTCAGGTGGTGATTCGCCCGATGATGTATTTGGCACTTAGCTACGATCACCGACTTGTTGACGGCAAGGAAGCGGTCACTTTCCTCGTTAAAGTGAAGCAGTGCATCGAAAACCCGGAGCGGATGCTTCTGGGGGTTTGATAGGTCGTGCAGAATTGGCGAAATTCAAATTGCCCGAGGGAGCAGTCTCCTAGCGCTTCTCAACAATCAAAATTGAGAAAAAATTTGGATTTGTGAGGCAATTTGGGGAATTTTTAAAATTCCGTCTTTCGGTCGGTGCGGGAGGTGGTATTTTTCCAAATGCTTCCACGCCGAGTTTTTCTCGACTTTCCCGCAGGGTTGGCGGTTGTCTTCCTCACCGCCGGGTGTTTTGGCAATAAGAATCAGGATGTTGCCACAGCTCCGCCTCCGCCTCCGGCGGCCTACCCGGATACGTCCGCCGCTGCAGGGGGGGTAGTGGCGACAACTCCAGGGTCGATGGGGGGAATCCCTGCCACGACTTCAGGTCCTGCGGTTGCCACTTCGACTTCCCGAAGTCCAGCCCCCTTTGCGCTTCGGGAGGGTGAGCAGTTGGTTCCTCACCAGATTCAATCGGGTGAAAACCTCTCCAGCATTGCTGCAAAATACAATTCCAGCATCAGCCGGATTCAAGCAGCAAACGGGATGACGGATACAAAGATCTTTGCCGGAAAGACGCTGCAAGTACCAACTTCAGCGCCTCCGGTAAACTTGGCGCAGAATCAAGCCGGAGGATATACCGCCTCCGCTCCGGCTCCGGCAACCGTTTCTCCAGCCTATTCCGGGGGGGCAGGAAACCCGTATCCCTCGACGACTGGGGCGCCTGGTATTCCGGCTTCCGGGGTGCCGTCATCTCCTGCACCCACCTATCCGGCCACCTCTGGAACTCCCGGCGCTATCTCTCCGCCACCAGTTCCCCAGAACCCTGGTTTGCCCGGGTATCCGGCCTCGACTTCATATCCCAGGACGAATCCTACGCCGAGTTTTGAGGCAAGCCGGATCCAGTTCTCGAATTGAGATACTCGTTCAACGGGAGTGCGATCTGGTTTTCGTATGAGTCGTCAAATCACCGTCGGCATCGTCACCGTATCGGACAGGGCTTCGGCGGGTGAATACGAGGACCATGGAGGACCTGCCCTTCGGGCTGCTTCGATCAAGGCCGGCTGGGAGGTGCTTTCCGAGGCGGTGGTTCCTGACGAACTCGAAGCGATCCAGCGGACCATTCGGGGATTCTCCGCCCAGGGGTGTGCCCTCATCCTGACCACTGGCGGCACAGGGATCGCCGTTCGGGATGTCACCCCCGAGGCGGTAAGGGGGATCATGCGCGTCGAGATACCGGGTTTCGGGGAGGCGATGAGAATGAAGTCGCTGGAAATCACCCCGAATGCGATTCTTTCCCGAAGCCTCGCGGCAATCGTTGATCGATCACTGGTTATCGCCCTGCCGGGAAAACCCAGCGGAGCCGTGGAATGCCTCGGGTTCGTGATGGGGGCGATCCCTCATGCTGCCAAACTGGCTCAGGGCGTGCCGACCTCCTGCTGATCGGCCGATCGGGGCGGCCCGTTCAAGGGGCTTTTCAGGAAAGCCCAGGCAAGGATGGTCGCGGCACCCAGCAGGAGAATCCACAGGGGACGCATTGGGTCGTCTCGCGTCTGCCGTTCCTTGATCCGATCGGGAAGTGCGCCGATCTCCGAAACGGAACCGGCCTGACTGAAATCAGCCTCGCGGACCTCGGCAAAGTTCGAAGCACCCTTCAGCAACAGGCTTTCTCCTTGTGACACCTCAAAAAACCCATGTGAATCCGGAGCTCTGAGAAATCGTGCTTGGCTCAAGGGAAATGTTCTTTCCTGGTCGGACGTCCTGAGCTCAAGAGGCGGCGCTTCGGCGCCGGAAAGATGTGCAAGGGAAAGGTGCTGGTGCCATTCAACGTTCAATTGTTCCAACGCTACCTTCTCGGAACGGATGAGGTTCGCAAAGCGATGGATGAGGATGACGAAAGCGGGCACCCTGGCGGCGTTGGATGTGGCCACGTCGAAATTGAAGACAAGCTGCCGTCTCCCTCCGGTTTCCCGGAGGAAAATCAGGGTGCGTTCGCCTTGCCACAGAAGCGGACGGTCTCCCTCGATCAAGGGAATCGAGGGCGTGGATCGTGAAATGAGCCCTTGCCAGTCCAGATCCGCAACCAAGGGATGTTGGGCGGCGGAAATAATCCCGGACAGAAAGAAGCGGGGCACCTGCTCCTGATGCGAGAAGACAATAGAAATGGGAGGCGGTGCGGCTGGAGAGAGGGGAT
>JAGRPC010000070.1:0-27189 GCA_020439925.1 Verrucomicrobiia bacterium | reverse complement strand
TTTGGAGAAGGAACGAGGAGGTCCAGACGATCGTCAGCTGCAAAGCGGTCTGTTTCCAGAACCAGAGTGATCCGTGAGTCTTTGTCGGGGAAACGGCCCTCGAGTGTGCGTGTGGCCCCGGCTTCCAGTTCAATCCCCCGGGATTCAGTTCGGGAAGTGCCGCTGGAAAGGAACCAAGATCTGGTCTGGGAGGTGTTGGAATAGTTTTTGAGAGATGCTCTCCATATCGGAGAATCGCCAGATACCTCCACGGTAGCTCCGGCAAATCCAACGTTTTCAATAACTTCTCCCACTGCCAGCCGGTTCGCTCCGTAGGGCAGTGGATCACCGGGATGGTCCGTTGCATAGAGAAGCACCCCTCCGACCCCGGCAAGACCCCTTCCGGCCCTCAGGGCGGGTTCCGGATCGTGGGTTCCGGCTGAGGGAATCCAGCTTGCGAGAGCAGCGCCCAGATCACCCAGGGAGTTTCCCCGGGAAAGGGTTCGTCCGGACATGGATGACTCCAGGAGCGTGTATTCGGTGGTGCCTGTGAATTTTGATAACTTGGGCAGTTCTCTCGCGAAGGCCGTGTCCAACTCGTCTCGAAACGCGCTCATTGAAGCCGAGTCATCGAGGACAATCACAACTCGCTGCACCCCTTGGGGGGACGTCCATCTTGGCTCAACGAGGAGCCAGGTAACAAAAAGGATGGCAAGCAGTTGCAACCACAGGGGGACGGATTGACGGAGTCGATCGAACCGCCGCCCTCTCACACTTTCCTTTTCGAGAGCATCGAGAAGAAAGAGTGTGCTGATCGGGAATCGTTTCGACTCCCGGTGTAGAAAATGAATCAAAAGAATCGCAGGAACTCCCAGCAGCGCCCATAGGCCAGCAGGATTGGCGAGGAAGAGGGGCATCGGTTCAAGAGAGTTGAATGACTCCGGAGGGTAGTGCCTCACTGCGCAGGGACTCCTCAAAGGAACCTGTCGAGGGGATTCTACCCAGGGGAACCTGATATCGACGGGAGGCGGCTTTCCAACGGGCAAAGTGATCCCTATAGGCTGTGCGATAACGGAGCAGGAGGCTGGAATCGACCCTCCGATGATGCAGAATCCTCGATTCCGTATCGGCGAATTCGCAGTTTCCTCGCCACGGGGGATCTTCTTCGGTCTCAGCGAATGGCGCGAGAACGAGCCCTTTGCCTCCCTCGCGGGTAAGGGCGCGGAGGAGTGAATCCGGCTCTGCTGGATAAAGCAAATCACTGACAAGAACTCTCAGCGAGCGGGGCTTCAGGGGAGCCTCAGCCACATTGGGAGGTAACGACGACTCGGTAACCTGATCGGTGCCTATCTCTGCCAACCAGGCTTGTCCCGAGTAGGTGGGACGAGGGATCAACTTCCATCGCCGGTCCTTCAAAAGAAAGAGGGAAACCATTGCCGCGGAGAATTCCGCCGAGGCAATCGCAAAAAACAACAGCTCCAGCGAACGGATGGCCTTGGGCTGATCGGCAAACATGGAGCCGGAGATATCAAAGAGAATCTCAACGACCGGCCGAACCTCTTCTCGGTAGAGTTTCAGGGAATACTGACCGGAACGAGCGTAAGCCTGCCAGTTGATGTGGCGGGGGTCATCTCCAGGGAGATAGACTCGATGATCCTGGAAATCCAGCGAACTCCCTGATCCCGTGCCGGCGTGTTCGCCGGTCTTCCCTCTCCAGTTCCGGTCCCGAAGCGGAAGGGTGAAGTGCTCCGCGTGATGCCTGGCGCGCGTCCTCAGGAGGTCGATGGTATCCGTATCGGGCAAGGAAGCCATTTTACAATTCTTTCAAGTGCCGCAGGTAGTCGGCAATGGCGTTCCGCTGGCGAAGCATGGGCATCGCGAAGCCTAGGAGAAAGGAGAGGAGGGCTGCCGCGAGATAGATCAGTTTGGCCTCGGAGCCGCTTCCTCCATTCTCAAGAGCGACGAGCAGGACCGACGGAATTGGCACCAGGCAGTAGATCAGCTCGTCGTAGCGTGAAAGAGCGGAAGCCAGAGCGCCGGTCATGATCGTGAGGAGGAGAAGACAGGCCTGGATAAAAATATAGATTCCAAAGGTGAAACTTCCCGAGGCATGCTTGGGGAAAAAGAGGTGGATGAAAATCAGGGGAAACAGGATGAGGTTCGCTACCGAAACCATGCCCGTGACAAAAATGACCGGGGTATCCCACGCCAGTCTTCCGAAAATCGGCCCGAACGCAAAGCGGGCAAGAGCCGCCGCGATACAGAAGCAGAGAAAAAAGAAGCCCAGTCCCCCCAACCAACCGGGAGTAAGAACGAGAGAGGCAAGTCGGGTGAGAGAGTTTTTCCTGAAAGGCTCGAGAACCTTCGCGTAGACGGGAAGGGGTTCGGTGAGGGCATCGATACAGGCGAAGCCGAGAATAAGAGAGACAACAGCGAGAACGGCCTCATCGATTCCGAACCAGAGGAAGCTCAAAGACAGGAAAGTGAGAATGAGAGCCACCAGCCGTTTCCGGGTGGAATGGTTTTCGGAGGGCGGGGCGATACGGCTGGCGCCGAATGAAAGGAAAAAGAAGCATCCATAGATCAGCGCTACGGTGGCAAGACCAAGGGTGGGGAAATTGGCACTCCCGATTCCGGGACGAAAGATCACGGCCTGCAAAGCGGCGTAGAGAATGACGAAGCCAATTCCAAAAACGATCACCAGAATACCGCGGAGGAGAAACTGCCTGAAGGCGGAAAAGCCAATGGTGATGGAACTGGCGAGGGCCGAACCGAGGGTAAGGAAAAAAAGGCCGGCGAGATCGATCACGAAATTCACATTTCCAAGAAAATACCGCATCACCAGATAGGGCAGGACGCCAGTGACGAAGAGAAGCGTCTGCGCATTGAGAGCGGTCCATTTGCCGAAGGTGATCCGCCAGGCGTCGAGCTTCGTCAACTGGATGAGATCCATCGTGTTGAGGAGGTATTCCGAACTCAGTGCGTTGATGCCTCTCAGGGGTTGGATCACGAGCAGAATGACCACCACGAAGAACCAGAAAAACCCACTCGCCGCCCAGGAACCCGGATCGGCGAGCCCCGCAAGCAGGCTGAGCACCATTAAGGCCTGGAGGAGGATGAAAGCGACGGAAAAAAGGTTGGTCCTCATGCCCTGCCGAAGTTCCTTCACCAGCATGGGGCTGAGCCGTCCCGGGAAGTCGTTCATGCGTCGAGCGACTGCCACGGGTTCGCCGGGAGGCAGGGGTGGCGGGTTCATGGACTAGAGAAGAGGGCGGGAAGAAAGGGGTTGTTTACAAAGTCGAGAGGGTTCGCTTTCTCAACTGACAACCGGAGTCCCGGAGGATTCCAGATCCCCGAGAATCTCGATGAAAGCATCCTCGAGCTTGCGTTCGTGAAGGTGAAAATCGATGACCTGCAGTCCATCCTGAATCATGCGGCGAAGAACCGTGGCGAGAATCTCTCCGTCCACGGAGTCGATTTCGATTCTACCTCCGCTTTTTGTCGATTCACGATAAGTCACGTGCGGTGCCATGGCGGCCCACTCGACAAGGCGTCCGGGCGAATCAGCGAGCTTGACTTCCACAAGCGAGACTTCGTGACTTCCCCGGCGCAAGCTTTCGGCCGAGCCATGATGAATAATACTCCCTTGGTTGATGAAGAGGAGGGAGTCGCACATTTCGCCCAACTCCGAAAGAATGTGCGAACTGATGAAGACGGTTTTCCCTTCCTCGGCGAGAACCCGGATCAGGTGTTTCAGTTCGACGCGAGCTTTCGGGTCGAGCCCGGCAGCGGGTTCATCGAGGATGAGAACCTCGGGATCGTGAAGGAGGGCGCGCCCGAGGCAGAGCCGTTGCCCCATACCCTTGCTGAGAGAGTCAATGAGTCTGTCGGCAAGGCGGGTCAGGTCGGTGAACTCCATCACTTCGGCGACACGGTCGAGACGTTCCTGCCCCTTGTAACCGAGTGCACGGGCGAAAAAATCGAGGTATTCCAGCACCGTCATGTGGCTGTAGGTGCCATAGTTGTCCGGCATCCACCCGATGCGTTGCCGCACTTCCGCGGGATGAGTGAGCGCGTTGAAACCACAGACAAGAACGTCACCGGAGGTGGGATGATCCAGTGTGGCGATGATGCGCATGGTCGTTGTCTTTCCGGCCCCGTTCGCCCCAACGAATCCCACGACCTGCCCCTTGGAGACAGTAAAGGAGACATCACGGACCGCGTGGACTCCAGGGAACCATCGGGAAAGATGGCGCACCTCGATGGCCGGACTAGCCTCCGGAAGCGTCTCTTCCGAAGCGGGGAGAAGTTTTTCCTCTGATTCGCTGGATTGACTGGATCTCATTCCGGAGATGAAGGGGAAGAGGGCTGCAAGGATCCTGCCGGGGTGCCGGTAAGCAGCACATGGCTCTGGGCCCATTGGATCCACGGGTGCGTGGGTATCACGAACGCATCAGGGTTTGCTACGACCGCAAAAAAGCGGTTGGGTTCCTCGTAGAGAGTCTGAATCTCTTGCCGACGGGACTTCCCGAAAAGGCCCACGACTCCGGTGACCCATTCAGGGCTCTTCGAGAGATTCGCCTCTTCCACCGGGATGCGCTGCCCCGGGGAGACAACGGTGCCGGTTGGCAGGGTCCAAACTTTCCCTTGAGGGTCGCGGTAGAAAAAGGAGCGTATGTCGCCCGACAAGTTGGATATCAGGTCCGGGATGCCGTTTTTCACTCCCTGGAGCTCGATTCGGGTCCGGCTGGTTTCAGAGGAGCGGATCACAAAACCTTGTTCGGATCGACTCCGGAAGTAGGGACCATCAAACCGGGCCCCGTCTATTTCCAAGGTCGCAGGCTGGCTGCGGGAACTCGAAAATGGGTTGAAGTGACTGGGAGGGAGATTGACCGGATTGATCTCACAGGGATGAGTAGTTTCGAATCCCGGTGCGATCATCACTCCGGTACGACTGATCTGTTCCTGGAGGATATGCATTCGTCCTTCGCCCTGTCCGGGCTGGAGATCGGCAATGACAACCCGGTAGCCGCGTCCTCCTACCCCGTCGATAAAGAGAATCACGAGAACGATGAGAAGGCAGGTCGCCACCGAAATGATCGGAGTCGTGATGAACAGGCGGTGGCGTCGCCCCGGTTTGGCAAAATAGAAAAGGTTCACCGGTGCCACGAGCACGGCAAACACGAAAAGGAGCAGGAAAACGACGACGGGATTGAAGGATTTGGTTCCGAAAGACTGCTGCAGTGCCCAATTCTGGTCGTAGTCGGCTTCGAGTTCCGTGGCAAGCGATCGCTTGCCATTGAACTCCTCGGCCACTCCGTCTGGCAGTTCGTTCCCGTTCCAGTTCCACTCAACGATCCTTCCGAGACTGAGTCGGGTCTCGTCCGTGATCTCCGTCTTGCCGTCACTCCCCGAGGCAGCACGATCATCGACTCTGAATAGATGGACCTCACCGCCGAGGCGAATCCACGCAGTCAGGGCTTGCGATTGGGCTGGAGTCAGCGAGTCATAAGCCTCTTTGTCGATCAGGATGGCGTCCAGTCCCGTATACCCCAACCAGTCCTTGGGGAGGTAATCAGGAGTAAACAACTTCGCGAAATACGGGACGTTCGATCCCTGAGTGCGAACGAATTGATCGAGGCGTGCGATGCTGCGCTGCCCGAGGGTTCGACTGATCGCCAAGAGGGGGAAATCAACGGGCAGATTCTCATTCTGCGAGCGCATCTGGGATGGGAGACCCTGAGCGCTTACCGACACTTCGAGGTTCCGGTAGTCGTATGATCGAAATGCCGGTGCGAAGGGAAGCGTCACTTCGGTTTCCAGTTCGGTTCCGTTTTCGACCGTGAACTGGTAAGTGGCACGGGTGGTAAGCGGCCTCGAATAGTTGCCTTCGCTCAGTCTGACGGTCCAGGTGCGGGTTTTGCCGCTGTGATTGCGGATTGTGACCCGAAAGGGCAATGTGCCCTGACGGGACGCCGAGCCGAAGACGCTCAGGACTTTCACGAAAGTATCCGAATGTTCCGGATACTCATGCCGGAAAACCTCCTCCTCTCCTTTCGCCACGGTTTCTGCAAAAACGCAGAATACCATCGCGAAGATCGCAATCTCAACGAGGCCCGGGGGTCGGAACGGGGCATTCATGTGACGGACACGGGCAATACGATCGGTTTCATCGAGGTCTCGCAATTCATGCCTCCCTCAAAGCAGGGGAAATTGCCAGCGGCTGTCGCGGAACTTCTTCGAGCAGTTCCGTCACGACATCTCCGGCGCTCTTCCCTTCAATCCGTGTCTCGTAGTGAAGGACAATTCGATGAACGAGGACAGGGATGGCAACCGCGGCGACATCCTCGAAACTGGAGTTGATCCGGCCCTGCATGAGCGCCCTTGCCTTCGAGGCGGCGGCGAGGGCAAGGGCTGCACGCGGACTTGCCCCATACTTGATCGTCGAAGCGGCCTTCGAGGAGCCTGAGTGGGTCGCGTCGACGAGTCTGGCGATGTAATTGGCCACCACGTCAGGGAGATAGATGTTTCTCGCAGCGGCGATGAGTGCCTCCAGTTCACCCTTTTCGAAGACTCTTTCAACGACCGGTTCGACACCGATTTCGCGGTTGAGGACAATACGCTGCAGAGTCTCGACCGTGTTGCGCCTGACTTCCAACTTGAAAAGAAACCGATCCAGTTGGGCCTCCGGAAGGGGATATGTGCCCTCCAGTTCAATGGGATTCTGCGTGGCGAGTACGAAGAAAGGTGAGGGGAGGGGATGGGACGTACCGAGCACCGTGACCCTTCTTTCCTGCATCGCTTCAAGCAGGGCGGATTGTGTCTTGGGAGACGCCCGGTTGATTTCATCGGCGAGGACAAGGTTTCCGAAAAGTGGGCCTTCCTGGAAAACGAACTCGCGACCTCGCTCCGTTTCCTGAAGCACAGGATTTCCGGTAATGTCGCCGGGAAGGAGGTCCGGGGTGAACTGGATGCGCTTGCTTTCCAGATCCAGAGCTTTGGCAAGGGCCTTGACCAGTTCGGTTTTTCCAAGTCCCGGTAGCCCTTCCAGAAGCAGGTGACCGTTTGAGAGGAGACCGTTTACTACCTGAAGGACTAGAGCTTCCTGACCGAAAAGTACGCCGTTAAGGGTGCCTACCAGAGCCTGGATTCTCGCAGCATGGGCCGCCACGTCGGATTCGTCGAGAGACATGGAGGTCATTCAAGGCGAGAGTGAACACGTCTGCCAAGCGAATTCCGGAACGGCGTCTCACATTTTCCAAAGAAAGATTAAGGAAACTTGCATTTGATTTTTTGGAATTACAACGTATCTGGTTCCCCTCCCCGCGAAAAGCGCGGCGGAAATTCACGCTGCCTCTGGTTCGGAGGCCCCTGTACGCCTTCTCCTGCAGCGAGCAATCAACATCGAATTCAGAACATCGGGGACATGGTTAAAATCAGACTGAGACGCGAGGGGACGAAAGATCGCCCGTATTACCGCATCGTGGTGGCCGATAGCCGCGCGCGGCGCGAAGGAGCGTTCATTGAACAATTGGGCACCTACGATCCGCTTCTCGACAAGTCCAATTTCAAGATCGATCTGGCCAAGGCGGATGAGTGGATCGGAAAGGGCGCGCAGCCTTCCGAGACCGTGAAGAGCCTCATCAAGAAGGCCCGCCAGGCCTCCGCCTGACTTTTGACATCCGCAGTTGAGCGGGTCCCGTAGGTTTCAAAGTTTGGATTTGCAACCTGACCGCAGAAAGGAATGCCCCAAAGGCATTCCTTTTTTGTTTTGACGAAACGGTTGGGAAAACATTTCAATGGAACGATGGAGCCCGCCTTGGCCATCCAGGATTTTCTGGAGTATGTCATTTCCGGATTGGTTGGAGATGACGGGGAACTCTCTATTTCCCGTGAGAAGCGCGGAGATGATACCCTTTTCCGGATCCAGTTGGCTCCCGACGAGGCGGGACGTGTCATCGGAAAGCATGGGAAGACCATTTCGGCGATTCGTAGTCTCGTGCATGCCTCGGCCGAGAAGCACCGGATCCTTGCGGATGTCGAAGTAGTGAGGGAAGCGATCTGAAGGTCCGCTGAGCAAAAAGCCCTTCAGTTCGCGGGAGATGCCGCTTTTTTCTTGCCGGGTGTCGCGGTAACTGGTTCCCTGCGAGCCATGAGTGCAGTCGTCCGCCCCAGATACTACGGGTTGCTCCCAATCGGCTTAGTGGTCCTGCTGCCATTGGTGGCGGGGTCAAACCTCCGGGGAGAAGATTCACTTGAGTTAAAGCGCCGGCTTCGAGTGGCGGAAACGGAGATTGAAAAGCTTCGCGGCGACCTTCATGATGCGCATCGGGAACTCGCCGTGAAAGCCGAACGCATCGAGAATTTGGAACGGGAGTTGGAAGGGGGGCAGCGAGGAAACGGACCTTCACCGAACAAAGTTCGCAAGCCATCCGCCAAGACGGGAAGTCACACTTCCGTCACGCCAAGGCGGAAGCCGGCCACTGAGAAAAGGCGTGCGACCCCCTCCAGAGGAAGGGTGCCCGAAGATCTGGTCGTTCACTACGAGGCGAAGTCCGCAGTGAATTACGAGGGGCGGGAGAGGGCACTGGCGTGGGTAAACTTCCAACTGGTAAAAGGATCCTGCTGCAACATTCACCGTCACGGGATGGGCAAACGACACGAAATTCCCCGAAACCAACCATGAAGTGGCTGAAAATCGGGCACGTTATCTCGCGGATTTTCTCGTTTTGTCCGGAGTAGATCGGCAAAGGCTTTCATGTGAGGCATCCCGCGGTCAGCGTGAAGGAGTGGAAGGACGTCAGGTTGTGATTCGCAGCATGGAGCGGCGTAAGTGAGGTTGGCTTTCGCTCGGATTACCGACACTGGGCGGAGTTTTGCTTTATTTTCGTTTCTGGATCCCTAAGAAGAGCAAAATAGTTGACCTCTGGTGAAAGATGGGCTGAACTCACGCCTTTTCCACCCCACCCATGCCTGAAGCTCAAACCAGCCGAAAACCTGTCTCTCTGATCACCGGAGGTGCTGGATTCCTTGGGTCCCATCTTGGTGATCGATTGCTCGCCGAAGGTCATCGGGTGGTCGCGATGGACAATCTGCTTACGGGATCGCTCGATAACATCTCCCATCATTCGGAGAACCCCGATTTTGAGTTTATCCAGCATGATGTGACCCGTTTCATTTCCTATGAGGGGGAGATCGATTTTATCTTCCACTTTGCCTCTCCTGCGAGCCCCTTCGACTACCTCGAACTGCCGATTCAAACCCTGAAAGTCGGATCGTTGGGGACACACAACGCTCTCGGCCTGGCTCGGGCAAAGGGGGCAACATTTTTGCTCGCTTCCACCTCCGAGGTTTATGGCGATCCCCTGATTCATCCGCAAACCGAGGACTACTGGGGCAACGTCAATCCCATCGGACCGCGCGGAGTTTACGACGAAGCCAAGCGTTTTGCAGAAGCCATCACCATGGCATACCACCGAACTCATGGCATTGACACCAAGATCGTTCGAATCTTCAACACCTACGGCCCGCGCATGCGGCTCCATGACGGTCGTGTCGTGCCGGCCTTTGTCGGACAGGCGCTCGCCGGCCAGCCAATTACCGTCTTCGGAGATGGCAGTCAGACTCGCAGCTTCTGCTACGTGAGCGACCTGATTGACGGGATTTTCCGTCTCGCGTGCAGTGACTGCCACGAGCCGGTCAATATTGGGAATCCACGTGAGATGACCATCCTCGAGTTTGCGGAACGTATCCGCGAGCTCATTCCTGGGGCAGGTTCCGTGGTCCACGAGCCATTGCCGGTAGACGATCCAAAAGTGCGTCAGCCGAACATCGGCAGGGCCCGATCCTTGCTCGGCTGGGAGCCCGTTGTTCCCTTCGAGGAGGGGATCGTCGAGACCATCTCTTATTTTCGAGAAAAATGTTTGGTTTGAGTGGATTTGAGTCTTTACCTCACGTGATTGCTTGTCGTAAACTCCCGGCCCCGGGGCCCCCAACGCATGCGGTTCCTCGCATTTTTACCCATCTGATTCCCATGAAACCCCTTCACATTTTCGTCGCCATCGGCCTGATCGGAGTTCCCGTTCTTCATGCCCAGCAGCAGCTCCAGCTCAAAATGGGGGATGTGAACGTGAAAGATCCAGCCGTTGAAGTGCAGAAAACACCGAATTTCCAGGCTGGCGATGTGAAAAGCAAAAACGTTCCCAATCCGCGTGACTGGCTCGAGATCGAAGTTGAGTTCGAGGTCAAGGGGCCGAGAGATACGGTGGTTAAGGACCTTCTCTTTCGCTATTACGTGGGATTTCGAGACACCACGGGTTCCCCGCGGGTGCTGAGCGGTGATGTTAAACACATCAATGTCGTCACCGGGGAGTCTACCTACTCGGTCGCTTATGTCCCCCCGTCGACTCTCGGCGAGATCACCGGAGATTTCCGGCGCTTCCAGCCCAACGCGGTTGAAGCCGTGGGCGTTGAAGTTTATTACAACGGCGTGATTGTCGGTGGGGTCTCCACCAAGGGCGGAAAATTCTGGGAGTCAGTGTCTCCGCAACAGAATACGGTCCTCGGGAAGGCCGACACCCCATTTGCGCTTCTCTGGATCGATCGCTACGCCGAAGTGGACAAGGGCGGCCGGTGAAAGAGGACTATTCTTTAAGAAACCGTAGACGGAGTTTTATCCCATTATCATGGCGGAGGATCGAATTTTCGCATTGAGTCTCGGCTCGCAGCAAGTGACCGGGGCTCTTTTCACCAAGACTGCCGGAGGCGGTCTGAGAATGGAGCGGGTCGAAAGGCGTGACCTCGTAGGTGATCCTTCCGAAGAGGGTTTGCGAAACGCCCAGATGGCCCAGGCGATCAAAGACGTTGCTTCCTCTTTGAAAACCAAGGGGGCTAAAGCCACTTACGTCATCTCCTCCTTTCCGGTTCTGGTCAAGTTTGCCAGCCTGCCCGCGCTGGATGGGGCGCAGGTGGATCAAATTGTCGAGTTTGAGGCCCAGCAACAGGTGCCTTATCCGATCAACGAGGTCGTCTGGGGATACCAGTTGATGGGGGAACCGGGGGATGTCGAGGTGGAGGTCGCGCTGGCCGCCGTCAAATCTGACGAACTCACGGAAATCAACGACACGGTGGTCGCTGCGGGCATCAAGCCCAAGGGCGCTGAATTTTCGCCGGCAGCCCTGTATAATGCCCTCCGATTCAATTACGCCGATCTCGACGATGCGACCTTGCTCATCGACATAGGCGCCAGAACCACCGACATGATCTTCATGGAAGGTGGGAAACTTTTCATTCGCACGGTGAAGATCGGTGGAGCCGATATTTCACGAGCCATCGCGAAGGAGTTCGGAGCCGACTTTGGATCTGCTGACCATCGCAAGGTTGTCGATGGCTTCGTTGCCCTCGGGGGACCCTACGCCGACCACGAGGATCCGGAAATCGCCGCTATTTCGAAGGTGGTGCGAAACTCCTTGACCCGCCTTCACGCCGAGGTCATGCGGACGATCAATTTTTATCGCAGCCAGCAGGGTGGCGGAGCTCCGGCTTTCGTGCTTCTCAGCGGTGCGACAGCGGGTCTTCCATTCATCAGGGAATTCTTCGCCGAGAAGTTGAATCTACCCGTCGATCACTTCAATCCGTTCCGCAATGTAGCGGTGGCAAAAGGAGCGACTGCCGAATTGGCCGCCGCTCAGGGGCATCAGTTCGGTGATCTGGTCGGATGCGCTCTTGCGCAGGCTGGCGAAGTTCCGATGCGGATCCTGCTGATCCCCGAGTCGGTGAAGAAGGACCGGGAATTGGATGCCCGAAAACCCTCTCTCCTCCTTGCGCTTGTTTCCCTCGTTCTGCTGTTGGGAGGACTTGGATTCTTTTTTTCGACAGGGGCGCGTTTGGCCAACGAGAAGGCCACCCAAATCAATTCGAAATCCTCCGAGCTCACCAAGCACAACAATCGGATCAAGGAATTGCAGGATGAGATCGCCTTGACTGATGGACAGCAGCAGCCCTATGTGGAGTCGGTGCGGCACCGTGTTTATTGGGTTCAGGTCTTCAATTATCTGAGCAACAAGATGCAGAACGATCTCCTTCACATGACCGTTCTTGAACCGCTCTCAGAAGGGCGCCCTATCGTTGCCGACGAAGCTTCGGTTATCGCCACCGTTGCTCCTGAAGCTGAAGCCATTGTGGACGCATTCTCGATTCAGGGATTGTGGCGCGAGAACCCCAGGGGCTCCGAGGTGGTTTATGATTACTTCAAAAGCCTGAAAGGTGATGTCGATTCCGGCGAAGAAGGCTTTTTTGACCTGAAGGAAGTCGACATCAGCCAGGCCGGCACGGTTGATGCGGGAACGAATAACGACAGGTTCGCGTATCCGTTTACCATGACCCTGCCCCTGCCCGAAGCCAACCGAGTGCGGTTTACGAAATAAAGGTTTGATTTTTCCATGAATTCTAAGGCTTGGTTAACCGTTTTTGGTGTCTTTTCGGTCCTTCTTTTAGGTGGAGCAGGGTTTTATGCGTTCTCGAGCTACGGAAAATATTCCGAAGCCATGGACGGCTGGAACTCCAAGGTCAGCACCATCGAAAGTCTCGAGCGTCGGGTTCCTTACCCGAACGAGGATAATGTGGAGGAACTCCAGAAGAAGGTTAGCACCTACAAGGAGGCGGTTGCTTCTCTTTCAGAGACTCTGAAGTCTTTCCAGCGCCCGCTCGATACCGTTTTGGCCAACACCGAGTTCCAGGTGCGGGTCAAGAAACGCGTAGAAGATTTCCGAGTGGTTTCAAAGGAAGGAGGGCTCGAGATTTCACCTGACCTCGATTTCCAACTTGGATTCAACACCTATGCCAACGTGGTTCCTGCCCAGGAGCTTGTTCCAGTGCTTGATTACGAGCTAGAAGCGATTGACCATCTCCTTCGAACGCTCATCGCATGTGGGGCAAAGGAGCTTGTCGCGTTTGATCGTGACGCCATCCCGGGAGAGGCCGGTGGAGCGGAAAAGCAGGAAAGCGGGGTCGTGGACAAATATCCCGTGCGACTCCGTTTCAATGCATCTCACGGAGCCTTTCAGCAGTTCATCAATGAGGTCGCCAATGATCGCCAGTTTTTCTATATCGTGCGAGTCTTGAAAATCAATTCCGAGCTGAAAGAGGGACCGCTCAAGCTCACCGAAGAAGGAAGCGGTTTCGTGAAATACGAAAATCCGGTGACCAAGGAGGTGGCCGGCCCCGATAAGCTTGCCGAATGGGGCAGGGGAACCGCTCCCGAAGCGGAAGTTGAAGCCAAGGCACGTGAGGCGGGTTTCATCAAGGCGGATCAGGATGCCCGTGTTCTCATGGGACAGGAGAATCTGAATGTCTTCCTCGTCGTCGACATCACCCGCTTTCTCAGTCCTGAGGAAGTGAAAGCCACGACTCCGGAACCTGAAGCGAAGAAAGGCAAAAAATGAGCGGTAAAGCGTGGGATAAAATCGTGTTGTTGTTGGGAGGGCTGCTGGTGGTGGCTGTTTCCGTTCTGTTTTCTCTTCGGGCTTTGGGTTTTTCGGAGAATTTCGCCCTGAAAGAGGCGAGTCCCGTCAACGATCTTCCCGAAACAAAAGAGACGATCGCGGGAATTGCCCGCTCCTATGTCGAGAAGAAGCAGGAGTGGTCCAACTCGAACAAAGGGGTCAACAACACCGAAGTGCCTCTGTTTATATCGGTTCCCCTCGTGGAGAAAGACGGAATCGTCATCAATATGATCGATCCGAACTCCGCTCCGATTCGGCCTCCGGTCGAAAATTCCTGGTTGCTCAAATACAACCTCGATTTCCTCAATGCAGGAGTTCTCAGCCAGGATCCCGATAGGGACGGATTCACGAGCCTGGCGGAGTGGGAGGCCAAAACCGACCCGGTTGACGAGGCTTCCCATCCCCCCTATGCGAACAAGCTGATCTTTGCTTCTCGACAGCAGGAAGTTTACGTCCTTCGTTTCGCCGCAAAACCGGATCCGGAACGGTTCCAGGTCAACCGCCTTCCGAGTGCAAAGTGGCCGCGTGGAGAAAATTTCTACATCCGCATCGGCGAGGTCTCGAAGGATGAACAGTTCCGACTGGACAGTTATGAAGAAAAGAAGGCGAGGAATAACGTGGGAATTGAAGTCGATGCTTCAGTCCTCAAGATTACTTACCTTCCGAAAAACGAGACTCACGAACTGGTGCGCAACGTCGACACGCAGATACCGACCTATTATGCGGAAATGCAGTTCGAACTCGACTCTTCCTTCAAGCAGTACGTGAAGGAGGGAGAGACTTTCAGTCTTACCATTGACCCCGACACCAAATACCGGGTTGTCAAAGTCAATGAGAATTCGGTGGTAATTACCTTCCAGACCGGAACGGCCCCCGAAGAAACGGTTGAGATTCCCAAGAAGTAAGTGTTGACATTGCAAAGAGATTCTGTTTTTGGTTGGGTTTGAGTGACAGGAGTCACGAGAACCGCTTGAACGCGACGATTTTATGAAGAGAAGAGGCATGAAGAAAAACTTCGCATTCCCTTTGGCCGGTAGCTTGGCAGGCGCCATGGCGGCGCTCCTGGCAGGTAACGTGGTTGCTGGTCCTGGCGGGTATGGCAGCGATGGCGGCGGAGTCCCGGGGATTGCCACCAATTATGTCATCCGCCTGCAGGAGAACGTGAAGAAGGCTGACGAAGCCGCTTTGCGTGGATCGCAGTTGATGGCCGACGGTGATTACCAGGGAGCCATCGACCAATACCGAGCAGCGCTCGATCTTCTCCCGGATGCCCCCATGACCGAGCCGCGTCGTCGCGCTTACATCAAGCAGTTTTCCAGAGCCTCCGTTCTTCTGGCGACCCAGCGGGCCGAAGAGGGGCGCTACCCCGAAGCGATTGCTCTCGTAGAAGAGGTCCTTCAGCCCAGCGTTGATCCCGACAATATCGACGCCAAGAGACTGCTGGAGCGCCTCAACGACCCTGATTACTACTCTCCCGCGCTCACGCCTTCTCACCTCGAGCGAGTTCGTCGAGTCAAGTTGGCTCTGAAGACCGCTCAAGGTTATATCGATCTTGGGGACTATGATCGAGCGGATCGGGAGTTCAACAAGGCGCTCAACGACGACAAGTACAATACCGCCGCGCGCCGTGGTATGGAAGAGGCTGAGCGGAACCGCCTGAATTATTACGACGCGGCCTACGATCACACCCGTTCCCGCATGATTCGCCAGATCGCGGAAGGGTGGGCGACTCCGGTACCCGCCAATCTTGAAAGTGGTCCGATCGCCGACATCCCAACGGACAGTGCCACCATGGACATCCGTCGGACGGAGGAGAAGTTGAAAACCATCGTTCTCTCAAGTGTCGAGTTTTCCGACACCCCTCTCAAGGATGCCCTTGATTTCCTCCAGCAGCGAAGTGTTGAACTGGATGTCAATGAACCGGATCCAGCCAAGAAAGGCGTAAACATCATCCTCGATGCCGGCAATTCCCTCGTTCCGGGAGGTGGGGCTGCCGCCCCTGCGGCCCCCGCCGCCGATGGTGCGTTCGCTTTTGAAGGTGCCGGTGGTGGAGGTGGCGCTGCCGGTGGTGGAGGTGGAGTCGGGGATACCCTGATTACGCTTCGCCTTGCCAGTGTTCCCTTGGCCGAAGCGCTTCGATACACGACCTCGCTCGCCCAGTTGAAGTACAAGGTTGAACCGTTTGCTGTTAAGGTCGTTCCTCTGTCGCAACCCGTGGATGAAATGTTCACCAACGTCTACGTGGTTCCGCCAACTTTCCTTTCTGCTGACGCAGGAGGCGCAGGCGGAGGTGGGGGTGCCGCTGCCGCCGATCCCTTTGCTGAGCCGGCTGCAGCTGGAGGTGGAGGCGGCGCTATCGGTCGTCGGGGAGCCAAGGAGATCCTCGAGTCTGCCGGAATCACCTTCGGAGCGGGGACCAGTGCGATCTACAACGCGGCAACCTCACAACTCATCGTCCGCAACACCCAGGATCAGATGGAGTTGGTCGAGGCTTATATCGACTCTCTCAAGAACAACGTCGAAAAGCAGATCTACATCACCTCGCGGTTCGTTGAGATCAGCGAAGAAGATGGGGAGGAATTGGGATTCGACTGGCTGCTTGGTCCCTTTAATCTCGGATCTAGTCCCCGTGTTTTCGGGTCGGGTGGAACCGTTGGAAACCAGACGGGTGCTGGTAATGTCGTGAATTACAGTTTTGTGAATCCGGCTACTCAGCTGCCCGTGGGTTTCAACAACGTTACCGCGGGGCTCAGGTCGGGTTCGCAAGGAATCGACAGCAATTCGATCGATGCCCTCATTGCTGAGGCGGCAGGGTCTGCCACCGGCGGAAGTTCACTCATGGCTCCGGCGGTCTTCGGAATTGCCGGTGTTTTTACTGATCCGCAGTTCCAGGTCATGATTCGGGCTCTCAGCCAGAAGAAGGGTGTTGATCTTCTCTCCGCGCCTTCGGTGATGGCCCGCAGCGGTCAGCGTGCGAAGATCGAGGTGATCCGCGAATTCATTTACCCCACCGAATACGATCCGCCGGAAATCCCCAACCAGTTCGGCTCGATCGGCGGATTGACCACGGGAGGGACTGTTACTGGGGGCGGTTTCCCGGTCACTCCCGCGACGCCGACTGCGTTCGAAACCCGGAACACCGGTGTAACCTTGGAGGTGGATCCGGTTCTCGGCGCGGATGAATTCACGATTGATCTCAATCTTGCTCCCGAAGTGGTCGAATTCGACGGGTTCATCAACTATGGCAGCCCGATTCTCACCTCATCGGTCAATGCCCTGGGACTCGTTCAGCCAGTCGTTGTCACTGAAAACCGCATCGAGATGCCGATCTTCAATACCCGGAAGGTCACTACCCAGGTCACGATTTGGGATGGCCAGACCGTCGCTCTCGGGGGCCTCATCAGGGAAGACATCCAAGATGTGGAAGATAAGATTCCCTTCCTGGGAGACCTTCCCGTCGCGGGACGGCTTTTCCGTTCGAGCGTTGAACTTCACCTGAAGCGCAATCTCACGATTTTTGTTCAGGCCCAGCTCATGGATCCGGCTGGGATGCCAATCAATGGGCGCATCACCGACGAGCCTCTTCCCGAGCCGGTGCCTCGTCCGCCGATCACGACCCCGGCAACTTTTGCTCCAGGTCCGGTTCCCTACCAGAAGTGAATTGGCCGGGCGTCGGATCCTGCCGGATGATGATCATCCAAGTTTCCAAGAACGCGGTCCGAAAGGACCGCGTTTTCTTTTATCTGCCCCCGGTTCCATAGCATGATCACGATCGCCGTTACCGGGGGAGCAGCTTGCGGTAAAAGTCACTTTTGCGAGCGCATGCTAACGTGGGCGGCGCCCGGTCGGGTTTCTTTCTTCAGCTGTGATGCGGCTGTGAGTGAGTTATACAGGGAAGAAGAGACCATCGAGGAGCTCAAGGAAATTGCCATAAACCTGAATCAGCCTGAATTATTTACGGGTGACTCCTTGGATCGCGCTCTCCTGCGTGAACTCTTGTTTGAAAATTCGGCATTTCGTGGGAAGATTGAGGAGTTGGTTCATCCGAAGGTTCTCCGGAGGGTGGAGGCGCACTTGGGTGCTTTGGCCGACGAGGTCCGCTTGTCGCTTGTGGAAGTGCCCTTGCTCTATGAAGTCGATTTTCCCGTTTCTCGGAACCTGGACTTGGTAGTGGGTGCTTCGGCATGCGTGCAACGCCGTCGGCTGCTTGAGCTCCGGGGGCTAGCCCCTCGTGTTGCTGACCGGCTTCTCCGTTCACAACTGCCAATGGCGGACAAAGTCCGGCGCGCTGACATTGTCGTCTGGAACGACGGGGATCTGGAGTCCATGGATGCACAGATTTCCCATCTCTTTCGGCGATGCGAAAACTTATCAAACTGAATGACAGATAACGATTCTTCTGAAAACACCGAAACGGCCATCCTTGCTGAAGGAGAGGTTGAGGAGAAGGTGGTATCCGTTCCTCCGATGATCGACGTCAATGAGTTCCAGCAGAAGTCTCTGGCAGAACTCCACGATGCCGCACAGGAAGTGGGGCTAAGAGTGGCCGGAGTGCGTTCTAAACATCATCTTGTTTTCGAGATTCTCCGTTTTTACGGGAGCCACGGGACGATGATGGAAGCCGAAGGATTTCTCGATTCTGCCGGCGATCACCAGGGCTACCTTCGCTGGCCGGCATTCAGCTTTGCTTCCCATTCGGACGATGTGTCGATTTCTGCGCAGTTGATCAAGAGTCATGGTTTTCGGCCTGGCCAGCGACTCCGTTGCCAGGTGAGAGCGCCACGGGATCGCGAAAAACTCCTCACTGTTGAGAGAATCCTCGAAGTGGAGGGGATTCCCATTGAGAAGTGGGCAACGCCCACGGTGTTTGACGATCTTCGGGCAATGTTCCCCTCGGAGCGGTTGATTCTTGAACTCAACGAGGGCGGAGTGCCCTCGCAGAGAGTCATCGATCTGGTGTCTCCCTTGGGGAAAGGGCAGCGTGGATTGATCGTGGCTCCACCAAGAGGAGGCAAGACCATACTCTTGAAGAACATCGCGGTTTCTATCCATCGGAACAATCCCGACGTCGAGTTGATCGTCCTGCTCCTCGATGAACGCCCGGAGGAAGTGACCGATTTCCGGGAAACGGTCAGCGCTTCGATTTACAGCTCCACGTTTGACGAATCATCCAATCGCCATATCGAAGTGGCGGACATGGTTCTCAACCGGGCGAAGAGGTTGGTTGAGAATGGCCGTGACGTGGTGGTGCTGCTTGACAGCCTCACCCGGCTCGCGAGGGCTCACAATTCAGCGAAGCAGGGAGGAGGTGGCGGAGGGTTTGGAAAAAATCAACGTCATGGCGGCGGGGGAGGCCCGATCGGCAGCGGGGGGATTTCGCCCAAAGCTCTCGAACGTTCGCGAAGGTTCTTCGGCGCTGCGCGAAATGTCGAAGAAGGGGGGAGTCTCACGATTCTGGCTACGTGCCTTATTGAGACCGACAGCCGAATGGATGACGTCATCTTCGAGGAGTTCAAGGGGACCGGTAATATGGAGATCACGCTGGATCGCGAGATGGCAGAGTCCCGTATCTTTCCGGCGATTCACCTTCTCAAAAGCGGCACAAGAAAGGATGAGTTGCTTTATCATCCCGATGAGTACGTCCGCATCAATTCGCTGAGGAAACAACTGGCGCAGAGGCCCGCACCCGAGGCAATGGTCGAGTTGTTGAAGGCGATTCGGGGAACGCGTTCGAATGCCGAGTTGCTTTTGCGTGGTATCCAGTGAAGATGGACGAACCCAACGAGACTACCTCGAGAGTGCCTGGAGCACCACCCGAATTTTATATCGACGGCCCCGAGTCTCTGTCCCGTTTTCTGCAGGCTGTCGACGGAACGGGCGAGCTTCGCGCCTGTGCGATCGATACGGAGGCAGACAGTATGCACTCCTACGAGACCAAGCTCTGCCTCATCCAGTTTGCTGTCCCGGGAGCCCTTGCCATCATCGATCCTCTCGCTTTTGGAGATGGGATGCTCGACCCGTTTCTGCGTTACATAGACCGATTTGAAGTCGTCTGGATGCACGGGGCGGATTATGACATTTCCCTCTTGAACACCACCTACTCCTGGGTGCCCTCGACGATTTACGACACCCAGATTGCGGCTCGGCTTCTTGGGGCGGAGAAGTTTGGTCTCGCCAACCTGCTTGAGACCGAATACGACGTGAAACTTTCCAAGCAATCCCAGAAGGCGGACTGGAGCAAACGACCGCTGACCGGGAAGATGCTTGAGTACGCGTATAACGACGTTCGTTTCCTCCTCGATCTGGGAGATCGCTACCTGGATCGGCTTCGCGGAAATGACCGCATCGGTTGGTTTGTTGAGAGTTGCCGTGCGGCACAGGATTCGGTGCTGAACCGGAGTGGAAAGTCGGTCGATGATCTCTGGCGGATCAATGGGTGGGGGAGACTTTCTCCGAAAGGACTTCATTTTCTAAAATATCTCTGGCTCTGGCGCGATGACGAGTGCCGGCGCCTCGATCGCCCGGCATTCAAGTTCCTGGGGAATCAGGATCTTCTGAATCTCGCGGTCCTGCTGGAAGGGGACAAGACCGTGGTGCCGCCGCATTATCTTCGGCCCGGGCCAGTGAGGAGACTGCATGAGGCGATTTCGTCCGCCCGTGCGGTCGGCACGGGGGAATACCCTGTGAAACATCGACGAGGAGATGGGCCGCGGCTCGAGATCGATGAGGCACGCCTTGATCGGATTCGTCGGTTTCGGGATGCGAGGGCTCAGGAACTCGGGGTGGAGCCTACGGTGATTGCAACGCGCTTCGCCATGGAGCGTCTCTCTGCGACAAACTTGCCTGACGAGGAGAAGGACACCCTGCTTGCCTGGCAGCGGGAACTGCTTCTCCCGTGCCTTTGACGGTTGTTCAGGAACCGGAACCAACCAGAGAATCTCGCCGACGCTGCCCTTCACCCCAGGATCGGGCCGGGTCGAAGCCTGTGAGGCAGATCCTCAGCTTCATCGCCGACACGGCCACCAGTGATCCCAGGGAAGCCAGGAGCATGTCCTTCTGGGCATCCCAGGGATCTCCCTGGGTGCCGAGAAAAGCGATGCCAGCCTCGCCGCCCCAGGTGACTGCGGCAGCCCATTCGAGCAGTTCATAAAGCAGAGATGTCGCCATCACGAACGAGACAACAACAACATGACTCCAGAGGTCGCGTCTGGGCCGCATCGAAAAATAGAAGGCCTCTCTCCAAGGGCGAGAAAGCAGCAATCCATAAAGGAAATGGACGCCACGGTCGAAATGGTTTCGCCCCACCGTCTGGGAATAGGCTTCCATCCCCGTGACCGATTCGATCCATTCACGATAAGGAACCTGTGAATAGGTGTAGTGAGCTCCGACGGTATGTAAGCAGAGGAAGATGAATCCCAGGAGATAAGAGGCCCTCGAAAAGGCGAACCATCGGTGAGTCGTCACAAGGATCACGAGCCCGGTCACGACGACAATTTGCTCCATCCACCAGTCGGCGCGTTGCTTTGGGGCGATGCCCAGGACCGCGGCAAAGGCAAGCCAGATCAAGCCAAGGATAAGAGGAAAGCGATCGCGTATCGCGACCGATGATTCCGGGCACTCGATAGTATCGTTCATATCCCTGCCCCTGTGGCCTGACGATGAGCTTGACTACACACGGCGGGTTTGTCGAGCTTGAGCGGGGCCTTCTTCGAGCCCGCAATCAAGCACGACAAAGCGGTTGCCGTGATCGGCTCCGAAGGGTTAATACCTGTCTGATGCTGTTTGAAAGAACCCGGATCGAGAGCGTCGCCCGGCGATTGTTTGAGGAGCATGGCATCTGCCTGGGAACTTCATCATGGCGGTACCAGGGTTGGTGCGGGTTGCTTTACGACGAGGACCGCTACCTGTGGGGGACTCACTTTTCCAAAAAACGGTTCTCCGACCATTGCCTCGAGGAATACGCGAAAACCTTCCGGTCAGTCTGCGTGGATGCCACCTATTATGCGTTGCCGCGTAAGCGTTTCCTCGAGGGAATTCATGCGCAGGTTCCTGAAGATTTCATGTTCTCCTTCAAGGTTCCCGATGAAATCACCATTCGCACCTTTCCAAAGGTCGAAGCATTCGGGGAACGGGCGGGGAAGACGAACGACTTCTATCTCAGCCCAGGAGTCCTGGAGATGGGAGTTCTCAGGCGACTGGAGCCGTATCGCAAAAAAGTAGGCACGCTGATTTTCGAGTTTTCCCATTTTCACCCCGGAGAATACGAACATGGACGGGACTTTGTGGCCGATCTCGACCGGTTCCTCTCTCAGTTGCCCGAGGGATGGCGTTACGCCGTTGAGATACGAAACGGAAACTGGCTGCATCCCGAATATTTTTCGATGCTTTCTTCCCACGGCGTCGCTCATGTCTACAACCAATGGACAAGGATGCCCCCCGTGCTGGAACAGATGTCTGTTCATCCTCCGGAAGCCAACCCTTTTGTCGTCGGCCGCTTTTTGCTGACTCCGGGACGTAGCCACGATTGGGCAAAGGAACAATTTGAGCCCTATCACCAACTCCGCGAAATTGACCCGGAGGCGAGGGAAGCGTTGTGCCGGCTCATTTCCCATCAGATGAACCGGTCAGACCCCGAGTCCATGGCCTTTCTCTACGTCGGCAATGAGCTTGAAGGCAATGCGCTCCATACGATTTCGGACGTCCTGGAGGGACAAGTCGATGAAAGAATGGGGCTCTTCGGTAAAACGGCGTCTCCGGAAGAGAAACAGCCCCCGGGAATATGATTTCCCGGAGGCTGTCAGCTCCAGCGGTCCCTCCACGGAGGGAATTCAGACGGAATGGTTACTTCTCGGGCTGTCTGCTGTTGGGGCTTAAAGATTTCTTGCCAGTCCTGATGACTGTGGGCCGGCTTGGCTGCGTCGGCTCGTGAGTTTCCCGACGATTCCGGGGGGAGGCAGGAGATGCATGCCAGAACGCGGCCCCGCTTCCGGGCTCCCACGCATTGGCGTCCCAAGTCTTCGCGAAAGACTCCGACGCTGGATATAGCGAAATCGATGGGCTTTGATCCGAATGCAAAGCCGGTGCTTCCAAAGTGAGGAAAGCGAGGAACAAAGAGGAATAGCGGCAACAGGGACGCATAGACAGGTCGCTTCAAAGAAGAGACCCTTAAATTATATGGTAATTATAATTTTTGTCAAAATTATAAAATGGCAATTCCTTTTGAACTCACCCTTCAGGCCCCCAATTTCCAGTCACCACGATAAGGCAAAGACATCAGCCGCTTCTGGGCCTCCTCATTGCTAACCACCTTTTCTCCCATCGGGTCCCATTGGACCGGTGCCCCGATGGCATGGGAAAGATAAGCGAGGTGGCCGGGAGTGATTGATCGGTGAGCGGTTTCCGCATTGGCGATGGTGTCTTCGCGGGAAAGTACGCAGTCCACAAAATTACGCTGATGACCCGGCGTTTTGTAGGTCTTCCAGTCACCGGCGACAAAACCTCGTTCCGCCCAGGTTGGATTCGATGCGGTCAATTTACCCCGGTTTACGTAGACCCATCCGTTTTCTCCGATCCATTTCGTCCCCATCTCGAGACGGGAAGACATCAGCACCTCCACGCCGCCCTCATATTTTGAAACGACATCGTAGCTGACCGGCGAATCATAGACGTCCGTCTGGGGAAAGGTCCAGTCCTTGGCTTCCACGGAGATCGGACCGCTCTTGTCCATGTCCAGCCCCCAATGGGCGATATCGTTGTGATGGCCGATCCAGTCCATCAACTGCCCGCCTCCATAGGTCAGGGTCCAGCGCCACGACCAGTGGTGCCGAGCCTCCATGTAGGGGAGCATCTGGGAAGGGCCACACCAGAAATCGTAGTCCAAGTCTGCGGGTGGTGTCTTCATCGTGGTATCGCCCTCGGGTTGATCGTGCCCGGTGGGCAGACCGACTTCCACCTTGTGAACCTTGCCGATCAGCCCGTTGCGAACGATTTCCACACCTTGCTGAAAGAGGGCATCCGAGCGTTGTTGCGAGCCGACCTGGAACACCGCTTTGCGCTTGGCGACCTCGCGATGGATGGTATGGCCTTCGGCATACAAGTGGGTCATCGGTTTTTCGCAGTAGACGTCTTTGCCGTTCTGCAACGCCGTCATGGTGATGATCGCGTGCCAGTGGTCGGGAGTGGCCACCATCACCGCGTCAATGTCGTCGCGTGCGATCAACTCACGGAAGTCCGCGTAGGGTGTGCAGCCTTTCCAACTGCCGGACTCGCTTCGTTTCGCGTAGACCGCCTCCATCGCCTGTTTGCCTGGAGTCCGTCCGTAGTCGCGGCTCCGCTTGTCTCCCTGTACGCGGAAATGAAAGTCGTCGACATCGCACACGGCAACTCCTTGGACGTCGGCATGATTCAGGAAAGCTTCCATCACTCCCGTGCCGCGATTGCCCATTCCAATGAAACCCATGGTAACCCGTTTGCTGGGCGCATTTTGGCCGAGCAATCCAGAAGGAAGTATCATCGGTGCTGCTACAGCTGCGGAGGCCCGCCCCAAAAAGCGGCGGCGTGACGGATTGGATTGGGTTGATGTCATGACTGAACAGGGTTGAATAGGTAAAGATCAGATGTCGCAAAGTTGCGCGGCCTGGCGCAGGGCGAGGACGGGATCGTCCCAGGTCGGAATGAATTCCTGGGCGACGAAACCGGTGTAACCGGTGTCGAGGATGGCCTGAAGAATAGGGGGGTAGTTGATCTCCTGGGTGTCGTCCAACTCGGCCCGGCCGGGATTTCCGGCCGTGTGATAGTGTCCGATCACATCCTTGTACTGCCGGATCCGGCGGATGATGTCCCCGTTCATGATGGAGACGTGGTAAATATCGAAGAGGAGCTTGAAATTGGGGGACCCGATCCGGTGAATGAGGTCGACGCAAAAGTCGACATCGTCACCAAAGTAACCGGGGTGTCCCTTCATCGGGTGCGTGTTGTCACGCGAATTGAGATGCTCCAGCACAAGCGTCACCCCGGATTTCTCGGCATGCGAAAGCACCGATTTCCAGGTCTCGACACAATCGTTGGCAGCCTTCTCTTCATCCATTCCATCGAAACGCATGCCAGTGAAGGTGATCACGTTCTTCACCCCGAATTCCTTCGCCACATCGATGCTTTCGATCAGCTTGGCGACCACCTCTTCCCGAAAATCGGGATTGCACGGTCCCTTGGCAAAACCGTGGGAACTCACCAGTGAGATTTCAAGCCCGAGCTTTTTCACTTCCGGGTAGGCTTCCCTCGGGATGCCCTCCATGGCGACCAGCCCGATCGCCTTGCAATGATGCGCAAGTTCCACCGCCTTGAAATGATCATTAAAGCACCAGCCCATAATGGATTGCCGAATGCGGCCGTTCTTCACGACAAACGAAGGATCAACATCCGCACGTTTCAGCTGGGCGATCACATCAGAAGGATTCCCGGCACAGGCACCGGCTAGCAAGGAAGAGGCAGCGAGGAATCGACGGCGGGAAGTCATACTGGTTGAGATTAAGCCGTCGCTGCCTCCTCTGACAAGTCTCGCCTGAGGCGCAGACAGGTGAGGAAGAGCCTCGAACTTATTATGCCGAATGAGTATAAGAGAAATAGAAAAATGGAATTTTTGTTCTGAAGGTCACCAGGGATCGTAACAGGCTTAAATATGCAGAGCTATGACTGAGATCCTAGAAACGGAAGTCCTCATCATTGGTGCCGGCCCGTCGGGTTGCAGTGCCGCCTCCATCCTCGCAGAAAAAGGTCACCGCGTTCTCATTCTCGAGCGCGATGTCTTTCCCCGATACCGAGTAGGAGAATCATTGATTCCCTTCACCTATCAGCCCCTCGAACGGATCGGGATGATACCGAAAATGAAGGCTTCCCACTTCATGAAGAAATACAGTGTCTGTTTTGTGCAGCCTGACGGAAGAGCTTCCGATCCGTTCTATTTCTTCACCCGGTATGACCGTGATACCGTAGCCCAGAGCTGGCAGGTATTGCGATCCGATTTCGATGTCATGATGCGTGACAACGCGATCGAGAAGGGAGCCTCGGTGCACGAAGGGGTGGAAGTGAAGGAACTGGTTTATGAAGAAGGCCGTGTCACGGGCGCTCGGGCCGTGGACAGGGATGGCAAACCGTTCGAGGTGAGAGCAACGATCACTCTCGACTGCAGCGGCAAGGAAGCGTTCTCTTCGAATCGCCAAGCGTGGCGGGTTGGGGATCCTTATCTCAACAAGGTCGCGGTGTGGACCTATTACGAGGGAGCCAAACGCGAAGCCGGCATCGACGAGGGTGCGACCACCGTTGCCTTTGTTCCAGAAAAGGGGTGGTTCTGGTACATTCCTCAGCATGGCGACCGGGTGAGCGTCGGAGTGGTGGCCGAAGGGAAATACCTCACCCGAGAGGGGGTGAAAGATCCCAAGGTCATTTTTGATCGCGAGATCGAGAACAACCGTTGGATCGCCGATCACCTTTCCTGCGGCAGGCAGGTTGGTGAGTATTACCTCACCAGCGAGTACTCCCGATATTCGAAGTATGGCGCCGCACCGGGCTTGCTTCTCGTGGGGGATGCCTTCGCCTTCCTGGATCCCGTTTTCAGCAGTGGGATCATGCTTGCGCTGAAAAGCGGAGTCATGGCAGGTGATTATGTGCACGAGGGGCTTCAGACCGGCGATCTGTCGCCCGCACACTTTACGGGATACTCCGAGAGCCTGCGGGAGGGGATCGAAAACATGCGCAAACTCGTCTACGCCTTCTACGATCCTCACTTTTCCTTCCGCGACCTCATCAAACGTTACCCCGAAACGGCGGATGAACTTACCGACTGCCTTTCGGGAGACGTGAATCGCGATTTTTCCTCCCTTTGGAGTAAAATTGGTGAATTTGTCACGCTTCCTGAGGAGCTTCCTTACGGAATGCCCATGCAGGCCGCATGAAAAAAGCGAGCCTTCCCGATTCAGGGGCGGGGATCAGGAGCTCCTAGCATCACCCAAGTTTGAAGCAGGGCGATTTCCAGTGGCGGCAGGGGATCTTCGGGAGGCATGCGGGCTCCGGGATCGGTGCTGTGAATGGAACGGATGAGAGGGCTTTTCCGGGGTTCTCCGGGGACGACGGCGGGTCCATGGTCTCCGCCCTTCATCCATCCACTCCGCGTATCCAGGACAAGCCCCCCGTCATCCTGATCTTCCGCTTCGGAGTGGCACTCGTAACAGCGCTTTTCCAGGATCGGCAGGATCTGGGTGAGAAAAAAGCGCCCGGGTTCATAGGCGGGCGGATCTGGAGATCCTGCGAACAACGTGGGGATCAGGCTTGCGGCGAAGAAGATGGACAACACATATCGCATCACTTTGAGTGACGTTTCAACCTCAAGTCCACGCCACGCGGATCTTGCGGGAGAACGAGCGGGAATTGCCACCCGAGAGGCAAACAAGTGAATTCGCCACTGGTCGCCGCCCGGACAATGCCTCACTTCGCCGGCGAGGCGTTCCAGACCTTGATGTCGTCGAACCAGCCGCTCTGTCCGGCGACGCCGAGTTCGATCTTGGATTTGGTCTCGTGACCGATGCCAGGAGATTTCAGGAAAGCGACCGCCTTGCCGTCGATGAGGACGCGCATTTCATCGCCGACGGTTTCGACAACCACGGTGTAGGTCTTTCCGGCCTCCAGGCTCACCGGGAAGGTGGCGCTCTTGCCG